>CAZIEA010000006.1:22913-34087 GCA_964538495.1 uncultured bacterium | reverse complement strand
GAAGATCATGAAGAGCATGAAGTTTTAATCTGTGAAATCTGTGGACGAATCAGTTTTTGGCGTCTTTGCGTCTCTGCGTTTTGGCGTGAGAAAAGCAGATTTTCTACATGTCCTACATGTCTACATGTGAATGCGGCGGCGGTTCCTTCAGCCTAACTTCCTTACCACAGAGAGCACAGAGGGAAACCAGAGGCCACAGAGAATTTTTTTTCTTACCATGAAGATCATGAAGAGCATGAAGTTTTAATCTGTGAAATCTGTGGACGAATCAGTTTTTGGCGTCTTTGCGTCTCTGCGTTTTGGCGTGAGAAAAGCAGATTTTCTACATGTCCTACATGTCTACATGTGATATGACGCGGTTAACCTGTGATATCCGTGGAGGAAGAATGAAGAATCCCCAAGCCGCGGCGCTGATGCGCCTGATCGAGAAACGCCGGGCCGTGGTGGGAGTGATCGGCCTGGGCTACGTCGGCCTTCCCCTGGCCATCGAGTTCGCCAAAGCCGGGTTTCCGGTCCTCGGTTTCGACCTCGACGAGACCAAGGTCGCCAAGATCAACGCCGGCAAGAGTTTTATCAAGCATATCCCGTCCGCTTCGGTCCGGGAACTGTCCGGCCGCCAAAATTGTTGCGCCACCACCGACTTCGGGGAATTGCCCCGGGCCGACTGCGTCCTCATCTGCGTGCCCACCCCCCTGACCCGGCACCGCGATCCCGATATGTCCTACATCGAATCCACCGCCTCCACCATCGCGCGTTACCTCCGCCCGGGCCAGTTGATCGTCCTGGAAAGCACGACTTATCCGGGCACGACCCGGGAGGTGCTCCAGCCTCCCCTGGAAGCCGGGGGACTGAGGGCGGGAAAGGATTTCTTTCTCGCCTTCTCCCCCGAGCGCGAGGACCCCGGCAACCCGAAGTTCTCCACCGGGACCATCCCCAAGGTAATCGGGGGCCTGACCTTATCCTGCCGGGACCTGGCCGACGCCCTTTACGGCGCCATCGTCCCGAAAACGGTCCTGGTTTCCAGCCCCGACGCCGCCGAGGCCACCAAGCTCCTGGAAAACATTTTCCGCTCCATCAACATCGCCCTCGTCAATGAGCTCAAGCTCGTCTTCGACCGGATGGGGATCAACGTCTGGGAGGTGATCCGGGCCGCCTCCTCCAAGCCTTTCGGCTACATGCCCTTCTACCCCGGCCCCGGGCTGGGCGGGCACTGCATCCCGATCGATCCTTTCTACCTGACCTGGCGGGCGCACGAATTCGAGATCCCGACCCGTTTCATCGAGCTGGCCGGGGAAATCAACACCTCGATGCCGGAATATGTCGTCGCGCGGCTCCGGCTCGCCCTTAACGACGAACGCAAGAGCCTGAGGGGAAGCCGGGTATTCCTGCTCGGGGTGGCCTACAAGCGCGACGTCGATGACATGAGGGAGTCGCCCTCCCTGCGCCTGATCGAGCTCCTGCTCGAGCAGGGGGCGAAGGTCGAGTATCACGACCCCTACGTCTCCGTCCTTCCCCCCACCCGGCGCTATCGCTACAAGATGAAGTCCGTCCCCCTGACCGCGGCGCGCTTGAAGGCTTGCGCCGCCGTCCTGATCGCCACCGATCACACCAGCGTGGATTACCGCCTGGTGGGGCGGCACGCCCGCCTGGTCGTGGACACCCGCAACGCCATGGCGGCGGCGGGGCAGGTCAAAGCCAGGGTAGTCATGGCCTGAACGGCGGGCCTTAAACGAGGACCTTCTTCACCTCTTGGCCGGTCTTGGCCAGAAGCTCCTCCCACTGCCGGTCCACCCATTCCTGGAACTGCCTCAGGAGTTCGCGGTTCTCGGGGCGCAGGAGGTGGCTGAAACGGCCCTGGGTCTTGATCCATTCCTCGATCGGGGCCTTGACCTTAGGGCGGTAGTTGAGCTGGTAGCGGCCGTCCTCGATCTCGAAAAGAGGCCAGAAGCAGGTGTCCACGGCCAGCTTGTTGATCTCGATCGAGTCGAACTGGGGCACCCGCCAGCCCCGGAAGCAGGAAGCCAGGACATTGATGAACTTGGGGCCCTTGATCGAAAGGGCTTTTTTCACCTTCCCGATGTAATCGCGCCAGTCGTGGGGCGAGGCCTGGGCCACGTAGGGGATGTGATGGGCGGCCACGATCGCCGTCAGGTCCTTGGGGAACTGGGGCTTGCCCGGGATCACGTCCCCGGCCGGGCAGGTGGTGGTCGAGGCCCTAAACGGGGTGGCCGAGGAGCGCTGGATCCCGGTGTTCATGTAGGCCTCGTTGTTGTAGCAGATGTAGAGGAAGTCGTGGCCCCGCTCCAGCGCCCCCGAGAGCGACTGCAGGCCGATGTCATAAGTGCCGCCGTCTCCCCCGAAGGTGATGAACTTGATCTCCTGGCTGATCTTGCCCCGCTTCTTCAGGGCCCGGTAGGCGGTCTCCACCCCGCTCATGGTGGCGGCGGCGTTTTCGAAGGCATTGTGGATGTAGGGAACCCGCCAGGCCGTGTAGGGATAGATGGTGGTCGCGACCTCCATGCAGCCGGTGGCGAAACCGACCACGACCGGGCCCTCGACGGCCATCAGGGCCTGGCGGATGGCGATTACGCTCCCGCAGCCGGCGCAGGACCGATGCCCGGGGCTGATGATCTCGGGCTTCTTTGACAGTTCTTTCAGGCTCAGAGCCATGACGAAAACCTCGCTTCGGTTGCTTATTCTCTCACGCCCAGGTGGCAGGCGTTCTCTTCGTGATAGCGTCCCTGCTTGAGGTCGTAAAAGACCTGCCCGACCTGGTCGATGCGCAGGTCCCGGCCGCCCAGGCCGTAAACATAGCCGGAAACCGGGATCGCGGACGCGCGGTAAAGGGCCGAGCGCACTTCCTGGAAAACCGGTCCCCCGATCCCGCTGAAGCCTTCCGAACGGTCCAGGACCGCCACGGCCTTGGCCCCGGAGAGCGCCGCCGCCAGTTCCTTGGCCGGGAAAGGCCGGAAGACCCGGAGCTTGAGGACCCCGACCTTCCAACCGCGTTCCCGGAGCTCGTCGGCGGCCGCCTTGGCTGTCCCTGCCCCCGATCCCAGCGCCAGCACGATGTAATCGGCGTCGGCGGTCAGGTACTCGTCGAAAAATCCGTAGCTTCGCCCGGAAAGTTTCCCGTATTCCTCCCCGGCCTTGAGGATGGCGGCCGCGGCCGCCTTCATCGCCTCGGCCTGTTGTTTCTTGTGCTCGAAATAGTAGTCCTGCAGATCCAGCGGGCCGTAGGTCACCGGGTGGGCGGTGTCCAGGAGCGGGAACTTGGGCGACCTCTCCCCCACGAACTTCTTTACCTGCTCGTCGGGAAGGGTATCCACCCGCTCCATGGTGTGGCTGATAATGAACCCGTCGTGGGTGGTCATCACCGGCAGCAGCACCCCGGGGTTCTCGGCGATCCGGACCGCCTGGATCAGGTTGTCGTAAACTTCCTGGCAGTTTTCCGCGTAGATCTGGATCCAGCCGGAGTCGCGGGCGCCCATGGTGTCGCTGTGGTCGCAATGGATGTTGATGGGGCCGGAGAGCGCCCGGTTCACCACCGGCATCACGATCGGGAGCCGGTTGGAAGCGGCGATATAGACGATTTCCCACATCAGGGCCAGCCCGTTGGCCGAGGTAGCCGTCATCACCCTGGCCCCGGCCGCGGCGGCGCCCACGGCCGCGCTCATGGCCGAATGCTCGCTCTCGACCAGGATCATCTCGGTCCCCACCAGCCCGTTGTTCACGAACTCCGCGAACTTCTGCATCAGCTCCGTCTGGGGAGTGATCGGGTAGGCCGGAACCACGTCCGGATCGATTTGCCGCATGGCCTCGGCGGCGGCTTCGTTTCCCGTCAGCGCTCGTATCTTGCTCATCTATTCCCCGTATCTGCTGTGGTGTTGGTTACTGCTTGACCCCCCACTCGTCGGTCCGGACCTCCCGGGCCTTCTCCTCGGGAATCATCTCGATCGCCTTGACCGGGCAGGTATGGGCGCAAATCCCGCAGCCCTTGCAGTGATCGTAGTCGAAACCGGCCATCTCCCCGTCCCGGGCCAGGATCGAGCTGTCCGGGCAGAATACCCAGCACTGCAGGCAGTTGATGCACTTGCCCTTGTCCAGGACCGGACGCTCGGAGCGCCAGTCCCCGGTCCGGTAGCGCACGGCGTTGCCGGCCTCGGTAATCACACCCCCGATGGGGATTTCCTTCCAACCCGGTTGCTTCTCGCTCGACATGGTCCGTCTCCGTGCCTGAAATTCTAATTGCTCCTGGCTTCCCGGCCGGCCCGCTCCACCGCCCGCACGTTCCCGTCCAGGACCTTTTCCGAAAACTTGGCGGCAAACTCCCCGCGGATATTCTTTTGCACCGACTCCAGGCCGACCACCCCGGTAGCCTTGACCAGCGCCCCCAGCATGGGCATGTTGGGGATGGGCTTGCCGATTTCTTGGCGGGCGATCCCGGAGGCGTCCACGGTCCAGACTTTCTTGTCCTTGAGCTCGGGCCGGCGCTCGACAATCTCCCCGGGGGAAAGCGTGGTGTTGACGATCACCGTCCCGCCCGGGGACATCCCCTCGCAGACATCCACCGAGTCGAGCAGGCTGGTGTCCAGCACCAGGACCACCTGGGGGTTGTAGACCGCCGAATGCATCTTGATCGGGGCGGTGCTCATCCGGGTATATCCCTTGATCGGGGCGCCCGAACGCTCCGGCCCGTATTCGGGGAAACCCTGGCTATATTTGCCCTCGTCCAGGGCCACCAGGGCCAGGAATTCCGCCACGGTCTTGGCCCCCTGCCCCCCCCGACCGTGCCACCTGATTTCCGTCATCTCCGCCATGTCCTCTCCTTGGTCTCCTTCAGTCCCCCTTTTTCACCATGAAGAGCATGAAGAAACATGAAGTTCTACATGCCTACATGTGAATACCGCGGCCGTTCTTAAAGGTTTTGATATATTGCCTCCGGCAAGCCGCCCTGTCAACCTCCGGCCCCCTCAGACCGAACGGCGTCCCTCGATGGCCCGGGTCAGGGTCCCGGGATCGACGTAATCGATGGAAACCCCCACCGGGATCCCGGCCGCCAGGCGGCTGATCTTGACCCCGAACGGCTTCAGCAGCCGTCCCAGGTAGAGCGCGGTCGTCTCCCCCTCCGGATCCAGGCCCGTGGCCAGAATGATCTCGGCGGGGGATGAGCGCTTCACCCTGGCTTCCAGGGCCGCGATCCGGATATCCTCCGGCCCGACCCCGTCCAGGGGGGAAAGTTTCCCCATCAGGACGTGGTAAACGCCCCGGTAAGTCCCGGCCTGCTCGATCGCGATTACGTCCTTGGGCTCCTCGACCACGCAGATCGTCGCGTGGTCCCGGCCCGGGTCGTCGCAGATTTGACATGCAGAGCGGTTGGTCAGGTTCCCGCAGGAAACGCAGAACCGGATGTTGGCCTTCATCTCTTCCAGGGAGCGGGCCAGCCGGGAAGTCTCGGAGACCGGGCGACGCAGAAGGTGAAAGGCGATCCTCTGGGCGCTTCGAAGCCCGATCCCGGGCAGACGGATCAGCGCCTCGAGCAGTTCCTGCATCTGGGGAGGGTACCCGGCCACGGATGCCCCCCTAGATCCCCAGCCCGGGCACGCCCAGGCCTCCCGCCAAGCCGCCAAGCTGATCCTGGGACGCGGCGTCAACAGCCGCGGAAGCCTGCCGGACCGCGGCCAGAACCAAGTCTTCGAGCATCCCGAGGTCGGCGGGATCCACTGAATCCGGGCTGATCGAGATCCCGAGCAGATCTTTTTTCCCGTTCATTCTCGCCTTCACCATCCCTCCCCCCGCGCTCCCTTCCACCTCCATTTTTTCCAGGCGGCCCTGGATTTCCAGGAGCTGCTGCTGCATCTGCTGGGCCTGCTTGAGCATTTTTCCGAAACCCGCCATTTTCCTCCTCCCGTCTTGAATCCCTCGGCCGTGATCCGTAATCAGTGATCAGTGATCCGTAATCCGTCGCCTTGATTTGTGTGGATTCGCGAGATTCGCGGTTAATAGGCGCGTCGTTGCCTTCAGCCTTCAGTCTTCAGCCTTCAGCCTGGTTTTTCCACCATGAAGGACATGAAGGGCATGAAGTTTTAATCTGTGTAATCTGTGGACGTTCCAGCATAGAGCATAGGGCATAGAGCATAGAGCCAGAAAAACAAACCCAAATTTTGCGTCTTTGCGTCTCTGCGCCTTTGCGTGATGCCGGTTTTGGGCGGTTTCGAATTTCGAGCTTCTAATTTCGAATTTGTCTTTCTACATGCCCTACATGTCTACATGTGAATGCGGCGTCGGTTCCTTCAGCCTGGTTTTCCCCTTGTCCACGCCGATTACCGTGCCCTCGAACCGGTCGATCACCGCCAGGACCTTGGGATCCTGCCGGGGATTATAGCCGGGCTCGGCTTTCTCCGGGGCCGGAACGGCCTTGCCCCCGGCAGCGGGCGCCAGGATCGGGCGGGCCTGCAGCGTGAACTTCAGGCTCGTTTTTGCCCCCAGCTTGCCTTCCAGCAGATTCTCCATGAAAGCCTTGTTCCGAGGGTTTTCCAGGGCCTCCCGGTAAAACCCGTGGGTCTCCTCGAAAAAGACCTCGACCACCCCCCCCCGGGGCGCGGCGGGACGGCCCAGGGAAATGTGGGTTTTCAGGACGGGCCGGGCCCGCCCCAGCGCCTCGATGAATTCCCCCCAGGATTCCTCCCAGCTTCCGGCCGGGCCCGTCTCCGGGGCGAGGACGGGAGAGCCGGTTTCGGAGCGGGCTTCCGCCGCCGCCGGCGCCGGCGCGGGACAACCCTTCTCCAGGGCCGCCAAGCGTTCGATCAGGTCCCCGATGTGAATCCGGCCCGGGCGGCGGGCCAGCTTGACCAGGGTCATTTCCAGGGTGGCGCGGGGGCTCAAGGAAAATTTGATCTCCCGCTCCAGGCGGATCAATTCCTCGATCACGTAGTCCAGTTGCGGGTAGGAGAATTTACCGGCCAGGGCCGCGGCCTCGGCGGCCCGGGAACTTTCGATCGTAAGCAGGCAGGCCTCGGGGCCCGCGGCCTTGACCACCAACAGGTCGCGGAAAAAGCCCAGCAGCGCCCCGATGAAGCGGGGGGCTTCCCACCCCCGGTTGAAGACTTCCCCCAGCAGCTCCAGAACCTTGGCGGCGTCACCCCCCGCCAAAGCCCCGGCCACTTCGTGGAGGACTTCCCCGGGGACCAGGCCGAGCAGGTTCACGGTCTCGGAGACGGTGATTTTCTCCCCGCAATAAACCAGGAGCTGGTCGAGAATACTCTCGGCGTCGCGCATCCCGCCGTCGGCGGCCTCGGCCACCAGCTTAAGCGCCCCCTCCTCCGCGGTGGCCCCCTCCGTCTTCAGGATGGCCTGAAGCCTCTCCTCGAGCAGGTTCAGGGGAATTTTTTTCAGGTCGAAGCGCTGGCAGCGGCTCAGGATGGTGGCCGGGAGCTTGTGGGGATCGGTGGTGGCGAAGAAAAATTTTACGTGAGCCGGAGGTTCTTCCAGAGTCTTGAGCAAGGCGTTGAAGGCTTCGGCGGTGAGCATGTGGACTTCATCGATAATGTAAATCTTGAAACGGGAGGAGGAAGGGGCATACTTCACGGTTTCCCGCAGTTCCCGGATGGCGTCGATGCCCCGGTTGGAGGCGCCGTCGATCTCGAGCACGTCCAGGCTCACTCCGGCCATGATGTCCTTACAGGAAGAACACGCGTCGCAAGGGCGCGGGGTCGGGCCGGGACTCTGGAGGCAGTTGAGAGCCTTGGCCAGAATCCGGGCCAGGGTGGTCTTGCCGATCCCGCGAGGACCGGCGAAAAGATAGGCGTGAGCGATTCTTTCCTTGGCGATGGCGTTGAGGAGGGTCCGGGAGATGTGCTCCTGCCCCAGCACCTCGTCGAACTGCTGGGGCCGCCATTTCCTTGCCAGAGCCAGGTAGGGCATTTTTCCCTCTTTGAGCGAAATACCGATTTCTCCGTGTTCGCGCACCCGCCTTCGAGGTTTCCGTTTCCGGCCTCGCCGCCGTCCCGCTCAGGCCGGGGTGATCCGGACCTCGACGGTTTGCCGCTTACCGCTGCTTCCTTCCGGATCTGACGGAGTTGGCGGCGCCGCCGCGCCCGGGACCCGGCCCTCGACGCGTCGCGAACGGCTCGACCGGCCCCGGAAGGGGCCCCTGGGGCGGGAATTCAGCCCTGCTCAAGCGGATTGCAGGTCACCCCCCGGAAACCGGGAGGATCAGGGCACCGCTGGCTCCCCGCCTAGCGCGAACAGAGGCACTTTAGCAAAATCCCCGCCGGATTATCACCTTTTTCCTGTTCAGGTAGGTTTTCTTGGCGTCTTTGCGTCTTTGCGTGATGCCGGTTTTGGGCGGTTTCGAATTTCGAGTTTCGTCATTCGAATTTATCTACATGCCCTACATGTCTACATGTGAATGCGGCGGCGGGGCCTTCGGCCTGTCCTTCCCCCATTGCGCGAGAGAAACAGGGCGGGTATAATTGAGATATCTGGCTTTCTAACCGGGAGGTGAAAAAGTGAAGATCCTCGTCCTGTTCGCGGCCGCGGTCCTGGCCCTGGCCGGAACCGTCCAAGGCGCCGATTTCGACGGCGACGGAACCCCCGATCTGGCCGTTTATCGCCCCGCCACCGGCAGGTGGTTCATCCGCGGCCTTACCCGGGTTACCTACGGCACTTCCACCGACACCCCTTCCCCGGGCGACTTCGACGGAGACGGGACCAGCGACATCGCCGTCTTCCGCAACTCGCTGGGCAAGTGGATCGTGCGGGGCGTGACTTCCTTTTACTACGGGCTCACCGGCGATGTTTCCATCGCCCCCGATCCCGCCCGCGGGGCCGAAGGGCCTCAGGGAGTCCAGGGCCCGGCGGGGCCCCAAGGCGACCAGGGAATCCCGGGCACCCAGGGCGACCAGGGAATCCCGGGCCCCCAGGGCGAGCAGGGAATCCCGGGCCCCCAGGGCGACCAGGGACCGGCCGGACCTGAAGGTCCGGAAGGGGCGCAGGGGCTTCAGGGCGAACAAGGGCCCCAGGGTATTCCCGGCCAGGACGGCACCAACTTCAGCGTCGATGCCGTCGGGCTCCTGGCGGAAAGATCTATTTACGACGGCGAGCCGGAGGGTTTCTCCTTCCTGGCCACCGACACCGGCGATCTTTATATCCGGGAAGGGATTATCGGCTGGTCGGATCCCATCCCCTTCCGCGGACCGCAAGGCGAACAAGGCCCCCAGGGCGACCAGGGAATTCAAGGCGAGCAGGGGCCGCAGGGGGAACAGGGCGTCCAGGGTCCCCAGGGCGAACAAGGCCCGCAAGGCGAACAAGGGCTCCAGGGTATTCAAGGAATTCAAGGCGACCAAGGCCTGCAAGGCGAACAGGGGCCTCAGGGTATTCAAGGCGACCAAGGTCCGCAAGGCGAACAAGGGCCCCAGGGTATTCAAGGCCTTCAAGGCGACCAAGGTCCGCAAGGCGAACAGGGGCTCCAGGGTATTCAAGGCCTTCAAGGCGACCAAGGCCCGCAGGGCGAACAGGGGCCCCAGGGCGAGCAGGGCATTCAAGGCGAGCAGGGGCCCCAGGGAATCCAGGGGATCCCCGGCACCAGCAGCTGGACCGACGGCACCGGCCAGGTCACGGCCGACGTCCTGGTCGGGATCGGCGTGGCGGAGCCGGACTACGAGCTCGAGGTGGACGGCGCCATCGTCGGCCGCTTCGCCCCCGGGGATGTCCCGGTGGCGGCCTGCCCGGGCCAGCTCTACAGCTCGGACACCTCGGCCAAGAAGGTGGCCGCCTTCGCCGTCGGCCAGCCCGGGGGCGTCCGGGTCAAGTTCTTCCTGGGCGGGAGCGCCGACGCGGCCACCGCTTACGCGCAGATCTACCTCAACGGGGTGGCCGACAGCGGCGTCTACAGCCAGGCCGGCGCTACCTATTCCCCGGTCAGCTATGACCTCAGCGGGATCGAGGTCGGGGATGAGATCGAACTCTACCTCTGGCGATCGGTGGCCGGAAGCACTTCCAGCGCCCAGGGCCTGACCCTCAATGTGGAAGCGGGGCCTTTCGCCACCTACCTCTATACCTACAGCATTCCCTGAACCGGAATTTGAACCGCCGAGGGAACCGGGGACATGAACAAGCCGTTCGCGTCCCCGGTCCCCTGGCTGTTTTTCCTGGCTTGCGCCGGCGCCGGGATTCTTTTTCTCGTGACGGTCCCTCCCTGGGACCTTCCCGACGAGCCCGCCCACCTCGAGCATTGCCTGCGGGCCGCCGGCCGAGACGGCTCCGAGAAAGAGATCATCCGTTCTATGAGCGAACACGGCTCCTGGGCCCGGATCGGAGTCCCGCTCCCCGGGACCCGGACGGCGAGTTTCGCCGACATTCCCTTTCTCCGGCTGGCCGGGGCCGCCGCCCAGGCCGGCAAGAGACCGCCGGCTTACTATCTGGCCGGCGCCTTTTTGCTCCGTCTTTTTTCCCCGTCCGGACCGGGCCCGGCCCTCTATCTCCTGCGGGCCTTTTCCCTCTGCTGGCACCTTCTCGGCGGGATCTTCATTTACCTGGCCGCCCGCCGGATTTTCCCGGAGAGCCGCTTTTTCCCGGCCGCCGCGGCTTCCGCGGCCGTCCTGCTTCCCCAGGCGCTCCTGATCGGGGTTTCGGTCAGTTACGAACCCGTGCTTGACGCCGCCGCCGCCGCCTTTTTCCTAGCCGCCGTCCGAATGCAGTTTCTCGGGCTCTCCCTTCCCCGCGCCGGCGGAATCGTCCTGTCGGCCGCCGCGGCCGCCGCCGTTTCTCCCAAGGGGCTTTTCCTCCTCCCGCTCATCCCCCTCAGCCTCGCCCTCGCCGCCCGGGTCCCGGGCCCGGCGGGCGCCCCGGGCCGGCGACGTTTCCTGGGCGTCTCGGGCGCCGCTCTCCTGCTCGGAGGGGCCCTGGCAGCCGGGCTGACCTGGCGGCATCCCCAGGGAACGGCGGATTTTCTCTCCCGGGCAGCGGAAACCACCCGGACCGCCGCCGCCTTTTTCTCGGGAAAAACCTACGGCTCCTGGCGCTACTACCCTTGGTTCCACCGGGAACTCTTCGTCTCCTTCTTCTTCAAGGCGGGTTGGGCCGCCTTCCCCCTCCCCGCCTGGGCTTACGGGATCTTCGCGGCGGTTTCCCTGGCGGCCCTGGCCGGACCCTGTTTCCGCACAATGTGGGTC
>CAZIEA010000006.1:8389-22903 GCA_964538495.1 uncultured bacterium | reverse complement strand
GTCCCGTTGCTGGCAAGCCTGGGACGGGCCCGGGACGGGCAGGCGGCGGGGAGGCGGCGGGCCTGGGCCGTCCTGGCCGGCGGGGCGGTCCTGGTCCTGCTCGGCTTCTACCTCTCCCGGGGGCTGGGGCCCCGGGGCATCCCCCAGGGCCGCCACCTCCTGGTGGGGCTCGCCCCCTGGGGCATCCTCTTCACTTGGGGCCTGAGCGCCTGGTTCCCCCGGCGGGGGCGGGAAACGGCCGCGGCGGCGCTGGTTATCCTCTTCTTCCTCGCCGACCTCGCCGTCGTCCTCCTCTTCCTCCTTCCCCTCTATTCCTCCTGATCCCCCTTGTCGTGGCGCGGGGCTTCAGCCCGGCGCAGGAGTTTTTTCCCTTTACTCGCCTTCCCGGGGGGATTATAAGTTTTTCCCAAGCTTAAACGGCGCGCGGTTCCTGGCGTCTCCGGGTGCCTGTAGCTCAACTGGATAGAGCATCTGACTACGGATCAGAAGGTTCGGGGTTCGAATCCCTGCAGGCACGCTTATCCCCCGCCGCCGGGGCGGGGTTTCCGGGAGAGTCTTTTGTGCCGATCCCCATCCCGCCCGCCGACGACGACGGCTACATGGGCATCGCCTTGAGCGAGGCCGCCCGCGCCGCTGAGGCCGGCGACGTCCCCATCGGTTGCGTGGTCGTGCTGAAAAACAAGCTGATCGGGCGCGCCCACAACCAGGTGGAACTCCTCAAGGACGCCACCGCCCACGCCGAGATGATCGCCCTCACCCAGGCCGCCGCCGCCGTGGGGGACTGGCGCCTGGACGGCGCGGTCCTTTACGCCACCAAGGAGCCCTGCCCGATGTGCGCGGGCGCAATCCTGAAAAGCCGGGTCTCCCGGGTGGTCTTCGGCGCCGAGGCCCCCCTGGACGGGGCGGCGGGAAGCGTGCTCGACCTGCTCCGCCATCCCGGGTTGGGTTCGGCGGTGCCGGTGACCGGCGGGGTCCGGGCCGAGGAGTGCCGTGCCCTCCTGCAGGACTTCTTCCGGAATCTCCGGAAAACCCCCTGATCCCGCCCCCGGCGTGAGGCGCAATTCCCCCCCGCCGCGGCTTTGGCCTCGCCGTCCGTAAAGTCGCTGGACGGCGGAACGGTAAAGCCGCCTTGCGGCGGCTTCACGGAGAGGCAGGGATTCGAACCCTGGGTACCCTTTTGGGGCACACGCGATTTCCAGTCGCGCCGATTCGACCGCTCTCGCACCTCTCCCTAACGCAACTCGAACGGGGCTTTATACTCTATCCTCCCCTTCCCGCCAAGCCGAAACTGAGATTTTACCCGCGTTTAACCACGAATCTCGCAAATCCACTCGAATCTAAACTAAGATTCCGCAGATTCCCGCAGCTTAAAGTCTGTCCACAGATTTCACAGATTTACACAGATTACTTTCGTACTCGTACTCGGTGTGAGGTGTGGGGGATGAGGTTTGGCGCTAAAAGCAGGCTGAAGGCTGAAGGAACCGACGCCTTTTCAACCATGTAGGACATGTAGATCATGTAGCGTTCGCTATCGGGATCGCTATCGGGATCGGGCGCGCAAAGCATCACGCAGAGACGCAAAGACGCCAAAAACTGATTCGTCCACAGATTTCACAGATTAAAACTTCATGCTCTTCATGTTCTTCATGGTAAGAAAAGAACTTCTCTGTGTCCTCTGGTTTCCCTCTGTGCTCTCTGTGGTAAGGAGGTTGCGAATCCCGCTAGACCGCCATGGCCAGCCAGAGCATCAGGCCCAGGGAAGCCAGCCCCAGGAGCGAGAGCGCCAGGGCGAATCCGGAGAAAAAACTCACTCTCCGGGACTTGAGCGACCGCCAGAACCCGGCCCCCAGGGCCAGAACCAGAAGAACCGCCGCGATCAGGTACCCCAGGGCCAGGCCCGAAGAAGTCCACAAGCCCGGCTCCTGCGCGCGCAAGGCCAGGCGGTAGTTCCCCAGGAAACAGAGCGCCATAAGCAGCGCCCCGAGCAGGGCCGCCAGAGCCGGTGTTTTCTCGCTCATCGCCCCCTCCGCGGGCAGACGCTCTACCCGATTGAGCTACGGTCGCCCGGGGTTTTTGCTCGCGCCGGCCGGACACGGCGCTTTTTCCTGGTCCCGGGGGAACCCGGGCCGGGGAAAAATCCCGGCTCCGGTCCTCTACCGGGGGGAGATCTCCAGCGGCACGTTGAACTCCCCGGAGATCGCGCCGGACACCTGTCCGTCTCTCTTCAGGAGCCGGAGAGCGAATCTCCCGCAGACGCTGTTCTCGGTTATCCTGACGATCTCGGCCGTCCCCTCGCGCACCCCCAGCGAGACGATGGCCCCCTTCTCCTCCCTGGCCACCTTGACCTCGGCCGTGGCCCAAAAGGGCTTCCCGAAGCCCGCGGTCGGACTGTAAACCCCGGGCGCGATCGGATTCGGCCCGTTGGAGAAGTTGATCGCCGCGATGAAGACGCCGTTTTCCTTGATCGGCACGACGAAACTGCTGGCCATCTGCTCGACGCTGAATTCCCCGTTGGAAAGGTAGACCCCGAGCTGGGTCCCGTTCTTCTTCAGCAGGGCGCCCGCCGACTTGATCCGGGACAGGTCGAAGGGCTGGGCCGCCTTGAAGGTGGCGTTGTCGGAGGTCATCTCCGCCAGGGCGCTGCTCCCGGGGCAGTCACCTTCCGGCCGGGCTCCGGGCGCGAAGGCCGCCCAGAGCAGGCAGGCCGCAGCGGCCGCCAGAATCGTTCTTTTCATGTTCTTGCCTCCTTGGGGGCGAGCCCCGGGCGAAGCCCCTTCCGCGGTAACCAAATAGTAACCGGTTTTTACCTCGGGCCGCCTCCCGGCGGCCTCACGGAGAGGCAGGGATTCGAACCCTGGGTACCGGTAAACCCGGTACAACGGATTAGCAATCCGCCGCATTCGACCACTCTGCCACCTCTCCAGGCAGGGGAGTTATACCCCATCTCCACCCGGGGCCCAACGATTTTTGCGGGCAGGGGCAGGCCGCTCAAGATAATCCCGCGGGCAAGCCTAGTTGGCTTTTTCGACCCAGGTCACCTGATCGAGGTTCAGCCTCTCTGTGGGTTCTCGGTTTTTTCTTTTGCTAAAACCCACATGCCTAATTAATCTTATTTTATCAACCGTAACGGCTAACAGTAAATTTTCAGTTTGCTGCTTGAGGTTGCAGATCGTGATCACGGAAGCCGATACTTGTAGAAAGTATATTCTGCCCAAGCTTTATGGCGCCGGCTGGTCTGACGATCAGATCAACGAACAGAAGACTTTTACCGACGGACGGATAATCGTCGGCCCGCGGATAAAAAGGGCGGAACAGAAACGGGCCGATTATATCCTGAAATATCGCCCCGACTTTCCCATCGCCATAGTCGAAGCAAAAGCCGCCTATAAGCAGCCTGCCGACGGTCTTCAACAAGCAAAAGAATACGCCGTAATCCTGGGCCTTAATTTCGCTTATTCGACCAACGGCCATGGAATAATCGAACATAACTTCATAACCGGCCAAGAAACCGAACTCTCTTCTTTTCCGCCTCCGGAAGAACTCTGGCAACGGATCCGGAAGCATGAAGAAATACCGGCAGAGGCAGAAACCCACCTGCTCACTCCGTCCTATCCGGTCTCCGGCAAGCCGTTACGTTATTATCAAACCATCGCGATCAATCGAACCGTTCAAGCGATCGTCCAGGGCAAACGAAGAGTTCTGCTGACGATGGCCACCGGAACGGGGAAGACGCTGGTGGCTTTTCATATCTGCTGGAAACTGTGGAATACCCGCTGGAATCGGACCGGCGAACACCGCAAGCCTCGCATCCTGTACCTCGCGGACAGGTCAATCCTGGTCGACGAGCCCAAGGACAAGATCTTCACGCCCTTCGCAGACGCCCGCTGGAAGATCCAGGGGGAGGCGGTCAAGGGCCGGGAGCTATACTTCGCTACCTATCAGGCAATCGCTAAGGATGACCAGAGACCCGGCTTATTCCGGGATTATAAACCGGACTTTTTCGATCTTATCATTGTCGATGAGTGCCACCGGGGCAGCGCTCGGGACGACAGTAACTGGCGGGAAATTCTGGAATACTTCGAGCCGGCCTACCAACTGGGCATGACGGCGACCCCGCTTTACGAGGATAACCGAGACACCTACGGTTATTTCGGCAGCCCGATTTATACCTACAGCCTGCGCCAGGGTATCAATGACGGTTTTCTGGCGCCCTATCGCGTTCATCGGGTCGTAACGACCGTGGATGCGACCGGCTGGCGTCCGGGAAAGGGGCAAAAAGACCGATACGACCGGGAGATACCCGATGGAGAATACGGAACGAAAGACTTCGAACAGGCCATTTCCCTCCAGGCCCGAACCGAAGCCATCGCCCGTCACCTCTCCGATTTCCTGAAAAGGACGGATAGGTTTTCCAAGACCATCGTTTTCTGCGTCGACCAAGAGCACGCCGAAGCGATGCGCGCCGCCTTAAGTAACTTGAACAACGACTTGGTCAAGGACCACTACGATTATGTCTGCCGGGTCGTTTCGGACGAAGGGGATATCGGCCGGGGATATCTCAGCCGTTTTCAGGAGTTGGAGGCAACCACCCCGGTGATCGTGACCACTTCCAAGCTGCTGACTACCGGGGTTGATATTCCTACCTGTAAAAACGTGGCCCTGGCCCGCGTCGTCAACAGTATGACGGAGTTCAAGCAGATCATCGGCCGGGGAACCCGGGTCCGCGACGATTACGGAAAATATTTCTTCACTATCCTCGACTACACGGGGAGCGCCACCCGCCTCTTTGCCGATTCCGAGTTCGACGGGGATCCGGTGAGCCTAAAGGAAGAGCAGATAGATGAGGAAGGGAAAAGCATCGAGACCGAAATCAAGGATTCCACGGACGAGTTTGATACGGAAAAAGCGCCCGCTATCGCCGACGATTCCGAAGGAGCGCCCCGGAAGTATTACGTCGACGGGGGATGGGTTGAAATCGCGGCGCACGTGGTCTACGAACTCGACTCGTCGGGAAAGAAATTAAAGGTGGTCAAATACACCGATTTTACCGCCGAGAAGATACGATCGATGTATCCTTCGGCGGCCGTCCTCCGGTCGAAATGGGAGGACGCGGAACAACGCGCCCTGGTCTTGGCGGAACTGGAATCCCGCGGCATTACCTTCGAGCAATTGGCCGAGGCCGCCAACCAGCCTGACGCCGACCCGTTTGACCTGATCTGCCACGTGGCCTTCAGCGCCCCGTTAAGGACCCGGCGGGAGCGGGCCGAGCGGCTACGCAAGGAGAAGGTCGACTTCTGGGATTATTTCCAGCCCGAGGCGAAGGAAATCCTGGACGAAATCCTGGAAAAGTACGCCCAGTTCGGACTCGCTCAGTTTGAAATCCCCGATATCCTCCAGGTCCCGCCCATCTCCGCGCACGGAAATGTCCTGGAGATTTCCAAGCTTTTCGGCGGGGCTGAGCCCCTCCGTACTGCCCTGGCTGACCTCCAACGTCTTTTGTACACTGCTTAGCCGATTGCAAAATACTTACAATGATTGTAAGTATTTTGCTTTTCTCCTTGACTCTGTTCGCGTAAACCTTACATTTAATGTAAGGTTTATGCGGAAATGAGCAGAAATCCAAAAGAAAATGAGAGAAAGCTTGCTGAAGTAGCCCAGACCCAGGGGGGCTACTTTACTGCCGCCCAGGCAAAGCAGACGGGGTATTCCTACCGCCAACAGCATTACCACCGGGAGCGGGGTAACTGGCTCCAGATCGATCGGGGCGTATTTCGGCTCCGTAACTATCCGGATTCTCCCCATGAAGATCTGATCAGGTGGTCTCTCTGGAGCCGAAACAAAAAGGGAGAGCCACAGGGAATAATATCGCATGAGACGGCGCTCTCTCTCCACGAGTTGGGCGATCTCATGCCGTCCAAAACCCATCTTACCGTCCCCCCCGGCTTCAGAAAAAGTATCCCCGGCGGATGCGTTATTCACAAAGCCGTCCTGAAACCTGATGAGATGGAAAGCCGGCCGGGTTTTTTACTCACCACGCCGCTGCGGTCCATTCAGGATATTGCCGAGGACCGGGCTAGTCCGGAGATTATGGAAAGCGTCCTTCGTGATGCTCTGGCTAAGGGGCTGGTGAGGAAAAGCCAACTTCTCTCTTCGGATACGGATCCCGCAACGCGAAAACGGATCGAGGCGACGATTCGGGCGATAGAAATCGGGAGAAACCCTAATGCCTGATCCCCGGATCTACGCCACTCAAGAAGCTTTCCGGCAGGCCCTTGGGGAGCGGCTGAAGCAACATTCGAGAGACCGGGGGATAGAACTGAGCCGGCTTTATAAACAGGTTGCCTTTGAGCGGTTGTTGGCCCGTTTATTCGACGACGATAATCCCCGTTGGTTGCTCAAGGGGGGATATGCCCTGGAGTTGTGGCTGAGCGGAGTAGCCCGATCGACCAAAGATATAGATATCTCGATTCCCCACTCGACCATCGTGGCCGATAAAAATTTGGGCGATATGGAATTTATCCGGGAACGACTCCAGGAAAAAGCCGCACAAGACTTGGGGGATTTCTTCCAGTTTTTCATCGGCGAGAAAATCCTCGACCTGGATAACGCTCCGGCGGGAGGCGCCCGCCTGCCGGTTGAGGCCCGCGTCGCCGGCCGGAAATTTACCGGCTTTCATCTGGACGTCGGCTTGGGAGATGAAGTTATCGGCCGGCCCGAGTGGCGGAAAGGACATGAGCTTTTAAGCTTTGCCGGGATAGCCCCCGCCCGGGCGGCCCTCATCCCCAGGGAACAACAATTTGCGGAGAAGATACATTCCTTAACTATGCCGCGCGGAGAAACCCCCAGTTCTCGCGTTCGGGACCTGGCGGACCTTGTTCTCCTCATCGACTACGGCTTGCCCGAGGCGGCGGCCGTGGCGCGAGCAGTCCGGGCGACATTCGAGCGCAGGAAGTCTCATCCCGTCCCGAAAGATTTGGCGGAGCCGCCCGCGGAATGGGGACAGGTATACGAAAAGCTCGCCAGCGATTTCGAGCTGCCGGTTTCATCCGTTAACGAAGCTTTTGAGCGAGTAAAAAACTACTGGCGGACGCTTTTCCAAGATTAAAGCATCCTAAGTTCAAGAGGAGTTACTTATGGCTAAAAAGAAGGAAAAACAGCCCGAGACCACGGTCCAGCAGCTCAGCCGCCTGATCAAGTCGGCCCGGGACATCATGCGCAAAGACAAGGGTTTGAACGGGGACATGGACCGTCTTCCGATGCTCACCTGGATCATGTTCCTGAAATTTCTCGACGATATGGAGCTCCTGCGCGAGGGAGAAGCCAAGCTCAAGAACCGGCGTTTCCGCCCGGCGCTCGAAAAACCTTATCGCTGGCGGGACTGGGCCGCGAACGAAGAGGGAATCACCGGCGACGATCTCATCTCGTTCATCAACAATGAAGAAGCGGTCCTCCCGGACGGCCGGCGGGGGCCGGGGCTCTTTGCCTACCTGCGCGGACTGCGGGGCGACGACGGCGGCGACCGGCGCGACGTGATCGCCACCGTCTTCCGCGGGTCGGTTAACCGGATGATCAACGGCTATCTTCTGCGGGACGTGATCTCCAAAATCAACGATATCCACTTCAACTCCACCGAGGAGATCCACACCCTCAGCCACCTTTACGAATCGCTGCTGAAAGAAATGCGCGACAGCGCCGGCGACTCGGGAGAGTTCTATACTCCCCGTCCGGTGGTCCGCTTCATGGTCGAAACGATAAATCCCCGGCTCGGCGAGACCGTTTACGATCCGGCCTGCGGGACCGGCGGCTTTCTGGTCGAAGCTTTCCGAAAACTGGAGAACCAGGGCAAGACCGTCCAGGATCGGAAGATCCTCCAGGAAAAGAGTATTCTCGGGGGAGAAGCCAAGCCCCTGCCTTACCTGCTCGCCCAGATGAACCTCCTCCTCCACGGTCTGGAGTATCCCCGGATTGATCCCGGCAACAGTCTCCGCGTTCCTCTCCGGGAAATCGGAGACAAGGATCGGGTGGACGCTATCCTGACCAATCCCCCCTTCGGCGGGGAGGAGGAACGCGGCATTCTCGGCAACTTCCCCCAGGACAAGCAGACCGCGGAGACCGCCCTCTTGTTTCTGCAACTGATCATGCGCAAGCTGCTCCGGCCCGGCCCCGGCAGCGCTCACGGCGGCCGGGCGGCCGTGGTCGTTCCCAACGGCGTTCTCTTCGGGGACGGAGTTTGCGCCCGAATCAAGGAGGAGTTGCTGAAAGACTTCAACCTCCACACCGTCGTCCGTTTGCCCAACGGCGTCTTCGCGCCCTACACGGGTATCCCGACCAATCTCCTGTTCTTCGACCGTTCCGGTCCGACAAAAGATATCTGGTACTACGAACTGCCGCTACCCGAAGGCCGCAAAAATTACTCCAAGACCAAGCCGATCCAGTACTCGGAGTTCGAGCCGGTTCTGAAGTGGTGGAGTAAACGCGAAGCCAATGATCACGCCTGGAAAGTGTCGGCGCAAGACGTTCTGAAATACGATCAGGCGGGCGCGCTCGTTTCCGTCAACCTCGACCTCAAAAATCCCAACGCGGCTGATACCCTCGAGCATTTGCCGCCCGAGCAGTTGGTCGAGGATATCCTTCGAAAGGAAGAGCGGATTGCCGAGATAGTGCGGGAAATCAAGGATGCCCTGAGAGAAAAGGCATGACGGCGAAATGGTCGAAAGTTCTGTTGGGGAATGTATTGACGGAAAGGTGTGAAACCCCGCCAACGGAAGAAATGCTGCTTGGCGAAATCCCGATCATTTCCAAAATCGGCTTTAATGATGGCCGGATAGAGCTCCGCAACGATACTTCCACCAAAACCGGGATGATCCTTATCCGACCCGGTGATTTGGTTGTGTCCGGTATCAATGCGGCGAAAGGAGCAATTGCTGTTTATGACCATGAAAAAGGCGCCCCGATAGCGGCTACTATTCACTACGCATCATATATTCCAAATAAAGACAAGGTGGACACCCGGTATTTGTGGTGGTTTCTCCGGAGCGAGACATTCCGTGAGATTCTTAAACAGCATCTTCCAGGAGGGATAAAGACCGAACTTAAAGCTAAGAGATTTCTACCTATTCCGGTTCCACTCCCATCCCTTCCCGAGCAACGCCGGATTGTGGCAAAGATCGAAAATCTCTCCACCGAAATTGAGGAAGCATGTGCCTCACAATACCAAGCAATCCAGGGGTCAGAGGCATTATCAGCTGCTCATCTAAATGAGCTATTTGGTAATTATTACCAGGGAAAAATTGGAAACCTTAATTTAGTCGAGTTTGATACTATTGAAAACCTATCAATTGATGTTGCCGATGGGCCGCATAAAACGCCAATTTATGTTGATGAAGGCATTCCATTTATTACAGTTCAAAATATCACATCCGGTCGAATAAAGTTTGAGAACTATAAATGCATAACAGAAGAGGCCCATGAAGCCTATTGTCGGAGAGCTAAAGCTGAATATGGAGATGTTATGATCTCTAAGGATGGAACAATTGGCATCCCATGCTATATCGATACAGATAAAGAATTTAGCTTTTTTGTTAGCGTCGCGCTTATCAAACCCAAACGAGCCCGAATAGATGGTGAATTTTTAGTTTGGGCTCTCCGATCACCATATCTGCAAGAACGCATACATGAACGTTCCAGGGGGGATATGATCCGTCACTTAGTTCTTCGGGAAATTAAAGCACTAGTCGTTCCGTGCCCACCGATAAAAGAACAACGAAACATAGCCAAATACTTGGATATGCTTAGCGAGAAAGTCGAAGCATTAAAGCAACTTCAGCAACAAATCGCTTTGAAACTCAACGCTCTTATCCCCTCCATTCTCGACAAAGCTTTCAAAGGAGAATTAGTGAGTTAGATGCTCAGACGCTGGCACACTCGGCTTGCTTGAGCGGAACCTCCATTCGGGTTGGGCCCTTTTGAACCGGAAATCGCAAAATTCCCGGCGGTCGGGTTGGCTGGTTTTGAACCTTCCTGCCAGATCCGCAGGTGTCGACCGACTGTTTCCCGGTCAATGCCCAGTTCCCTGGCTATTTTCCTCCGGGACCAGCCGCGCTCGTAGAGCGTTAAGATTGAACTTCTTACAGCCACTTTGATATGATTCCCCATGGGTAGCCCCTCCTCGGTTGAGGAGGGATTCTACCCCCTTCACAGGGGCTTCAAAGTGGCTGGTTTTGACCCGTTCTTTACTGGCTGGTTTTACGTGACCGCTGTCATAAGGAGAATGGAAATTGAATGGTCAATGGTCAGGCGAATATCATGGCGATGAAAACGGGTGGATAACCGTTAGTATCGAAAAAATTAAGCAAAACCTTATTGGTTCTGCATCAGCACGTAGCGCAAAATTTGGCGGTCCAATTATAATCCTCAATTTTTCATCAAGAAATTCTGGTCCTGAACATAAGAACATAAATATAGATCTTGAATATTATCCTTTATTTGCAAAATCATATTCAAAGAATGGCAAGCTATCATTTAACATACGCCCAGAGGGCCTTTCACTGTGCATTGAAATAACAGGTGGAATTAAGCTAATTGGAGATAACCTACTACAAGCAGTAATACCTAAACTATCAAGCATTAAAGGCCATGAACTGTCCTGGGCAGAATTTAAGAAAAAGATATCGGCAGATTATGCATTAGGTTATATGTTTAGAGGACAAGGCAAGCCGTGGGGATTAACTACTAAATTCCATAGAAAGGGTCGATATTTGATAAATAGATTTCTCGATGAAGATATTCCTGCATTACATCAACGCATTAGTTGTCTCACTCCACATTACTTTAATCTTAACGATCCTACCCAGAAAGGAGCGTTTTTAACTCTTGTACAACATCACGGCTATCCAACTCCAATGCTAGATTGGACGCTTTCACCGTTCATCGCTGCATTTTTTGCTTTCCACGAGAAACTTATAGATCATAAAGAAAACGATAAGGTGAGAATTTATATATTTAATAAGGAATTATGGGAAAAAACATTTCCAGTGCCCAAACAACTAATTTTTGATGAGCCATTGCAATTTTTGAATATATACGAAGCTACTGCTATCAATAATCCAAGACAGATAGCTCAGCAAGCTATAACCATGTCAACTAATGTGCTCAATATAGAAGAATTTCTAATTGGTATGGGAAAATATGCAAACGGGGAAATTATACAAGCATTTGATATATCATTGAAGGAAAGATCGCTGGCAATAAATGATTTAAGACTCATGGGAATTACGGTTGGAACACTATTCCCAGGAATAGATGGTGTTTGCGAAGAGATATGCGAGTTGAAATTTAGTAAATAAATTGTGAGGTTACACCCTGCTTAATAGCGTTTCGGGCAAAATGAAAAGAATATCACCAAGCCAAACAAGGCTGTCCAAAACCCAAAAAACATAAGCAGACCGAATAGGCCTGGGAGCCCCCGGATGCGGGGATCAGGATGAAAAGCCCAGGCACAACAAAACATTACGGTCCCGATACGGGCGACAAGCAGATTTATTTTCTTGCCCTCTTTATACTCCTGTTGAATGGATGATAATGACCGATATCTGTTCTCGATGGTCCGCATCCTTTTTCCCCTAGACTCAAAAAAAACAAGCCAACCACCTTGAGAATTGTCCATTTCTCGCCTCCAAACCGGAATCCCCTGACCGTAGCCTTAGGTTTAAAGGAAGCCACAGATACCGGGAAATACCCCTCTCAAACCGCTCTGGCCAAGTCCCTCAGTTAGATCCCGTCCCGAGTCAACCAATGTACCTGAGGCCCCTGGATTTCCCGAAATCGGGCCAGGAGACGGTACTTCAGTGGCATTAAAAATCCCGTTGAGGATTCCGGCCAGGTTGATTCCATCAAGGCCAGCGCAGGAAAGCGCCGGACGTTCACAAGCACAAGCCGGAACGGGGATTGTCCCCACTTTACCTCGACGACTTTTTCCTGCGCGCAGACGGATGGGCGAGGTGGTGGACCTGCCAAGAGCCGTTCTTCTCGGCCACGCCGAGGTTGTTGGCCTTGAGGACGGACTTGAGGGCCTTGGCCACGCCGTAGCCGGCCAGGAGGGGGACGATCCCCAAGGCCGCGATCCCGATGACCGAGGCGCCCAGGGCCCCCAGCCCGGTCAGGACCCCCGAGGTATTGGGATCCTTGGGGACATTTCCGGGGGCGGCGGACTCCAGAACCTCGGCGTCCTCCCCCAGTTCGGCCAGGGCCGACACCAGGTTGGCCTTGCCCTCCTCGCTCAGGGAGCGGAAGCGGGCGGCCCCGATGATCTGGACGGCCTTGAGGCGGTTGAGGAAATCGTCGGAAGGCTCGGTCTGACCCTCCTCGATGCGCATAATCGTGGTCCGGGCCACGCCCAGAACGGTGGCCAGGTCCGTCCGGGACATCCCCCCGAGCTTCGCCCGGAGTTCGGCGAGCTTGGCCCCGCAGTTTTTTTTCGTGATCCGTTCGGAAGCAGTCATCGCGCCCCGGCTCAACTTCGCACGGGTTATATTTTTTATTATTATACTCCGGCACCGGGATCAGGAGAAGGGTTATCGGGCGCAAGCCAGCCCTCGTCAGTTCGTTTCCGGGATCGGCTTTCTCGAAGCCAGGCGCTCGGCCAGGAGGAAAGCGCCGAAGGCGGCGGGGACGATGACAACCCAGAGGGGGCTGATCAGGACCAACCCGGCGATCATCCCCAGGATCCCCCCGAAAAGCTCGATCCCGCAGAGGTTTTCCCCGCTCACCTTGCGGACCAGGCCTTCCAGGCGCTCGAGCTCGAATTCGGAGACCTTCTCCCGCACGACCCGGCGGATCTCGATGGAATCGGCGGCGCGGATCAGCCACTCCCGGGCGGCGGCACGGAATTCCGGCGAAGAGATCTTCTCCCGCGCGTAAACCTCCAGCCGGGCGACGGCGGACGCCAGCCGCTCGTCCAGCCAGGACCAGAACTCCCCCGACTCCAGATACTTGAGCAGTCGTTCCCGGGCCAGCCCCATCCCCTCCCCCCGGAGCCAGTTTTCGAAGCGCCCCTTCTCCCCCTCCAGGAGCGAGGCCAGTCGGCCCTTGAAGGCAGGGTCGTTCCCGACTCCGAGCAGAACGGGTATGTTCTCCTCCACCATCGCCAGCAGTTTCTCGAAGAAACCGGGGTCCCGGACCGCCCGGACCAGTTCCTTCCGGACGTGCCCCTCGTCCACCCGGAAGTAGATCTTTCCAAACAACAGGGCTGCGCCCTTCAATCCCTCCTGTTTGAGGATCCAGTCGTCGAGCATCCCGTTCACCAGCCGGGCGACGGCCCCCGAGTTGCGCTCGGCCAGGTCGAGGAGGACGCGGGCGGCGGCCTGGCGGGCTTCCGTCTTGGCCAGTTCCCGCTTCAATGCCTCCTCGACCAGGGGCCAGACCGTCTCGGGCCTGACCCTCTCGTTAAGGATTTCCAGCAGGCCAGCGCTCAGGGCCGGGACCGCCCGGTCGAAGCACTCGGCCCCCTTGTCCCGGATCCAGCGGCCCAGGCGGGCCACGACCTCCTGCCTGTTCCGGGGCTCCGCCAGCCAGGCCCGGGCCCGGGCCAGCCCCTGCTCGGCCAGTTTCTCCACCAGGGCTTCCCTCTCGACATAGCCGAGGAGGGTCTCCGAGTCCAGGAGTTCCTCCGCCACCGCTCCGGCCACGGCCTCGGCCAGGTCGTCCCGCCGGGCCGGGATCAGGCCCTGCCTCCCGAAGGCGGTCCGCTCCCGGGGGCGGAAAAGCATCCTGATGGCGAAGTAGTTGGTCCAGATCCCCACCGTCCCGGCCAGAAAGATCTTGAAGGGCCAGTCCGCCCAGGCCGCTCCCGGAACGATGCAGGTCAGGCCCAGAAAAACCGCGGTCAGCGCCGGCAGGGCGGCCAAGGCCGCCAGCCTCGCCCGGGGAATCAGGCTCCCGCCGTCATCCGCAAGGTACATCGCACTCATAATGCCTTCTTTAAGGTTGTGTACAATCCAAGCCGGCTCAGTTCAGGCTCTCTTCCGCAGGGTCCGGGCGGCAGCCAGCCCGCCCGCCAGAGCAGCCAGCCCCCCCGGCAAGGCGGCAAGCGCCATCAAAATCCGGGCTCTCTGTGTCGGGCGGAACCTTCCTCGCGGCCGGGGTTCCGCCCCAACCCGGGAGCAGTGCCGGGTGAAGTCCTCGCAGTTGCGCAGGACCAGGTTGTACTTTCCGTCGAACCCGTTGTCCGATTTCCGCAGCAGGGCATAAGCCTGGCGGACCACCGCCCGGGCGTGGGCGGGGTTCCGGGGCTGGAGCCCGACGCGCACCTTTTCTCCCCGGGAAAACTCCTCCAGGGAACACTCCGCCACCTGCTGGGCGCGCAGGGGTTCGCCCGGTCCGCGCTCCCCGAAGTGGACGACCCGGCCCTTTCCCACATAGATGCCGGTATGAAAGAACACACCGCCCCGGAAGGAACGCCGGACCTCGCAACCCGCCGACAGTTTTTCCCCGTTCACGCCCCACCCTCCCCGGACC
>CAZIEA010000006.1:0-8379 GCA_964538495.1 uncultured bacterium | reverse complement strand
GTCGAGTTGCTCGGAGACAGATCCGATCCGGCACTTGAGCAGCCTGATTTCCCGCCCCTGCCGGGGGGGCTTGCCCGCGGACGCCTTCGCACCGGGCGCCGCGAGTAGCGCCAGCTTGCTTTTCAAGGTCTCGATCTCGGCCCGCTGGCTCCGGAGGTCGGCCATCATCCGGGGAAGGGACTGGAGGAGTTCCTCCCGCTCAAGCTCCTCCTTCCCGCTCTCGTCGCCGAGAACGAAAACCCGGAATGCGGCCACGACCCAGCTGGCCAGCCAGACGAGTCCGTGGGTAGCCGCCAGGCAGACCGCCACGCCGGTTACTACCTGGGGAAAGCTCATTCCGCGGCCTCCGCGACGGGGGTATCCGGGGCCGGATCCCCGTCTTCCAGCTCCTCCTCCCTGAGATACGGGGGGCAGAAGCGTCCTTTCCGCACCGTCTCCAGGAACTCCCGGTAGTATGCTTCCCTCCCCTCCTCGCTCCCGCCCCAGGCGATCTCGAGCAGTTCCCGGGCGGCCTCGGGATTCCCGGCGTGGACAAACTCGAACATCTTGCCCAGTAGAACGGGAGGAAACCTGTATTCGTAGGAGGCCAGCTCCCGCGCCGCCACCTCGGGGGGCAGTTGCGCGACGCGGGCAGCCCAAAATTCCTCCGCCCGCTCGTTGCGGACCAGGTCCTCGAGTTCGTAACGGGCGGGCGCGGAGGCCTCCATCCATTCAGAGTAGTGGACGTACCCGTTCCCGTCCCAGCGCAGGACGATCTCCGGGATGGGGGAGTCGGCGTAGCAGAAGTCCCAGTAGGCGAAGGTGTTGTCGCCCACCAGGAGCTCGGGGACGAGGTCCCCGTCCACGTCCGAGAACTCGATCCAGCCGTCCCCCGCCTCGACCTCGGCCAGGAGTCGGACCTCGTCGCCGAGTTCGTAGAGCCAGAGCGAGTTGCAGCAGTGCATCCCCCCGGAGTACTCGAGGAAGGCGAGGTCGGGGACGCCGTCGCCGGTCACGTCCCGCCCCGGCTCGCCGATGAACTGCCCGAAATGCCCGCACTCCCGGCGCAGCACCGGACCCCCCGGCCACTTCTCTATCTCCAGAACGGCATCGCCGTAATCTTCCTCCGGCCAGACCACCCGGGCGGCGTAGCCGGCGCAGAAAACCTCCGGCTGGGGCAACGGTCCCTCATCCCCAACCCAATCCCAGGCAGAAGCCGAAGGGACCAATGCGGTTCCCAGGGCAATCGCGAACAGGATCACCAACTTTTTCATCTATCCCTCCCGGGGTCATCCCCGCCACATCTCTGCCTTTGGTTCATCCGTCTCCCGATCCTCTTCAGGCGCCGCTCCATTTCCCGCGCCGGCGCCTTCCGGAAGAGGTAGAAAACCGGCGAGTGATGGACCGGGACCGCGATCCGTCCTCCCCGGCGACGCAGGGTCTCGAGCTCGGCCCAGCAGGCGGCAAGGGAGGAAAGGCCCGAGGCCGCCTCTCCCTCTCCCCCGGCGGCCGTCTCCAGCCCGGCGACCCTTTCCCCGAGCATCTCCCAATCCCGGGAAACCTGGGCAAGTTCCCGGTAGAAGCGCAGGGCCGCCGCCCCGCTCCAGCACTTGGCGCAAAGCCCGGGCAGTTGCCGGGGCCTGCCCCCGCCCAGCCAGGACAGCAGGCCGCCCAGGAACCCTCGCCTGGGGCCGAACCCGGCCGGAGCCCGGCCCACCTCCCCGCAGAACTGGCAGACCAGCAGGCAGTTTTGAGCTTTGCTCTTCATGCTCGTCTCCCGGTTTCTAAAACCCCTGAAGCCCTTAAATCCATCTGGTTCCATCTGCGTGCATTCTGTTTCCCACAGAACCCAAAAGCAAGAAAGATTTTAAATATTTTTTGGGGAACCTCGGGGACCGGGTTCACCCGGCCGCCCGGATAGGCACAGGCAACCTACCCGCTACAATCTACAGAAGCATTTCCGCCAGGGTGACCCATATTCCCTTTAAGGGGAGCGGATGATTGCGGAGATGATCCTGGGCCAAACGGGTCAACCAGACCCGATCGGCCTTGAAGGAGGAGATTTTCAGGCTTCTTTCCCCCTCCACGGTCACAAACTGGTACTTGACACTGAAAGCAATCGGGGATTCCTCCCCTTCCAAATAGAGATTTCCGGAAACCACGTTCTTGGAAGTATCCAATTCCCCGATCTCGAGCCGGCCATAGTGGGCGATCTGGGAATTGACTAACTTTTGCAACGCAATTTTAATGATACTCATTACTTCCTCTATTACGTGCAACGTTTACTCGCATTATCTCACTTTGAACGTTTGCGCAATGTCTCCACCTTGGCATCCTTCCTGACAGTACGACCAGTTGGTGTTGTTAGTGCCTTTTTGTCGACCCCTGCACGCTTCAACACCGCTTCCAACTTTGCGTCGCTTCTGATTTTTCGTGCCATTTCCGCCCCTCCTTTTGCTTGATCGCATGTTTAGATGTTTTGCCCAATTTGAAGCACTTCCCTGCGAATCCGCTCATGCCTCCTTGTCGGGAAAGGTGCTGTCGACGATGTCCTTTATCTTCTTGAACATTCCCTTTTCGACCGCCACGCCGGCGATCTTGAGGATCTGCCGGATGACCTGCAGGATATCCTTTTCCCCAGGCCAATACTGGATGATGACCGCCGGATCGTTGTGGTTGAAAAGGCGGCTCAGGGCGTAGGCGGCGAGGATGACATCGTCGAGGTAACCCATAGGACCCAGTATCCCTTCCGGGATCAGGTCGAAGGGGAAGACGAAATAGCCTATGCCCGCTCCGACCAGGGCCTTGTCAATGGGCCGGATCTTCGGCTCCAGCATCAGCTTGCAAAGCAGGTAAAACAAGTCCGGGGCGAACAGGATGTACTCGATGTACTTGTGGTTTTTGCCCTTCCCCTCCGCCCAATCGCGGATCCTGCCCCTCAGGCGCCGGTAGAAGTCCGCCTGCCCTTCCGGAATCCCCCCTGCAGGAATCCCGGCTTTAACCTCGTCTCTCATTTGCCTATCCATCCCTCCCTCTTTCCCGGTGATACAACCGGGAATCCGTCTGGCCAGAGCACTAAATGATCCCCAAAGATTCAAAGATAGACCACGAATTTAAGCCCGGGCATTGCGTCAGGGCCAACCCAGTTTTCCATCCCAAATTTTTTCTTCCTGGAATCTCTCACTCGGAGATTGGTCAGGCATCGCGTATACATTCCAGGCAAGGCAAAAAAATCGTTGATGCGATCAGATCATTCACCGGCGGGATTTCAGGTATTCCCGCAAGAGCTGCGGCACGGTTCGCATCTCCGGTTCGATGATCTTCGGATTCAGCTTCAGAGAGAAGCGCAACAGCCACTTCGCCTTGCCCTCTTGCCCTTCTGGATACACTTTCGCAGTGATTGCTTTTTCCATTGAGTATATCTTGACTCCCGGCGGGCACTGTTCACATTCCGGGTCGTCCCAAGCAACGCTGTAAGTCAAGTTTCTTCGGGCTACCGTAAGCCTTTTGACCCTAAACTCGTAACTTGCCGAAAGACCATGCCCAAACTTCCAGTAACGAGTACCCTCGAAGCCAGAAAGACACCAGGTCTCCCCGCGGGACAATTCTTCGTAGCCAGCGCTACAGTAGCTTGTTACGTCGTTCAAGGATATATTAAGGCTCTTAATGTCGATTGGTTCGCTGAATCCAGCCGGCCAGTCAGAATCTTTCACCGTCAACTCTGGGTCGAGCGTGAACTGGTAATCATCTCTGGCCACCCGGGCGCAATAACTCGCCAGAGTCGTCAATTCAGTCCTGAGAGACGGTGGAATGGGTGGGTAGGTCCTGACCTGGAGGAGGTCGTTCAATTTTTCGCCCACCCGTTTGTAAACATCGGCGCTGATCGTTGCGGAACCTAAATTCTCCGCCAGCAATGCCATAGCGTACGCCTGGTACGTTTTCACGAAAATCGAAGCATAAGGATCGGGATCGGGCATTGTCACAACTGCTTTGACCGCAGAATACCCTCGCGAATCGGAGGCACAACGGCCGATATCTTCCCGGAGCGTGTCCGCAGGCAATTTCTCCGCTCCTTTCAAATATTTTTCCCAATTGGAGGCCCTCTTCTGGACCTCTTTCACGAGGGCATCCCCGAGCTGATTACTCAATTCTCCCCTGGGAAGACGGACGGCAGATTCGGTCTTGGTCTGTTCGAGGACATCATCCACCCACTTGCCTGTGAGGGTTTCTATAATTTTCTTGTACCCGTCCTGTTCGGTCTGCAGGGAGGACCAATCCTCGCATTCCCGGGCGGCAGAGATGGCGGAAAAAATCCCCGACTCATAATCCTGAATGGAGTAGGCCCTGAGAGCAGCAATTTCGGCGTCTCCGAGGGCGGCCTGGATCTTCTCTCTTTTCAGTTTCTCGAGTTTATCCCTCACCTCCACGGAGGTATCTTCCGGCAAACCGGCCAGATCAGGGGGCTTGCTCCGGGGATTATCCCTCAGCCAGGCCTCGCAATAGTACGAGACAGCCCGTGAACGGTCCTTCATAGCCAGCCTGTTATCACGGAGCAGTTCGAGGTAGTAACCCGAATCCTGACCCTTCAACACCACAGGCCCCGGCGGGACTTCAGGCGGGAGGGGGGAGGCAACGGGCGGCAAAGGAGCCTGGACTCGAACAGGAGAAGAAGCACGAGCAGGAATCTTCGGGACGGGAGTACCAGCCCGCGAGCTTTCCCGCACTGAGGCCGGAGAAGGAGACGGCGACGGACTCGGGGCAACTTTCTTCCCGCTACCATTTATGGATTTCGAAGCGACATAACCGGCCAGGACGATGGCCCCGGCCCCCAGAGCAAAGAGCAAAATTTTCCTGATTGTCGGGAGGATTCCGCCGCCGGATTCTTTTATACGGCTCTCTATCAGTCTGAAGACCGTCCCGCCGTCAAGGCCAGCCTTGGGAGCAAGGTAACTAACGCTCGCTTGCTGCTCGTTTGGCGGCAACACTTGTCCAGCGGCGTTTTCCCAACCCTGAAAAACGCTCACCACCTCTACAATTCCTGGGGCAGAATGCCCATGGCTCAGAACCTTCTCCAACTCAATCTTGACTCTATCCCTCTCGTCCCTAGGGATAAGGTCGCTGCGGGTGCAGAAGATCAAGAGATTCTTCCGCTTTTTCCCTACCTTCATATATTTGTCCCAGTATTCTTCAAGCGCGAAATATCCCGAATTATCCAGAACACCCTTGATATCTTTGGAGCGGGACAACTCGAGGGAGTCTACGAGAACGACCAGCAGGTCTGACTTGATCAAACCCACCGTCACGCCCGCCGGCTTTCCTTTTGGAGCGGCTGCTAACCACGCTGAAACGTGCTCACCCGCATATTCGTAAAAGCTGAGGCGACACTTCTCGATTATCAGATCAAATAATCGAGGGGGTTCAATAGGGGGGTTCCCTTTGAGTTTGTCCTTTTGATCCAGGGTTTTGACAATTTCAAGGAAGTAATCGTTGTCTGCGCACTTCTGACGCTTCTTATCCGAGAGCATCCACAATGCCGCGAGCATCGTGGTCTTGCCCGTCGCGGGTAACCCGAAAAGGAAGACCCTCGCTTCTTTTTTGATCCGGGACGTCATCTGCTTAACCCCTCAAACGGGAATAGCGCGTCTTCAGGCGCAGCCAGACGCGGCTTCAGTGGAGAGCACCGGCCCCACGGTTGAACCTGTTCAGAATGTTTTCAATCTCCGCGATGGCCTTCAATGCTTCCTGCCTTTGCCTCCTGGCCCGGGACAACTCCGATTTGAGCGCTTCTTGTTCTTCGTCAAAACGGTCGGGATTCTTCATGGCATTGAGCTCGGCCCGTACCTGTTCGAGTTCGCCTTCGAGGCGGCGCCGGTTAGAGGCGGCTGAGTCGCGTTCCAGGTACAGAATCCCATTCAGGGCGGCCGACAGGCAGAGAACAATCGCCAGGGCTGCGATCCCAGCCCGCCTGCGCGGCCGTCCTTGAGGGGGGACGGGCGGACGCGCGGTACCGAGAACCCGGCCGTCAGCGCCCGCGCTGATATCTATTCCAGGAACGGGACGAGAGGCGGGGAGGACGAGGGATCCCCTGCTGGCGGAGTAAATACTTTCCGGGAGGCACTTGACCGCTTTCCACGCCTCATCGCCCCAGAAAACGGGCATAACTTCCTCTTGGAGCTCGAGCTTTAGCGGGAGTCCTCCGTCGGACAGCTTGCCGGCATCGGCCAGGGCCGGTATTCCGGCCTGGAGCAGGAGGAGCGCCTCGCGGCCGTCCTCGAGGTGTCCGCGGGGCCGGGCCAGATGGAAATTCCACCCCCGGGCCCGGAGCGTGAAGTCCTTCCCCTCTTTCCTGCCCAAACCCACCAGGTCGCGCCCAGAACCCCAGCGGGCGAAAAATACAAGCCCCTTAACCGGGGTGACATCGTCAAGAGCCACGGCGATTTCCTGGAGAAATTCCTCTTCTTTCCCGTCCACCTCCCTCCAGCCGACAGAACTCCGGTTTCTCTGCCAGCCCTTGGCAAGACAGTTCCCGTAGACAAGCCATTCGCAGTTCAATGTCCTCATTTGGATCTTTTCTCCTCGAAGCTGCTTCCGGGATATCTGTCCAACAGCGCGCCGCGGATTTCCGGGACTATAAGGGTGGGAACGCCATCAAACAAAACACGGAGGCTCCCTGTCTTTAGGTAATACTTCAGGCAGTTTGCCGGCCAGTTCGGGTCGCCGGCGTCTCTCTCGCAGTCAACGGACCTGTCCGGCAGGAGAAATTTATACCGATCATCGTCAAGAACCCTCACCGTCACCTCAACTGGTGCAAGGGAGGGGGTATCAGCGGGGGATTCCGCGGGAGTATCCACAATATCAGAGACAGTAGTAACACCGTCGGAAGTATCAGAAGCAATTTGCGTCGGAGTAGGACCAGTACTCCCCCCATAGCCATTGGAATCTCGAGGTCTCGTAGCATAGCCATAGCCGGCTCCGATTACGGCGCAGGCACCGATAATCACAATAGCCGTGCCCCCGGAGAGCGCGGCACCGACAACGGCAAGGCCTATGACAATCCCAACTCCTGCAACGAAGCCTATGGCACCCCATTTCGCCATATGTTCCAGTGCCGGCCGGCCGATCAAATCCACGACCCCCGAAACGATGCCCGAGAGTGAAATAACACCAGCGGGGATAGATAAACCCTCCAGTATCGGCATCATTATCTGTGCCTCCTATTTGCCGGATTTGAGCGCGGCCTTGAGCAGTTCCGGGACGCTCGACATATGCTTCTGCGTGACCCGGAGCTGCAGATCCAGCGAAACCTGAAGCTCGGGGCCATCCAGGTTGTTTACCGGCCTTGAACTGCTTACCGGTAATTTTCCCTCCCATACGCAAATCTGGTATCCTGGCGGATAGTTGGTCAAGCTATCTACTTTCCATTGGAATTTATATGTAACATCTTTTCTGAGTCCAGAATATCGTTTAACCACCAGGAAGAGATCGATATACAGCGGTGTATTTATCCGGTATTCTAAATTCTCCATTTTCTTCAACTTTATTTCGGGGAAAATTTTTTCGATTGCGAAATCATTCTCGGGTTCAATTTTTTCCAATCCCGGAACAATCAATCCTATTATCGGCAAATCCACTTTTTTACTCCACCAGTTCGGCCAACTCGGGATCTTAATCCGTGGCTCGATGGCGTAGGCGCACACTCCTCCCCCGGCGGTTTTACAATAGTCCCGCAATTCTGAGAGTTCCCTGTCCAGAATTCGGGGCATTGTTGCTGAAACACTTTTGACAAATTCTTTGAGTTCTTCGTAAAAATCCCCGATTCTCCGCCCGGTCTTCTCATAGTCATCGACGTTGACGTTCCCTCTCAGAGTAATGGGCAGATTCTCGAGCACGACGGCGACGGCCCAGGCCCGGCATATATCAGGCAACAGCTCCAGGTATGATTTATCCATGCCAAGCCCAAGTATTTTCCCGAAAGCTTCCCTTTTCCGCCAATCACTCTTGAAAGCCTCGAACTTTCCGGACAGTTCTTTCTCATCCAGCCCGACAAGGTTTTGAATCTCACTCTTCCAGAATTCCACCTTCAATGAAAGATCTACTTGCATTCTATATTTGACTGCACTCAGAAATTCCTTAGACTCGGGGCAGGGTACTTTTCCGGTTTCAAAACCATCCTCGGCAAGCTCAATATAACGACTCACCAGCTTTGTTTTAAGACTGTTAAATCTCTCATCAAGCTCACTGTACTTGCCGACTTTTTTACAGGCTTCTGAAAAATATCTGTTGAGGTCTGCGTAATCCGCACTACTGACCTGCTCCTCAATCTTATTCAACCAATCTACGATTTTTTTCCGTTCAACATCCTGCGTGGGGGCTGCTGGTGGGGGGGTAACAGGCGGCGGG
>CAZIEA010000005.1:0-37049 GCA_964538495.1 uncultured bacterium | reverse complement strand
CTCCCGTCCCCACTCCCAGCGCCACGTCCACCCCGGAGGGGTACAAGACCCCCATCCCGACGCCTTCGGTATGCTGCACGCCGGAGCCCCTGATCGAGTCGTCGAACTCCGGCTGCCTGGCCGCATACCGCACCCAGGACGAACCCGAGTCCCTGGAAGTCTTCTGGGACACCGACCACATCGCCGTGCGGCACTACAACGCCGAGTACAACTGCTGCCTGGAAAGGGTGGACGTGGAGATGGAGGTGAAAGGGATGGAGTTTCGGCTCTACGAGACCGAGATCGTCCCCATCTTCTGCTACTGCCTCTGCCCCTACAACGTCTTCAGCGACATCTCCCCCGTGGCCCCGGGGGAGTACACCGTCTCGGTTTACAGGATGGGAATCTTCTGGCAATCGGCGACGGTGGATGTTCCCGAGCCGGTTGCGACCCCTTGATCCGAGGGTCCAATTGGGGAGGGAAGGGGCGGCTTCCCGCGAGGGAGGCCGCTCTTTCTCTCGGGTTCAAGGGCGAGGAAAAGTGGCATTCCCGGTCAATACCCCTCTTGATTCTCTTTCAGTGGGTCTGATCCGGCCATAGAGACCACAGAGAACTTACATATTTTTGCCTGGTGTCTGCCGGCCGGCTTCGGGTTGCTGAATACGCTTAAGCGAGCGGGCAACAGTTGCAAACTAACCCTCACAAAACGCAAAAAATCATTATAATAAACCGCAGTCACCAGTCGTCAAAGGTTGAGGAAATGAAAAGAACCGCTATTTCGGTTGCGATCTTGTTTATTGGTGGCATTTTCTTTTTGGCGGCAAGTTCGGCCATATCCCAGCCTTCCTGGGCCAATTTTTCTTATGTCGATTGGAATCCGGGAATCGACCCGGCCCTGCAAGGTTGGGATTACCAGAGCCGCCTCTATGAGTGCCGGGCCGCCTGGGACGGTCTGCGCTTCATCGCGATCCTCTCCTATGAAGCAGAAGCGCCGCCCGCCGATTATTATTTTGCTTACTCATCCGACGGTCGGAACTGGTCGGTGGGCAACGAGGCGGCTACGATCAACATGCCGCGAACCTGGTCGGTGGGCCATCATGCCCTCGCCTGCGATCCCGCCGGGTTTTCCCCGACCGATGTTTACTGGACGGCTCAAAGTCAAAACGTCAAATTTAAAATGTGGTACTGCGGTTACGGGAATAATGCCAACTACCGTTACGCCGAATCCACTGATGGGGAATATTGGCAAGCGGCCCCCGAGCCCGATTATTGTCCCCCCTTCTACAAGAAATATGACTGGAATCCCACCACCAGAATAATGACCAAGCCTTCCGTCCTCTACCGTTCGTCAGGGGAATCGAAGCTTGATACCGATAACCCGATGGATAATCGTTATATCCTTTATCTCGGCGCCAACAGCGTCGATCCGACCGGAGGTTCCGGCTATTTCGAAATGTATATTTCCAGCAACGGACTGGATTGGACCATATATGCATGGGACAACCAATGCCAGGCTCGCTGGGCCGATTACACCTCCGCTCCGGCCGAAGTTCTCGACTTCATTTCTTTTACAGGTTGCTCTGACTCTTCCCTGAACCAATATCCCTGTTCTCTCCAGGAAGTCTACAACAACGGGGAGAGGCGGGGCTACGTGCTCTGGACCGAAAATTATTCTTATCCGATTTATTCTTTTTATTCCACTGATGGAGTCAAATGGATCTGCCTTGAGCAACCGCTCAGTACCATCGGGAGCAGGAACTCCGGCGATTCCGCAAACTGGAACTACGAGAGGAATTATAATCTGGACAGCGTTCGGCTCGGCGAAAGCTACTTCATTACCCGATCCGGGAGGCAGGGCGGCTCGTATTACAACACCGGGGCCGCCGTCGTGAAGGGGAAAATGTCGGCCGAGGTCGATACGCCCGATAGTCCGGCCAGCGGATGCATCGCCATCAGCTACAAACTCTATCACTGGAATGCCGAGACCTGCCCTTCGGCCTCCTTCACCTTCAGTACCGACGGGATAAATTTCGTCAGCGCCGCTATAGGGATGGGGGGAGATGGTACTTCCGATCTTTTGACCGGGATCGGAGGCTCCCCTCACACCTATATCTGGGATTCCGCCTTCGATCTTCCAGCGGGCGCTTCCGAAGTTCTTTTCCGCGTCGAACCGGATCCTGCTCCCGACCAGGGTTCATACGGAACCACCGCTCCGTTTGCCGTCGAACAGTCATCCGCCCCGTCACCCACGCCTACTCTCGTCTTCCCCATCACTTCCACGCCGACTCCATCCCCTACGGCGATGCCTACGCCCCTGCCTACGCATAGCCCGACCGTAGTCCCCTCCGTTACCGTTACTCCCCTATTGACTCCGACACCTCGTCCTCCGGCGGTAGTCGGCGACTACGACGGGGATGGGACGAGCGATATTGCCGTTTTCAGGTCCTCGCTTGGTCTCTGGCTGGTCAGGGGTATGACCCGGGTTTGGTTTGGGCTCTCCACCGATGAGGTTGTGCCCCGCGACTACTCGGGTGACGGGACCTGGAACTTCGCGGCTTACCGGGCGACGCTCGGGAAATGGATGGTGAGAGGGCTGACCAAGTGTTTCTACGGGGTCGCCGCCGATATCACCGTGCCCGGAGACTACGACGGAGACGGCTCGGCCGACATTGCCCTGTTCCGGCCAGGCATCGGCAAGTGGCTGGTCCGGGGCGGGCTGCAAGCCTACTACGGGTTTTCGACCGACACGGTCGTCCCAGGGGACTACGACGGGGACGGGACGACCGACATCGCCGTGTTCCGCCCCTCCATCGGCAAATGGCTGGTCCGAAACGGTGTCCAGGTTTTCTACGGGGTCGGGACCGATACCGTGGTCCCCGGGGACTACACCGGGGACGGCACTCAAGACTTCGCCGTCTTCCGCGCGAATACGGGCCGGTGGCTGGTCAAGGACGGGCCTTCGGCCTACTGGGGGACTGCCGCCGACACGGTCCAGCCCGCGGACTACGACGGGGATGGAACGCTTGACTTCGCGGCCTTCCGCTCTTCGGTCGGGCGTTGGCTGATCCGGGGGGTGACCAGCGCCTATTACGGGGCCGCCAGCGACGTGCCGGTGACCAACCCGTAATCCGTGGCCAGTAATCCGTAATCAGTACGCAGTAAATAGTCGTAGCGCAGGGCTTCAGCCCTGCGCTCAGGGTTCGGGGTTCAGGAAAACCGTAATCAGTAACCCGTGATCAGTGAACCGTGAGACGTGAACCGTAAGCCTTAGACCGTGAACCGGCGCCGGAGGAAGGTGGAAAAGCCCGAAGTCAGATTCCTGCCCGCCGGCCGGGAAAAGCTTACCGGTGGCTTTGACGAACTCCTGCGCGGCTTCGAGGCGGGCGCGCGCCTGCGGGTCACCGACATCCTGGCGGTGAAGCTGCATCCCGGCGAGGAGGGCAACACCTCGTACGTGAAGCCGGAGGACGTGACCGGCGTCCTGGCGGCCTTGCGGCCCGGGACCGAAAGGATATTCCTGACCGACACCACCGTCCTCTACCCGGGCCGGAGGATGAACGCTCCCGATTACCTGAAACTGGCCGGGGAGCACGGCTTCGGCCCGCCCGCCACGCCCCCCTTCATCGCGGCCGACGGCCTGCGCGGCGAGAGCGAGATCAGGGTGAGTACCCCCCCGGGTTTCCTCACGAAGGAGGCCCATATCGCTTCCCTGATCGGGACCGCCGACGCGCTGATCGTCATCAGCCACTTCAAGGGGCACCTGCTGGCGGGGTTCGGGGGGGCGCTGAAGAACCTGGGGATGGGCTGCGCCTCCCGGGCGGGCAAGCTCTACCAGCACTCCTCGGTCCGGCCCCTGATCGAGGCCGAAAAGTGCGTCGCCTGCGGGGTCTGCGCCGCGCACTGCCCCGCCGGGGCCATCACGGTGGGAAAGGCCGCCGAAATAGACGCGGAACTCTGTACCGGCTGCGGCGAGTGCCTGGGCCGCTGCCCGGCGGGGGCCATTTCGGTGAGCTGGGATCAGGACTTCGAGGTTTTCATCAGGAGGATGGCGGAGTACGCCTGGGCGGCGGTCTCGGTATCCAACCCGATCCTGTACGTCAATTTCGTCACCTCGGTGGTCCCGGACTGCGACTGCATGCGCGACACCGGCCCCGCGCTCGTGGGCGACATCGGCGTGCTCGCGTCCGCCGACCCGGTGGCCGTGGACAGCGCTTCCCTGGACCTGGTCACTTCGGCCCCCCCGGCGGCGGGGTCGCCGGTCAAGGCCTCTTCCGGGGAGGACAAGTTCAAGGCCCTCAGGCCGGGAGTCAGGGGGGAACTGCAGCTGGCGATAGCCGAGTCCCTGGGGCTGGGCTCCGCCGCCTACCGGCTGGGGAGGGTGCGCGCCTGATCCGTGACCGGTAATCCGCGAACCGTAACCCGGCCGCGGACTGCCCGCAGCGGTGACAAATTCTTTGCCCGGGGGGCGGGTTTTAGTCGATAATATCAATAACCAGGGAGGCATATGGTGTTCCCAGCGGATCGCAGGATACCGAATGTTTTCCCCGGGCGACCTCCGGCAGTGAGGCCCGGAGGCTTATTGCGCGGCGGCTTTCAACCCGCCGCCCTTTTTTTCGCGATTTTTGGCGTCAACGGGAAAGAAGGAGGTTCGGGCCGATGAGACATACGCATTATCTTGCGATTGCGCTGCTGCTCACCGTCTTGCTGCCGGCCGCGCCGGTTCCCGGCGGGGAAGGAAGGGAAGCGGGCTCGGAGTCCGCCCCGGCCGCCATCTCCTGGTCGGAGCTGGGGGACAAGGTCACCCGGGACCACGGCGGCGAGGGGCTGCGGGTCGAAGCCACGGAAAGCGGCGCTCGCCTGACCTGTCTTTTCCAGCGCCTGGAGGGTTCGGTCACCCCCGGGGGGCTGGAAGTGGTTTCTACGGTTGCGGGGGAAGAAAGTGAAAGCTTTCGCATCAAGGCCTCCGCCCTGGGCCGGGAAAGGGGCGTGCCGGCGGCGCTGGCCGGGCAGGGCAAGGTGGAAGTGGAGGCCGGCTTGGCCCGCCTGGTCCGCCCCCTGCTTCTGGAGGAGTACTCGGTGAGCGCGGACGGGATCCGGCAGGATTTCCTGGTGCCCTCGGCCCCGGAAGGACAGGGGCGGCTGCTGGTGGAACTGGCGGTGGAGGGGGCTGCGGCGGAAGCGGCCGGCTCCGGCGCCGTCCTGGTCCCGGAGGGGACGAGCCGGCGCCTGGCTTACTCCCGCCTGCGGGCGGTTGACGCCGCCGCGCGCGAACTGGAAGCGGTAATGGAAGTTTCCGCGCCCCACCTCCTGCGGATCCTGGTCGCGGACGCGGGCGCGGTCTACCCCGTCCGCATCGACCCCACCCTCGGGGACGAGAACTGGGTCAGCATGGGGAACATACCCGGGGCGGGCGGTGACGTGTATGCCGCGGTCGGCGACGGGGCCGGGAACGTATATTTTGGGGGCAATTTCACGGCGGCCGGAGACGTGATCGCGAATCATGTTGTCAAGTGGGATGGGAGCGCCTGGACGACGCTTGGTTCGGGGATGTCCGCCAATGTCAGAGCGCTTTTGCTCTCCGGGACCGATCTCTATGCCGGGGGTTATTTCACGACCGCGGGCGGTGTGAGCGTCAACTATGTGGCCCGTTGGGACGGGAGCGAGTGGTCGGCGCTCAGTTCGGGGATGAACAACTCGGTTTGGACTTTGGCTTGGGATGGCTCCAACCTTTATGCGGGGGGATACTTCACCGCTGCGGGAGGCGTGAGCGCGAGCCGGATCGCCCGTTGGGACGGGAGCGAGTGGTCGGCGCTTAGTTCGGGGATGGATAATCAGGTCCTGGCCTTGGCCTGGGCCGGGGCCGAGCTTTACGCGGGGGGATACTTCACCACGGCGGGGGGAGAGGTTGTGAACAATATTGCCCGCTGGGACGGGAGTTCCTGGTCGGCTTTGAGTTCGGGAACCGGGAATACTGTCAATGCGCTGGCTTGGGACGGTTCCGACCTCTACGCGGGTGGAAACTTCACCACGGCGGGCGGCGTGGACGCGAAATATGTCGCCCGCTGGGACGGGTCATCCTGGTCAGCTTTGAGTGACGGAATGAGCAGTTACGTCTACGCGCTTTTTCAGGACGGGACCGATCTCTATGCCGGGGGCCAGTTCACCCAGGCGGGAGGCAAAAACGCTAGCTACATCGCCCGCTGGGACGGAAATGACTGGTCCGCACTGGGGACGGGGACGTTCGGGTCCGTCCGCACGATCACTCGGAACGGGGACGACCTCTATGCCGGGGGTAGTTTTTCCTCCGCGGGCGGCGTGAGCGCGAGCCAAATCGCCAAGTGGGACGGCAGCGGATGGGCTTCGCTTGGGTCGGGGATGGGGAGCACCGTCTGGTCGCTGGCCTGGGACGGTTCCAACCTCTACGCGGGAGGGACGTTCACCACGGCCGGAGACGTGAATGCGAGATATATCGCCCGTTGGGACGGGAGCGAGTGGTCGTCCTTGAGCTCTGGGCTGAGCGGAATGGTCTACGCGCTGGCCTGGGACGGCTCCGCCTACCTTTACGCGGGAGGGAGCTTCATCACCGAGATCAGCCCGGGCGTAAGCTCGAGATATGTCGTCCGCTGGGACGGGAGCGAGTGGTCGGCGCTGAGTACGGGGGTGAATCAACCCGTCAGTGCGCTTTTATGGAACGGGACCGACCTCTACGCGGGAGGGTACTTTACCGAGGCGGGCGGTGTGAGCGCTAACCGGATCGCCAAGTGGGACGGGAGCGGGTGGTCGGCCCTCGGTTCGGGGTTGGACAATGCGGCCCACGCGCTGGCTTGGGACGGGACCGACCTCTACGCGGGGGGGGAATTCACCGATGCGGGCGGCGCGAGCGCGCGCCGGATCGCCAAGTGGGACGGGAGCGACTGGGCGGCCCTGAGTTCGGGGATGGATGCCGTTGTCTACGAGCTTTTCTGGGATGGTTCCAGCCTCTATGCGGGAGGGGACTTCACCGAGGCTGGCGGCGTGAGCGCGAGCCGGGTCGCCCGCTGGGACGGGAACGACTGGTCACCGCTCGGCTCGGGAACCAACGACAGCGTTCGCGCGCTTTTCCGGGCCGGGTCCGATCTTTTTGCGGGTGGTTTTTTCACCACGGCCGGGGGCGTGAGCGCGAGCCGGATTGCCCGCTGGAACGGGAGCGACTGGTCGGCTCTCGGTTCGGGGATCGGTTCGGGGGCAGTCGTCAGGGTTTTCGCGTTAGCCTGGGACGGGTCCAATCTCTATGCCGGGGGCCATTTCACCACGGCGGGAGGCAAGGTTTCGGGTTATACGGCCAAATGGATTGAAATCGCGGGAACTCCGTCGCCGTCTCCCAGCCCCACCGCGACCCCCAGCGCCTCCCCCACGCCTTCGGCCACTCCCACGGGCACGCCCTGCGGGGAGCTGGTCCTGGTGGAGGGACACGTAACCGACGTCGCCACCGGGGACCCGATTTCCGGGGCCTGGGTTTATATCACCGTCCAGGAACCTCGCGGGTATTCCACCAATCCGGACGGGTTCTACGGGGGCTGGGGCACGACCGAAAGCTGCGTCTACCAGGCCTGGGGCGATTTCTGGGTCTTTGCCGACGGCTACTGGGACCTGCACACGGGGCTGTACCTTTCCGCGGTGGTGTCGAATACGGTGGATTTCCAGTTGGAGCCGCTCCCGGCGACGGCGACTCCCTCCTCCACGCCTTCGCCCTCGCCGACTCCTCGGCCGCTCCGCGCCGTGATCGGGGACTACGACGGCGACGGGACCAGCGACATTGCGCTGTTCCGGCCTTCCAGCGGCCTTTGGCTGATCCGGGGACTGACTCGAGCTTACTTTGGGTCTTCGGCCGACGAGGTGGTTCCCCGGGACTATTCCGGCAACGGCGCCTGGGACTTCGCTGTCTACCGGCCGAGCTCGGGGAAGTGGATGGCCAGAGGGGTGACCAGCGCTTTTTACGGGGTCGCCACCGATCTGCCGGTCCCGGACGACTACGACGGGGACGGCTCTTCCGACCTCGCCCTTTTCCGGCCCTCGATCGGGAAGTGGCTGGTCAAGGACGGCCCGCAGGTCTTCTACGGGTTTGCTTCCGACACGGTCGTGCCCGGGGACTATGACGGTGACGGGACCACCGACATCGCGGTTTTCCGCCCCTCGATTGGGAAATGGCTGGTCCGGGGCGGGGCGCAGGTGTTCTACGGCAACGCGACCGATACGGTGGTTCCCGGGGACTACACCGGCGACGGCACTCAAGATTTTGCCGTCTTCCGGCCGACCACGGGCAGGTGGCTGGTCAAGGACGGGCCCAACGCCTACTGGGGGACTTCCGTCGACACGGTCCAGGGAGCCGACTACGACGGGGACGGGACTCTGGATTTCGCGGTCTTCCGGTCTTCGGTGGGCCGCTGGCTGGTCAGGGGCGTGACCTCCGCCTACTACGGGGCCGCCAGTGACCAACCGGTAACCAACCCGTAATCCGTGGCCAGTAATCCGTAATCAGTACGCAGTAAATAGTCGTAGCGCTTTTGCTTCAGCCCTGCTCCTGCGTTCACGACACCGTGAACCGTAAACCGTGAACAGTGAACCGAAAACAGTTAGCAGTGAGCAGTAAATAGTCGTGAATAGGGAGAGGAAGATGAAAAACTGGACGGCGGTCTTGGCGGCGGGGCTGGCGATCGTGTTTTCCGGGCGCAACTGCCCGGCGGCCGACTTCAACGGGGACGGGACGGGGGACATCGCCGTCTTCCGCGCCGCCTCCGGGCTTTGGTCCGTCCGGGGAGTGACCCGGATTTATTTCGGGGCGGCCGGGGATGTGCCGGTTCCGGGGGACTATGGCGGCGGCGGCACCGATCAGCCCGCGATTTTCCGGTCAGCCAGCGGATTATGGATAGCGCGAGGAGTCACCCGGGTTTATTACGGCCCCGGCGACGAGGCCGTGCCGGGGGACTATGACGGCGACGGGAGTTGCGAGGCCGGGATCTTCCGGGCGTCCTCCGGGCTCTGGGCCGCCCGGGGCGTCACCCGCGTGTACTTCGGCGGCGCCGCGGATACGGCCCTTGCTCCCGGGAAGGCCGGGGGTTCCGGGGGAGCTCTTCTCAAGACCGGGCAGACCGTGAGCTACCGGAGCGGGGACGACGGGACCTACCAGAAGGGTGTTGCCTTCAGCTACCAGACCTCCGACCCGGCCGGAAACGGCGAGATCGTCACCATTGACAACGCCACCGGCCTGATGTGGGCCTCCAACGGAAGCGGGGCCGGCTGCTACTCCGGCGGAACCCGGACCTGGGTCCAGGCGGTTGACTGGGCCGAAGGCCTGACTTTCGCCGGTTATTCCGACTGGCGCTTGCCGAACCGGAGAGAGCTGGAATCGATAGTCGATTCGGGAAGGTATGACCCCGCGATCAACCCCGCCTACTTCCCGAATACCCGCGGGGGTTACTGCTGGTCCGGCAGCACTTACGCGGGCGATGCGGCCCTCGCCTGGCTCGTGAATTTCTTTTACGGTTACGTGTTCGGCGGCAGCAAGGCCGACGCCTATTACGTTCGCGCGGTTCGCGGCGGCGAGTAAGTGCAATCTTGCCATTTTGCCGCCGTCTGGCGCGGCGCTCCGCCGCATAGTATACTTTTTTAAAAATGGAACTTATGACATTGCGGTTTTCCGCCCCTCCACCGGGCGCTGGCTGGTATATGGGGTGACCTCGGCTTACTACGGGGCCTCCAGTGACCAACCGGTAACAAACCCGTAATCCGTGGCCAGTAATCCGTGATCAGTTCGCAGTAAACCGTGAACAGTGAACCGTAGAAAGGAAAGGAGGAGCGGGTGAAGAAAATGCTGAAGGAGTTCAGGGATTTCGCCGTCCGCGGCAACGTCGTGGACATGGCGGTGGGTATCATCATCGGGGCGGCCTTCGGAACCATCGTGAAGAGCCTGGTGGAAGACGTGCTCATGCCCCCGCTCGGCCTGCTCCTGGGCGGGGTGGATTTTTCCGACAAGATGGTCGTGCTCAAGGACGCCGTCGTGGAAACGGGCGCCCCCGCCGTCATGCTCAAGTACGGGGTGTTCATCAACGGGGTGATCAGTTTCGTGATTGTGGCCTTCGCGGTCTTCATGCTGATCAAGGGGATCAACCAGCTCAAGCGGCAGAAGGCGGCGGCCCCGGCGGCCCCGACCGTCAAGGAATGCCCGTTCTGCTGCTCCTCCATCCCGCTCAAGGCCACCCGCTGCCCGAACTGCACCTCGCAGATTTAACGCCCGGACGACAAAAACCGACAGGATCGAGCGATCCGGACCGAGAAGGGGCGGCCCTCTTCCCAGGAGGGGCCGCCCCTTTTCCCTTGTCGGATGATCCGGCCTCGCTTAACATAAATACATCGGCTGAGTAAGGAATTTGCAGTTTTGCCATATCAAGCGCGGAAAGTTTTCCCGCGGAGGCGGCTGGCTTGAGGCTCAGGAACGGAAAAAATTCCTTCATCCGCGTCGCCGTAGTCCTCCTGGGGCTGTTTTCCCTCCCATTTTCCCGCGCCCAAGGCCCTCTTCCGTCCCGGAGCCCGGTTCCGGGACGGAATATCAGGGTGGGGGCCTACGATAACTACCCCAAGGTCTACGCGGGCGAACACGGCGACGCCGACGGTCTTTTTCCCCGCCTTCTTCGCTACGTCGCGGAGCAGGAAGGCTGGAACCTCGAGTTTGTTTTCGGCAGTTGGCCGGAATGTTTGGAGAGGTTAAAGGCCGGGGAAATCGACATCATGGTCGATGTCGCTCTCTCCGAGGAGCGGGCCCGGGAATACGATTTTTCCCGGGAAACGGTTTTTATCAATTGGGGGACGGTCTATGCCGGACCCGAATTGAATCTGGGTTCCCTTTTCGACCTGGACGGCAGGAAGGTCGCCGTCATGAAGGGGAGCATTCACACCGAGGGGGAAAACGGGATCCGCCAACTTTGCGACAAGTTCGACATCAAGTGTGAGTTCATTGAGGTGGAAAATTACGAGAAGGTGTTTGAACTCCTGGACCAGGGCCAAGCCGATGCCGGGGTGGTCAACCGCATCTACGGGACCCTGCTGGAGGAAAGGTACCGGGTTAAAAAGACGCCGATCGTGTTCGACCCCGCCCGGTTGAAATTCGCTTTCCCCAAGGGCGCCCCCCTCAGTCGGCATCTGGCCCAAAAGATAGATGCCCACATCGGCTTGCTGAAAAGCGACCCCGACTCGGCTTACTACCGGATCATCGATTCCTATCTCCAGGGCATTGATTTCAAGCAAGTCAATGTCGAACGGATCAGGAACATCGACCTTACCCTGGATGAACTGACCTGGCTGCGAAACCACCCGACGATCCGGGTCGGCATCGACCCGGACTGCGCTCCTTACAGTTTCGTGGACGCCGACGGGCGCCCCCGCGGGATAGCCGTGGATTTTTTGGAGCTGCTCGGCAAGGGCCTGGGACTCAACGTCAAAATGGACCCGAGCCTCAACCGGGCCCGGGTCCTGGATTCCATCCGCGAGAAATCGATGGACGTGGCGGCCACTGTCGACGGCTCCCCCTCCCGTGGGGGGTATCTTGATTTTACCCGGAAGTATATCCCGGCCCCGTTGGTGCTGGTGACCCGGACGGATGCCGTCGACTTCACGAGTTCATCGGATCTGGATGGGAAGACGGTGGCGCTGGTCAAAAGCTATGCCGTTGCGGACGAGTTCGCCGTCGCGCACCCTTCGGCCAGGCCATACAGCGTCGATACCCCCCTGGAAGGCCTGAAAGCCGTTTCCATCGGAATGGCGGACGTCTACGTGGGGATCCTGGGGGTTTCAGCCTACTTGATTCGACAACACGGGTTATCGAACCTGAAGGTCGCTGCTTTTTATAACGGCCGGGACGACGGACAGCGGTTCGGGGTCCGCCGGGACTGGCCGGAACTTGTGAGCATTCTCGACAAGGCGCTTCAGGCGATCCCGCAGAAGGAAAAAGACGCTATTTTCAACGCCTGGGTCCCGGTTCAACCGGGACCGGCATCCCCGGCCGCCGGTCCGGCTCCCGTGGCCTTGAGCGGGGAAGAGGAAGCCTGGATTCGCGCCCATCCCGTCATCCGTTTGGGAATCGACCCGGAATTCGCGCCCTTTGAGTACTTCGTTCCCGATGGGACCTACAGCGGCATTGCTTCCGACTACATCAGGATAATCAACCGGCGGACCGGCCTGAACATGAAAGTGACTCCGGCCTTGCCCTGGGAAGAGGCCGTGGCGGCCGCGCGCCGACGGGAGATCGACGTTCTGCCGGCTGTCGGAATCACCCGGGAGCGGGCTTCATTCCTGCTTTACTCTAATCCCCATTCCAAGTTCCAGCGGGTGATTATCGTCCGGACGGATAAGCCGTTTTTAACCGGGATTGACGATATTTCGGGCTGGAAAGTCGCGGTTCAGAAGGATAGTTCGCATCACGGCTACCTGGCCGAGAACACGGAAATCGCGCCGATCCCGTACGACAGGCTGCAGGACGCCCTGGTTGCCGTTGCCGACGGGAGGGCGGACGCCTTTGTCGGGAACGTCGCCTCCGCCACGTATTGGATAAGGAAACTCAACCTCGCCAACCTCAAGGTGGCCGCTTCGATCTCCGAGGCCCAGGGGCTTCATTTCGGAGTGCGCCGGGATTGGCCTGAACTGGTCGGCATCATCAATAAGGGTTTGGCCTCGATCACCCAGGCCGAAGAAAGCGAGATTCACCGGCGCTGGGTGTCCGTGGAAGACACGTCCGGCCTCCAGCCCGGGGTGGTAAGGAAATACGCCTCCCGTGTCGGGATCGTGGTTTTGCTGATCCTGCTCGCGTCTTTTGCCTGGAGCTATCGGCTCAAACAGGAGATTCGCCAGCGCCGGAAGTTCGAGGCTGAACTTCAGGAAGCCCGCGCCGAGTTGGAAACACGGGTGCAAGCCCGGACGGCGGAACTGGCCGAGGCCAACCTCAGCCTCATGGACGAAGTCACGGAGAGGAAGGAGACCGAGGTGGAGCTGAAGCGCTACCGCGAGCACCTGGAAGAACTGGTGCGGGAGCGGACTTCCCAGCTCGAGGCGGCCAAGGCGCGGGCCGAGTCGGCCGACCGCCTGAAATCCGCGTTTCTGGCCACGATGTCCCACGAGCTGAGGACGCCCCTGAATTCAATCATCGGTTTTACCGGAATACTCCTGCAGGAGTTGCCGGGTTCCCTGAACGAAGAGCAAAAGAAGCAGTTGGGCATGATCCAGGGCAGTTCGCGCCACCTGCTGGAATTGATCAACGATGTTCTCGACATCTCCAAAATCGAAGCCGGGCAGCTCGAAATCGTTTCCGAGAAATTCGATGTCCGCGAGTCCGTGCGCAAGGTCCTGGCCGCGGTTTCCCCTCTGGCGGCGGGCAAAAGCGTGGAATTAAAGACCCGGGTTTCCTCCGAAATGAGGGAGATCAGCGGCGACCGGCGCCGCTTCGAACAGATTCTTCTCAACCTGGTGAACAACTCCATCAAGTTTACCAACCGGGGGACGGTGGAAGTCGCGGCGGAGCTGCTTGCCGGGAGACTGGGAGTGAGAGTTTCCGACACCGGGCTTGGGATCAGGAAAGAGGACATCGGCAAGCTGTTTCAGACCTTTCAGCAGATCGACGTCGGCCTGAACCGCAAAGTGGAGGGCACGGGGCTGGGTCTTTCGATCTGCAAAAAACTCGTGGAAAGGATGGGCGGCCGGATAACCGTGGAGAGCGAATGGGGAAGGGGCAGCACGTTTTCCTTCTGGATCCCGGCATAAGGAGGGTTACAGCGATGAAGTTCCGGATCCTGGTTGTGGAAGACAACCAGCAGAACATGTACCTGACCAGGTTTCTGCTGGAGAAAAACGGGTACGAGGTGATCGAGGCCTGGGACGGAGCGCAGGGGATTAAGCTGGCCGATCAAGCCCGGCCGGACCTGATCATCGTGGATATCCAGCTTCCCGAGATGGACGGCCATCAGGTAAGCCGCATCCTGCGGTCCCGCCCGGCGCTCCGCGGGGTGCCCATAGTCGCGGTCACATCCTACGCCATGCCCGGCGACCGGGAAAAGTGCCTGGCTTCCGGGTGCACGGGATACATCGAAAAGCCCATCAATCCCGCTACTTTCGTGGAGGAGATCAAGACATATCTCACGCCCGCGACGGCGGGCAAGGAGTCCGAAGATGAGCCGGCTTCTGATAGTGGATGACGAACCGCAGAATCTCTACATGCTCACCGCTCTCTTGCAGGGGAACGGCCACCAGGTGAGCGCGGCCGCCAACGGTCTGGAAGCCCTGGCGGCGGCCCGGGTTTCTCCTCCCGACCTGGTCATTTCCGACATCCTGATGCCGGTGATGGACGGCTTCTCCTTCTGCCGCGAATGGAAGCGGGACAGCCGCCTGGGGAGCATCCCGTTTGTATTCTACTCCGCCACCTATACCGATCCCAAGGACGAGGAATTCGCCATGTCCTTGGGGGCGGAGATGTTCATCAGAAAGCCGCAGGATCCGGACGTTTTCATCAAGCTGCTCAACAAAGTTATCCAGGAGAGGGAAACAAAGAAAATTCAGCCCCCGGTCAAGCCGATCGCCAGCGAGAAGACCTATTTCAAGAAATACAACGCGGCGCTGATCCGGAAGCTGGAAGACAAGCTCGCCCAGCTTCAGGAGGCCAACCGGCTCCTGGGAAAGGAGATTGCGGAAAGAAAACAGGTGGAGGCGGCGCTGCGCTCGAGCGAGGCGCGCCTGGCGCAAGCTCAGCGGGTCGCCCGCCTGGGAAACTGGGATCTGGTGCCCGCCACCGGGGAACTCTATTGGTCCGATGAAGTTTACCGGATCTTCGGGCGGGAGCGCGGCCCGGCGGGCATCGACTACCGGACTTTTCTTCAGGCGATCCATCCCTCCGACCGGGCTGCTTTCCAAGATCGGGTTTCCACCGCCGCGGAGAGAAATGCCCCCTGCATTTTCGACCACAGGATCGTTTTACCCGACGGCGGGGAACGGATTATTCACGAGGAGGCCTATATCATCCCGGGCAACGGGGAAAAAGCGGTCCGCTTGATCGGGACTATTCAAGATGTCACCGAGCGCCGACTGGCGGAGTCGGCCCTCAGGGAAAGGGAGGAACAACTCCGCCAGGCCCACAGACTGGAAGCGATCGGGAGGCTGGCGGGCGGGGTGGCTCACGATTTCAACAACCTGCTGACCGTTATTTCCGGGAACGCCGAAATGATCGGGTTGCTCCTGGGCGAGGGCGCGTCCGGCCGGAGCGAGCTCGAGGCGATCCGGGGCGCCGCCTCGGAAGCGGCCCAACTCACCGGGCAGTTGCTCGCCTTCAGCCGGGAACAAGTTCTCCAGCGGGCGATCCTCGACTGCAATCAGGCAATCAACGGGATGGAAAAGATATTGAAGAGCCTGATCGGGCCGGGGATCAAGTTCGAAACTTCCCTTGATCCGGCGTTGGAGAAGATAACGGCCGATAAGAGCCAGCTTCAGCAGGTATTGATGAACCTCACCGTCAATGCCCGGGATGCCATGTCCGGGGAGGGAACCCTGACCGTCAGGACCCGGAATACCTCTTGGAATTCCCCTCCCTCGCAGGTATTCCCGGAAGCCGGCCCCGGCCGGTACGTGCTTCTGGAAGTCGAAGATACCGGGACCGGCATAAGCGAGGAGGCGCTGGGGCATATCTTCGAGCCGTTTTATTCGACCAAGGGCCCGGAAAAGGGCACGGGTCTCGGTCTTTCGATTGTTTATGGAATCGTCCGGAGGCATGGGGGCTGGCTTGAAGTGAGCAGCCGCCCGGGCTGGGGGTCGGTATTTCGCATCTACTTTCCCGCGGCCACGGCCCGTCTGCAGACACCGGGCGAAGATATGTAAATTCTCCGTGGCCGCCATGTCCTGGAAGATCGTGTTTCCGGCATTTTTTCTCCTGGCTGCCATCCCCCGGGTCGGCGTCGGGGGGGAATCCGGGTGGGCAAGATACAATCCCACCCTTAACCGGACCGAATATTTCGACGGTCGGGGAAGCCTGACCGGCTTCTCCCGCTATAACCCCGTCTTCAACCGGACGGAATACTTCGACCGTGAAGGCGGGGAGGTCGGATGGTCCCGCCCGTCTCCTTTCGCCGGCCGAGTCGAGTATTATAGCCGCGGTCTCCGGCGCCGGATCGAGTAGGGCGGCCGGGGAAAATAATCTTGCCAAATTCCCGGGCTCCGCTTAAAGTTACAAAACAATCGGATGTTGTTCAGGGATATGAAAGCGACCCGGACCCAATACATCTTTCTCCGGGGCGCGGGGAAATAGGGGTTCCCCCCCTGGCTCCCGACCGCCCGCGGGCGGCGCGCCCGGCTACCCGGCGGGGGAGACCCCCGGCCGGGTTTTTCGTCGCAAAGGAGGCCGGATCCATGGCGGAATGCCAGAAACTGATGGGGATCATCCGGGGCGAGGCCCCGGCTGAGCTGGTTTTCGACAACGGATTTCTCCTCAACGTCTTTTCCGGGGAGGTTTATCGCGCCTCGGTGGCGGTTGACTCCGGCCGGATCGTGGCCGTGGGCTGCGACATCAAGGGCGCCGAGCGCATCGACCTGGGGGGGAGGGTGATCTGCCCGGGCTTCCACGACGCCCACGTCCACATCGAGTCCTCCATGGTCACTATTCCCGAGTTCGCCCGGACCGTGGTCCCCCGGGGGACCACCACGGTGGTGATCGATCCACACGAGATTGCCAACGTTATGGGGCTGGACGGGATCAAGTTCATGCTCCAGTCCAGCAAGTACCAGCCCCTTAACGTTTACGTGATGCTTTCTTCCTGCGTTCCCGCCACCCACCTGGAGACTTCGGGCTCGGAGCTGCGGGCGCTCGACCTCTTCCCCTACGCCGAGCAGGAATGGATCCTGGGGCTGGGCGAGGTGATGAACTATCCCGGGGTTTTGGCCTGCGACCCCGAGGTGATCGACAAGATCAAGCTTTTCCAGGGGATGACGATCGACGGGCACGCGCCCGGCCTTTCCGGGGCCCCGCTCTGCGGCTATATCGCCATGGGGATCGAGTCCGACCACGAGTGCACCACCGTGGAGGAGGCCCGGGAGAAGCTCCGCCTGGGGATGACGATCATGATCCGGGAAGGAGGTACGGCCAAAAATCTCGCCGCCCTGCTTCCCCTGGTGACCCCGCAAACCATCTCGCGTTGCTGCCTCTGCACCGATGACCGCAATCCGCCCAACCTCCTGCGGGAAGGTCACATCGACTTCGTGATCCGGAAAGCCATCCGCCTCGGGCTCGACCCGGTCTCGGCGGTGCGAATGGCCACCATCAACAGCGCCCGTTACTTCGGGCTCAAAAAAACCGGGGCGATCGCCCCCGGTTACGACGCCGACCTGGCCATCGTGGACGATCTGAAAAACTTCAACGTCGAGATGGTTTATAAGAACGGGAAATTGGTGGCCCGGGGAGGGGAGGCGGTTTACGAAACCCCCGCCCCGGCCCGGCGCCAGGCGATCCGCGGCTCGGTCAACATCCAGTGGCTTTCCCCGGCCAGTTTCGACATCCCCGCCCGGGGCCGGCGCTGCCGGGTGATCGAGATGATCCCCGAGCAGATCGTGACCGGGGAACTCATTCTGGAACCGACCGTGAAGGAGGGCAAGGTCGTCTCCGACCCGGACCGCGACCTGCTCAAGATCGCGGTGGTGGAAAGGCACAACGCCTCCGAGAACCTGGGGCTGGGCCTGGTCAAGGGATTCGGTCTCAAGAGGGGGGCGATAGCCAGCTCGGTGGCCCATGATTCCCACAACATCATCGTGGTCGGGACCAACAGCGCCGACATGCTCGAAGCCGTGATCAAGATCCGCAAGATCGGGGGCGGCTTCACGGTAGTGGAGGGCGGAGAACTGGTCTATTCGGTTCCGCTCCCGATCGCGGGGCTGATGAGCGACCGCCCGATGGCGGAGGTCAAGGCGGAGGTGGACCGGGTTACCGAGGTGGTCCGGGGGATGGGGGTGACCAACCCCGAGCCCTTCATGGCTCTTTCCTTCATGGCGCTCCCGGTCATTCCCAAGCTCAAGATCACCGACCGGGGGCTGGTGGACGTAGGCAAGTTTGCCTTCGTCGATCTCTTCGTGGAATAGATGGCGAAGAAAAGGCGCCGTTATGCTTGAACCTGAACCCTGAACTCAGTCATGAGCAAAAGCATACCCTACATGAAGGAGCTCGAGTGCCTGCCCGCGGAAGCCCGGGCCCAGCTCCAGCTCGACCGCTTGCGGAACCTGGTGGATTATGTCGGGGAGAAATCGGCTTTTTACCCGGCTCTTCTGAAGGAGAGGGGCATAACGGGAGGGGGCGATCTCGGGAGCCTCTCCGACCTCTCCCGCCTCCCCTTTACCCGGAAAAAAGACCTCCGGGACCATTATCCCTTCGGGCTTTTCTGCGTCGGGCGCGAGGGGCTTGCCGAGATTCACGCTTCCTCCGGCACCACCGGGAACCCGACCGTGGTGGGTTACACCAAAAACGACATTAGGCTCTGGCGCTTAGTCATGGCCCGGGCCTTGGCCGTAGCCGGGGTGACGGCCGCCGACGTGATCCAGAACGCCTACGGCTACGGGCTTTTCACCGGCGGGCTGGGGGTCCATTACGGCGCCCTGGAACTGGGGGCCGCCGTGGTTCCGATGTCCTCGGGGGGGACCGCCCGGCAGCTCAAGCTCATGCACGACTTCCAGGCCACCGTCATCACCTGCACCCCGAGCTATTCCCTTTTCATGGCCGAAGAAGCCCGCGAGATGGGCTACGACCTTGCCAAATCGCCGGTCCGGATCGGGGTCCTGGGGGCGGAGCCCTGGAGCGAGAACCTGCGGCAGGCAATCGAAGAAGTTTGGCACATGACCGCGCTGGACATCTACGGCCTCTCGGAGATCATTGGCCCCGGGGTGGCCCAGGAGTGCGGGGCCAAGCGCGGCCTGCACGTTTTTTCCGATGTTTTTCTCCCCGAAGTAGTCAACCCCGATACCGGGATGCCCGTCTCCGGGGGGGAAGCGGGGGAACTGGTGATCACCACCCTGACCAAGGAGGCTCTTCCCCTGATCCGCTACCGGACCGGGGACATCGTCACCATGGACGAATCTCCCTGCGCCTGCGGCAGGACCACCCCCCGGATCAGCCGGGTCCTGGGACGGACCGACGACATGCTCATCATCCGGGGGATAAATGTTTTTCCCTCCCAGATCGAGGAAGTACTCCTCCGGGTCGAAGAGGCGGAGCCGCACTACCAGCTCGTGGTCGACCGGGTCCGCGGCCTGGATACCCTGGAAGTCCAGGTCGAGGTGGGAGAAGCGGTCTTTTCCGACGAGGTTCGGCGGTTGGAGGAGCTCAAGGATAAGATCAAGCGCGAGATCGAGTCCGTGCTCAACCTGGTGGTTACGGTCAAACTGGTGGAGCCCAGAAGCATCGAGCGGAGCATGGGCAAGGCCAAGCGGGTCATCGACCGCCGCCGGGAAAAGAACGTGATGTGACCGGAATTCGGGCAAGGAGGTCGGGATGAAAGTCAAGCAACTGTCGGTGTTCCTGGAGAACCAGCCCGGGCGCCTGGCTTCCGCTACCGCTATTCTGCGGGACGCCGCCATCAACATCCGCGCCCTTTCTCTGGCCGACACCGCGGATTTCGGGATTCTCCGGATGATCGTGGATCGTCCGGATGAGGCGCTCTCGGCCATGAAAAAAGCGGGATTCTCGGTGGCCGAGACCGATGTTCTGGCGGTGAGGCTTTCGGACCGTCCGGGGGGCCTGGCGGCCGTGGCCGCGGAACTTTCCCGGGCTGGAATCGGCATCGAGTATCTTTATGCTTTCGTGGGCAAGCAGGGAGACGAGGCCGTGGTGGTTCTCCGGGTCGAGGACAGCGAACGCACCGCCGGGGTCCTGGCGGCCGCCGGGATCAAGGTGCTTAAGTCCGAGGAAGTCTACAACCTTTGAAAGCCCGCCCCCGGGCGGGCGATCCGGCCAAAGCCGGAAAGGAGCGGGAAAATGGCGCTTTTGGGTTTGGAAGCCCCGGCCATCTGGCTGGCTTATTTGCTCTCGATCGCCGCAGCATTGCTTTGCGTGATCTACGGCATCGTGAACTGGAACAAGGGGGCCGAGGGCGTGAGCGACGAGGCCAAGGAGTGGGTGAAGGAAGAAAAGGAGCTGGAAGAAGAGCTTTGATCCCCGCCGCGCGGCCATGAACTTCTGGAATCCGGAGATCGAAAGGCTCGATCCCGCCGGGGTGGCGGGGCTTCAGCTCGAGCGTTTGCGCCGGGCGGTGGACATCGCGTCCCGGTCCCCCTTCTACCGGGAGGCTTTCCGCCGGGCCGGGGTCTCGGCCGCGAGCATCAAGAGCCTCGACGATGTCCGGCGCCTCCCCCTGACCGCCAAGCAGGACTTGCGAAACTGCTACCCCGACCGGATGTTGGCCGTCCCTCGGGAAGAGGTGGTGAGGATGCACGCTTCCTCGGGGACCACCGGGCAGTCTACCGTAGTTTACCATACCCGCCGGGACCTGGACAACTGGACCGATCTGATTGCGCGCTCCCTGGCCATGATCGGCTGCACCCGGGAGGATGTATTCCAGAACATGATGACCTACGGCCTTTTCACCGGGGGCCTGGGGCTACACTACGGGGCGGAGCGCCTGGGGATGATGGTGATTCCGATCGGGGGCGGGAACACCCACCGGCAGATCCAGTTCTTCCAGGATTTCAAGACCACGGTCATCCATATCACCCCCAGCTACGCTCTTCACATTATCGACGCGATCCGGGAAATGGGCCTGGATCCCGGCGGGTTCTCCCTGCGCCGGCTGGTCTTCGGGGGAGAGCCTTATTCCGAGTCCACCCGGGTCAAGCTCGAGGGGACCTACCGCGTTCGGGCTTACAACTGCTACGGCCTTTCCGAGCTCAACGGCCCGGGAGTTGCCTTCGAGTGCCGTCGTTCGGAAGGGATGCACGTCTGGGAGGACAACTTCCTGGTCGAGGTGATCGATCCCGAAACCCTTTCCCCCCTTCCGCCCGGCCAGGAGGGGGAGGTGGTCCTCACCAACCTGAACCGCGAGGCGATGCCGCTGATCCGTTACCGGACCCGGGACCTGGCGAGCCTCTCCGAGCCGGGCCCCTGTCCCTGCGGACGCTGTTTCCGCCGTCTTTCCCGGATCACCGGCCGCACCGACGACATGCTGATCATCCGCGGGGTCAATGTCTTCCCCAGCCAGATCGAGCACGCTCTCATGGAAGTGCCCGAGGTCGGGAACAACTTCGAGATCGTTCTCGACCTTCTGGAAAATCTCGACCGGATCACCGTCCGGGTCGAGATCCGGCGCGAGACCTTCCACGGGGACATCCGGGAACTCCGGGAACTCAAGGAGCGTCTGGCCCACGCCGTCAAGGAAGAGATCATCGTTTCGGCCGAGATCGAGCTTCTGGAGCCGGGGACGCTTCCCCCGGTGATCGGGAAGGCCAAGAGAGTAACCGACCAGCGCGGGCTTTAAGCGGGAGGAAGTCGCTATGCCGCAACAGGTTTCGGTATTTCTGGAGAACCGGCCGGGGAAGGTCGAGCAGGTAACCGAGCTGCTGGCGGCGGCGGGGGTGAACATCAGGGCCATCACCATCGCCGACAGCGGTGATTTCGGGGTGCTCAAGCTCCTGGTCGACGACCCGGTTCGGGCTGGGGGGGCCCTGACCGACGGCGGACTGACGGCCGCCCTGAAGGAGGTGATCGCGATCCGGGTTCCGGACCGGCCCGGGGAACTGCTGAGAGTAGCCCGGGTCTTGAAAAAGGAGGAGATCAATGTCGATGAAGCTTACGGGTTCGTCTTGAAGGACAAGGAGGAGGCGGTCTTCGTGATCCAGGTCGGCGATCCGGCCTCGGCGGCCCGGGCCCTGGCCCGGGCAGGACTCGAACTCCTCGACGAAAAAGACCTTTACCGACTGTGAGGTGGCAAATGATAAGAACTGCTATGGCACTGGTCCTGGCGGCGCTTCTGGCCGTCCCGGCCCTCCAGGCGGGGCTTTTGGAGGAGAACGTGATCCGCTCCGACTGGTTCAGCCTGGGCGGGGAGCTCCGGGTCCGCCAGGAAGGCTTCAACAACATCATCACCTGGAATTCCGACAACCTCTCCGACCAGCAGAACTACATGCGGGTGCGCACCCGCCTTTTTGCCCAGGCTTTGCCCTGGGAAGGCGTGAAGGCTTACGCCCGAATGGTCAACGAGTGGAGGCACTATTTCAAGCCGAGGAATCGGGTGCACCCCCTGCGCGACGAGATCCTGCTCGACAGCGCCAACCTTTCCCTCTGGGACAAGGATCTGGGGCTGGAACTCACGGTCGGGCGCCAGGACCTGATTTACGGGGAAGGCTTCCTGATCCTGGACGGGACGCCCCTGGACGGTTCCCGGACCATCTTCAGCGATCTGGCCAAGCTCCGGGTCAACTTGGCGGAGAAAACCACGCTGGATTTTCTGGGCATGTACAACACCGGCAAGCAGTGGCTCGCGATTCACCGCAATACCGATCCCTTGAGCGCGGTGGATTCCTACCGCCTGGACAGCCAGGAGATCGGGATTTTCGGCGCCTACCTGACCGACAAGACCATGCTGGAGAAGCAGCAGATCGAACTCTACTACCTCTTCAAGTACGGCAAGGTCAGCGACGTCGCCCCCGAACTTTTCCCCCAGAACCAGATCAGCGTGATGGGTGGGCGCTTCTCGGGCCCGCTGGTCGAGAAGCTTTGCCTCGCCGCTGAGGCCACCGGACAGCTCGGCTCTTACGGGGGCGAACCCCAGCAGGCCTTCGGGGGTTATGCCACCGCCAGCTACCGCCTGACGCCGGAGGAAGAGATGCCGGTCAGCGTCAGCTTGAGCGCGGTTTATCTTTCCGGGGACGACCCCAACACCAGCAACCACGAGGGCTGGGACCCGATCCTGTCCCGCTGGCCGAAGTGGAGCGAACTCTATTGCTATTCCTTCATTCCGGAAAAGGACGTCGCCTACTGGAGCAACATCCAGATTTACCGGGCCCAGTTGAACCTGACCCCGGTGGACCGGTTCCAGGTCGAGCTGGTTTACCAGATCTTGCGGGCCAACGAGGCCTCGGATGCCATCTGGTCGGGTGGGGGCAAGGACCGGGGGCAGAACCCGCAGGTTCTGCTCAAGTACGCCTTCAACGACTGGCTGGACTGCCATCTCCTGGGGGAATACTTCATCCCGGGCAACTTCTACGATTCCGACGACAACGGCTTCTTTGCCCGCTGGGAGATACTGGGCAGGTTCTAAACCGGGTTTTCGGATGAGTTAGGCGGGCGCCCCGGGGGTTTCCCCCGGGGCGCCTTGCTATCTCTTTTCACATGTAGGCAAGTAGGACATGTAGAAAGCGGCTGAATTCTTAATCATCTTTGCGCTCTACCGAAGTCGGCTATAATTAAACCCGGCATGAAGAACTGCCAGAGACATCCCCAAGTGGCGGCGCGCTGGCGCTGCGGGCGCTGCGGGAAATACTGGTGCCCGCAGTGCTGCCCGGCGGTCAAGGGAGTCTGCAAGAGCTTTGCCTTCTGCCCGGAATGCCGGGACTTCTGCGAAAAGGTCGAAGAATCTTGAACGGGCTTCCCCGCAACGTGCGCCGACTGGAAGTCGGGCCCCTGGGGGCCAACTGCTATATCTTTTCCGATCCCGGGAGCCTTACCGCCGCGGTCATCGATCCCGGCGGGGATGGAGAAAAGATCGCTCGGCTGATCGAGCGGGATAAGCTCGAAGCGGCGCTCGTAATCAACACCCACGCCCACATCGACCACATCGGGGCCAACCGTTTCCTGGTCTCGCGGTTCCGGGTCCCGCTGGCCGTTCATGCCCTGGACGCCGAAGCCCTGCTCCGGGCCGAACTCAATCTCGAGTATCTTCTTCCCGATCCGATCGATTCCCCCGCCGCCGACCGGCTTCTGGAGGACGGGGACGAGATCGAAGTGGGCGGGAGTTTCCTCCGGGTCATCCATACCCCCGGCCACACCCCGGGGGGAATCTGTCTCTATTGCGAAAACCCCTCCGGGCCGGGGCTGGTTTTCACGGGGGATACCCTGTTCGCCGCGGGGATCGGTCGCACCGATTTCCCCGGGGGCTCGCTCCCGGCGCTGCTGGATTCGATCCGCCGCCGCGTCTTTTCCCTGCCTCCCGAGACCCTGGTCCTGCCCGGGCACGGTCCGGCCACCACCGTGGGGAGGGAGAAAGGGGGGAACCCGTTTTTATGAGCGTTCGGGGGCCTTTGCCTTTTTTTCCGGAAGCGGAAGCTTTTTTTCAGGAATTCCTCGGTTTCCTCACGGTCGAGCGAGGCCTGAGCCCCAACACCATCGCGGCCTATCGTTCCGACCTGGCGCGATTCACCGGTTTTCTCTCCCGGCGGGGGAAGGAGCGCTTCCAGGCCGTGGGGCGGGAGGACGTGACGCTCTTTCTTCTGGAGGAAAAAGCCCGCGGCCTGGTTCCCCGCAGTCTTTCCCGGAGGCTGGCGGCGCTCAGGATGTTTTTCCGGTTTCTTTTCCGGGAAGGCTATATCCGGGAGGACGTTACCGAGGTCCTGGAGTCGCCCCACCTCTGGGAAACGCTTCCCCAAGTCCTCTCGGTGGAGGAGGTTTCCCGGGTTCTGGCCCAGCGATTTTCCCGCGACCGTTACGGCCTGCGGGACCGGGCGATTCTCGAGCTTCTTTACGCCAGCGGGCTGCGGGTCTCGGAACTGGCTTCCCTCCGGATCGTCGACCTCAGCCTCGACTCCGGCTTCCTGCGCTGCCTGGGCAAGGGTTCCAAGGAAAGGATTGTCCCGGTCGGGACGAAAGCGGCCGCGGCCCTGGCGGCTTATCTCGAAAAGGCCCGGCCGCGCTTTTTGACGGCCCAGGAAGACTCGGGGCGAGTTTTTCTCGGCCGCGGCGGCCGCGGGCTGGGAAGGATCCGAATCTGGGAGATCGTTAAGCGCGCGGTGGCCGCCGCCGGGATCGGCCGGGAGGTCAGCCCCCACACCCTGCGGCATTCCTTTGCCACCCATCTGCTCGGCCGCGGCGCCGACCTCCGGGCCATCCAGGAGATGCTCGGGCATTCCAGCATCTCCACCACCCAGGTTTACGCCCACGTGGATCGGGAGCGGCTTAAGGAAGTGCACCGCCGCTTCCATCCTCGGGCCTGATTTTTCCAGTTCTCTTCATGGTGAAAAGGAAAAAATCTCTGGTGGAAGAGAGCCTTTTTTTGAAAAAAAATCGGTGTTTTCCTCTTGCGTCCTGTAAAGTTAAATAGTAAATTATAAATACGAGAGGGGCGAAAATTGTATTTTCCTATCAAGGAGGAGAAAAATGCTCTCGAAAAAGATACTGGTCATCGATGACGAGCAAGACATCCGCGAAGTTCTCCAGGAATACCTCTCCCTCAAGGGGTACAAGGTGGCCTCGGCGGGCGGGGGGAAAGAGGCGGTCCAGCTCCTGGAGCAATTTACTCCCAACCTTGTGCTGCTGGATTACGCTTTGCCCAAGGAAACCGGGCTCGATCTTTTCCCGATTTTGCGGAAGTGGTTCCCGTTCATAAAGGTTGTGGTTATAACGGGACGCGGCTCCGAAGGAGTGGCGGTCCGGGCCTTGAAAATGGGAATCGACGACTATATCACCAAGCCCTTCGACCTCGACGTGGTGGGCAAGGCCATCGAGTATTACCTGAAGAAGCAGGTCGAGGAGGTCATCTGGCTCAACGGCAAGTATGACTATCCGCTGGATTCCGACGAGATCCTCAATCGTTACGAATACCTCCGCATGGTCCACTCCCGGCCCGATCTGGGGGTGAAGACCATCAGTAACTTCTTTACCTTCTCGCGTCAGGATTTCTACAATTATTACAACCGGCTCAAACAATGGGGAATCTACGGGCTCTTCGGGGAGCGGGAGATCAACGTCTACGCGGAGAAATTCGCCGAAACCAGGCTCAAGGGAAAGACCAAGCTCATTTTCAAGCCCCTGGGGGAAGGCGTGGGTTCGCGCGGCCGGCGGGGCTACACCCTGGAGCGGTTCCTCAACGCCAACGATTATACCCAGATGAAGCTGGAGATGATCCGCAGCGCCGCGACCTCCGAGGAGCCCCACATCGGCAAGATCTGCCGGAAGTACGGGATTACCAGGGAAGCCTTTTACCAGACCTACCGGACGTTCCAGAACAAGGGCGTGTTCGGCCTGCTTCCCCGCCGGAAAGGCCGGCCCCGCAAGGACGAGCTATCCGTCTGAACCCGGTCAAGCGGCCAGGAGGACCCCGGCTCGCGGCCCGCGTGTCCGCTCGGGGTTGTTGTGGCTTCTGAGGCGCACCCGGATGGATAAGTTCCCCCCCACTCCCCCCCGGGAAATATCCGCCTTGGTCCGGTCCCGTCTTTCTCCAGGCGCTTTGGGCCTCCTCGAGCGCGCGGGGGAGCTGGCGGCCGCCGAAGGCTGGAAAGCCTATGCGGTCGGGGGGATGGTGCGCGATGTTCTCCTGGGCCGCGGGAGCGTCGATCTCGACATCCTGGTCGAGGAACACGGTCTCGAATTCGCCCGACTTTGGGCCCGAATCGACCGGGGGGGGTGCAAGCTTTACCGCCGCTTTGCCACCGCCATGGTGATTATCGGGGGCAGCAAGATCGACATCACCACCACCCGCTCGGAAAAATACCCGGTTCCGGGAGCCCTGCCCGAGGTGGTGCCGGGATCTCTGGAGGACGACCTGCGCCGCCGGGATTTCACTATCAACGCCCTGGCTTTCTCGATCCGGCCCGGGGATTTCGGCCGCCTGGTGGACGTCTGCGGGGGCTGGGAAGATCTTCGCAACGGGGTAATCAGGGTCTTGCACGAAAGAAGTTTCCGGGACGATCCCACCCGGATCTTTCGGGCGGTCCGTTTCCGGCAACGTTTCGGTTTCTCCGTGGATCCGGGGACCGAACGCCTGATCCGGACCGCGGTGGACGAGCGGGTGTTCTCCACGGTGGCGCCGGAACGCCTGCGCCGGGAACTGGAGCTGATTCTGGCGGAACCATCCCCGTCCCGGGCGATCGAGTTGATGGCCGATTATGACGAGTTGAGATTCATTTATCCCGGGCTCTCCCTGAGCCGGGAAATCCGCCGCGGCCTGAGCCGTCTGGAAGAAGGAGCGGCTTGGTTCCGGAAGGAGTTTCCCGATGAGGAGATCTGTGCCTGGAGAGTTTTCTTCGGGGCCCTGACTTGGGAACTTCCGCCCGGCGATTTCCAGGCCGCGGGGATGAAGTTCAACCTGGCCGGGAAGTTCCTGCGCTCTCTGGCCGCCGCCCGGGAAATCTTTCCCGCGGCGGCCTTGGCCGCCGCGGATGACGGCTCGTCCCCCAGTCGCCTGGTCGGGATGCTCGACCGCCTCTTGGTCGAGGCCGTCCTGATCCTGCAGGCCTTGTTGCCCGAGGCCACCCAGCGCGACCGCCTGAAGCGCTACCTGGGGCAGGACCGTTTCGTCCGAGGCTTCCTGACCGGGCAAGACCTGATCGGGCTGGGAGCGCCCCCGGGGCCGGAACTCGGCAATCTCCAGGCGCGCTTACGCGCCGCCCGGCTGGACCGGGAGGTCCGGACCCGGGATGAGGAAGTTGCCCTGGCCCGGAAATTGATTGACCGCGGGCTGGTCGCCTGATAAGACCCCTGTCTGAAACCGACTTGTCCGCGGATTATAAAGATAGGCTGAAGACTGAAGGCTGAAGGAACCGCCGCCTTATTCACATGTAGACATGTAGGACATGTAGAAGGATTCAGGGTTCAGGCGCGAAACTTCATGTTTCTTCATGCTCTTCATGGTGAGAAAAACAGGCTGAAGACTGAAGGCTGAAGGAACCGCCGCCTTATTCACATGTAGACATGTAGGACATGTAGAAGGATTCAGGGTTCAGGCGCGAAACTTCATGTTTCTTCATGCTCTTCATGGTGAGAAAAACAGGCTGAAGACTGAAGGCTGAAGGAACCGACGCCTTTTCAACCATGTAGAACATGTAGGGCATGTAGAAAGACAAATTCGAATGACGAATTTCGAAATTCGAAACCACCCAGCCGGCGAATGGTTTGGAAATTCGAATTTGAGATTTGTTTCGGATTTCTGACTTCGAATTTCGAATTTTGATTCTGGCTTCTGACTCCTGACTCCTGTCTCCTGGTTTCCGACGGATTACGGATCACTGATTACGGATTACGGGTTTTCCTGAACCCTGAACCCTGGAAGCGATAGAGATTGATGATGAAGTCCGAAGACAAGCCGTCCCCCGGGCGAAAAAGAGTATTGAGCGGGATGAGGCCCACGGGGCCGCTGCACCTGGGGCACTTGCTGGGAGCGCTTTCCAACTGGGTGCGGCTCCAGGATGAGTACGAGTGTTTTTACATGGTGGCGGACTGGCACGCCCTGATGAGCGAATACGCCGAGCCCGCCCCGGTCCGGAGCTATGTCCGGGGAATCGTGGCCGACTGGCTGGCGGCGGGTCTCGACCCGGAGCGGAGCACGATTTTTCTCCAGTCCGAGGTGCCCGCGCACGCCGAATTGCATCTGGTTCTCTCCATGGTCACCCCGCTGCCGTGGCTGGAGCGCTGCCCTACCTACAAGGAGCAACTCCAGGAGATCACCGGCCGCGATCTCATGACTTACGGATTTCTCGGCTACCCGGTGCTTCAGGCCGCCGACATTCTGCTTTACCGGGCCGAATGCGTTCCCGTGGGCAAGGACCAGCTTCCCCACCTGGAGTTGACCCGGGAGATCGCCCGCCGTTTCAACAATTTCACCCGCGAGATTTTTCCGGAACCTTCCGCTCTCCTGGCCCGCGCCCCCAAGGTTCCAGGCCTGGACAACCGGAAGATGTCCAAGAGCTACGGGAATTATATCTCCCTTTCCGATCCTCCCGAGCAGGTGGCCAAAAAAGTCCGCACCATGATCACCGACCCGGCGCGGGTCCGGCGGCAGGATCTCGGGCATCCCGAAGTCTGCAATGTCTTCAACTACCACGGGCTTTTCAGCCCCGGCGAGATCGGGGAAATCGAGAACCTTTGCCGGTCCGCCGCCATCGGCTGCACCGCCTGCAAGGACCGCCTGAGCGCCAGGCTGGCGGACCTGCTCCGGCCCCTGCAGCAACGCCGGGCCGAGTGGCTCGAAGGCGATCGGATCGAGCGGGTCCTGGCCGAAGGCGCCGCCCGCGCGCGTTCCGCGGCCGCCGAGACGATGCGGGAAGTCAGGAACGCCTTGGGGTGGTGATGGAAGCGGCTCCGCACCAGACCGTGCTCGAGATTTTCGAGGGGCCGCTCGACTTGCTGCTTTACCTGATCCGCAAGGACGAGGTGGATATTTACGATATCCCGATCCAGCGGATCGCGGAACAGTACCTGGCCTACCTCGACCTGATGCAGATGCTCGATCTGGATATCGCCGGGGAATTCTTGGCCATGGCCGCCACCCTGATGTACATTAAGTCCCGCATGCTTCTTCCGGAGGAAGAGCGCGAGGAGATGGAAGAAGAGGAGGACCCCCGCTGGGAACTGGTCCGGCAACTGCTTGAGTACCGCCGCTTCAAGGAGATCTCCCAGGATTTCCATCGGATGGAGATCGACCAGGAGGATTATTTCACCCGGAGCCGCGCGGGAATGGAACCCTCGCCTCCCGCCGAGGAGCCGGTCGAGGAAATCAGCATATTTTTTCTTTTGGATGCGTTTTCCCGGGTGTTGAGCCGGGCTGCCGGTCGGATTCCGGCCGAGATGACCGCGGATCCCTTTACCGAGGAGGATGGGCGCCGGCGGATGCTGGAGCGGACGAAAACGGGTTGTCGGGTCCGCTTCGAGGCTCTGTTCGATCCGGGCGAGTCCAGGCCCCGGATGGTGGTGATCTTCCTGGTCCTTCTGCACCTGATCCAGCAGAAACTGATGCGGGTGGTGCAGGAGGGGCATTTCGGGGATATCCTGGTCGAGCGCCTCTCCGACTGACTCATTCGTCCACAGATTTCACGGATTAAACTTCAGGCTGAAGGCTAAAGGCTGAAGGAACTGCCGCCTCATTCACATGTAGACATGTAGGGCATGTAGAAAACCCACTTTTCTCACGCCAAGGCGCCAAGACGCAAAGACGCAGAGGAACGATCTGTCCACAGATTGCACAGATTATTTTCGTACTCGAACTCGTACTCGCACTCGTACTCGGTATGAGGTTTGAGGTGTGTGGTTTGGCGCTGAAAAGCAGGCTGAGGGCTGAAGACTGAAGGCTGAAGAAACCGCCGCAACGATTGAACTACAAATTCCGCGAATTACGCGAATTCTGGATTCTGGATTCCTATGCCTCCTGACTCCTGAATCCTGTTTCCTGTATCCTGGGTTTCGACGGATTACTGATTACGGATTACGGATTTTCTGACTCCTGGTTTTAGGACCCTATGCTCTATGCTGCAACCTGAACCCTGAACCCTGAACCCTGAACCCTTTAACTGACGGTCATGGAAGAGAACATTGTCGAAACCGAAAGTCCTCCGATTGAACCGGGGGCCGCGCCCGCTTTGCCGGAAGCGGATTCCGGGGGGGAAAGCGCGCCCCGGCCGGAATTGAAGAAAGTGCTGGAGGCGTTGCTTTTCGCCAGCCCGGAGCCTCTCCCACTCTCTCGCCTGGCGGTCCTGGCTTCGGATGGGGAAGAGGAGATGGACCGGGGAGAGCTTTCCCGGGTCCTGGCGGAATTGGAGGAGGATTATCGTCTCCAGGGCCGGGCTTTCGAGCTCTTCCGGGTGGGAGGCGGTTTCCGGTTCCAGACCCGGCGGGAATTCGCTCCCTATATCAGCCGGATGTTCAATCCCCGCCGTTATTCCCGGCTTTCCCAGGCTACCCTGGAGACCCTGGCCATAGTGGCTTACAAACAGCCGATCACCAAGGCGGAGATCGAGGCGATCCGGGGCGTGAACGTGGACGGGGTGATCAAAACCCTGCTCGACCGGGAGCTGATCAAGGTGGTCGGGCAAAAAGAAGTTCTGGGACGGCCTTACCTTTATGGGACCGATCGGCGGTTCCTGGAGCACTTCGGTCTCAGGTCTCTGAGCGACCTTCCGCTTCTGGAAGAGAAGCCGGAAGAGCCGCCCCGCCGGATCGAGGATGCCAGCCGCCTGAAGCCGGGCGCCCCGGCCGCGCCTGAGCCCGGGCCATCGGTTACGGATGAAACCGGGGAAGCTTGAGGAGGGTACGCCGAGATGGTGAAGAAACTGGTTCCGGAACATATCTTGAACATTTCGCCCTACCAGCCCGGCAAGCCGATCGAGGAGGTGGCGCGGGAACTCGGGATCCCGGACATCGCCTCGATCAGCAAGCTGGCCAGCAACGAAAATCCCCTGGGCCCCTCTCCCCGGGCACTGGCGGCGATCCGGGAAAAATTGCCTTCCCTGCATCTTTACCCCGATGGAAACGGTTACTACCTGAAAAAGGCGCTGGCGGCCCGCCTCGGGGTGGAACCCGGCCATCTGGTGCTGGGAAACGGCTCCAACGAGATCATCGAACTCATTACCCACGTGTTCTCCTGCGCCGGCAAGGAGATGGTTTTCTCCGGCCTCTCCTTCGTGGTTTACCGGCTGATGTCCCAGATCTTCGGGGTCAAGGCGGTCGAGGTTCCGATGCGGGACTTCACCAACGACCTGGACGCTCTTGCCCGGGCGGTCGGGGAAAGGACCAGCGTTCTGGCCATCGCCAATCCCAACAACCCGACCGGGACCGCCGTGGACCCGGCCGCCTTGCAGGGATTCCTGCGGAAAATCCCCCGCCAGGTGGTGGTGATTTTCGATGAGGCTTACTACGAATACCTGCCCGAAAGATGGCGCTTCGAGGGGATCGGCCTTCTTGACAATCCGGATTACCCCCACCTGGTGTTCCTGAGGACTTTTTCCAAGGCCTACGGGCTGGCGGGATTGCGGATCGGATACGGGATCGCCTCCCCGGAACTGATCGAGGTGGTCAACCGGGTCCGTCAGCCTTTCAACACCAGCACCCTGGCCCAGGCCGGGGCCCTGGCCGCCTTGGACGACGCCGACCATCTGGAGCGGAGCGTGGAAATGGTCCGGCGGGGATTGCGCGACCTGGAGGAGGGGTTTGCCGAATTGGGCCTGGAATACGTGCCCTCGGTGGCCAATTTCATCCTGGTCAAGGTCGGGGCGGGCAGCCGGGTTTTCCAGAAACTCCTCCGCCGGGGGATCATCGTCCGGCCTATGGACGGCTACCGGCTCCCGGAATACATCCGGGTGACCGTGGGTCTGCCCGAGGAGAACCGGAAATTCCTGGCCGCCCTGCCCGAGGCCCTCAAAGAAGACTGAACCGCTTTTCCACAGATTTCACAGATTACCGCAGATTTTTTCCACAGATTTCACAGATTTTCACGGATTAACCGCGAATCTCGCGAATCTACAGCAATCCAAACGACGGATTACGGATCACTGATTACGGATTACGGTTTTTCCTGAATCCCGGGCCCCCGATTACGACTGCGATTACGACAACGATAATGATAAGGAATGAATCTGTGAAAATCTGTGTAATCTGTGGACGGCAGTTGTGCGCAGAAATCGAGGGGGGAGACGAACTATGGACGGGAAGATCGTGGTGACCATGGACGGGACCTGCGGGTCGGGCAAATCCACCATCGCCAAGCGCCTGGCTGAGGAGTTGGGCGTCATCTATCTCGACACCGGGGCGATGTACCGGGCCCTGACCTGGAAAGCGCTCTCGACGAGGGCCGACCTGACCGACGCCGAGGGGCTGGTCGCGCTCGCCCGTTCCGCCCGGATCCGGCTGGAACGCGGGGAGAAGGGAACCCGGGTTTTCGTGGACGATGCCGAGGTCACCGAGGCCATCCGCACCCCGGAAGTGACCAACGCCGTCAAATACCTGGCCGACCTGCCCGGAGTGCGGGCGATCCTGGTCGAGCAGCAGCGCCGCATTGCCGCCAGCCGTTCCGTGGTGGCCGAGGGGCGGGATACCGGGACCGTGGTTTTCCCGGACGCCGACTTCAAGTTTTTCGTGGACGCTCCGCTGGAGGTCCGGACCGACCGGCGCTACCGGGAGTTTGTCGCCAAGGGGATTGCCGTGGACCGGGAGAAAGTCCGGCGCGACCTCGAGATCCGCGACCGGGCCGACTACTCCCGCCCCGTCGGGGCGCTCAAGCTGGCGGCGGACGGAATAGTGGTCGATACCGGAGGCACCGACGATATCGAGGAAAACCTCAAAATCATCCTCTCCCGTATCCGCGGCAAATAATGGAGTTTGACTTGTCGGCGCGGATGATGTTAGCTTGCCCGGAATTTCATTCGGGCCGTTTTTGCAAAGCGGCAGCGCCTGGAACTCCTCGCTGGGAGGGGGGAAGGCAAGAACTCAACCATCACAACCCAAAGCGGTAACATGAGCGAAGAAAAACAGATCGACGCCATCAGCGAACAGTGGTTTGACGAGCCGGTCGCCCCGGCCGCCGGCGATGAACTGATGCCGGCGGAGGAATTCGAGGGCTTGGTGGGCCGGACGATGCAGCACCTGGAAGAGGGCAAGATCGTCAAGGGCAAGGTCTACGGGCTCCACGGAAACAGCGTGGTCATCGATATCGGCTACAAGTCGGAAGGCTTGGTCCCGATCAGCGAATTCGACGGCGAGATGGCCCTGCAGGCGGGGGACGAGGTCGAGGTCCTGCTCGAGCGGTTCGAGGACAACGACGGGATGGTCGGGATTTCCAAGAACAAGGCCGACAAGCTCAAGCAATGGGAGGACATTCAGCTTCATTACAAGGAAGGCGACACCATCGAGGGGACCATTCTCCGCCAGGTCAAGGGCGGGATGATGGTTGATATCGGGGTGGAAGCATTCCTCCCCGCCTCCCAGATCGACACCCGCTATGTCCGGGACAAGGACGCCCTCATCGGCCAGAAGCATGTTTTCAAGATCATCAAGATCAACGACCGCCGCCGCAACATCGTCCTCTCCCGCCGCGAGCTTCTGGAGGAAAAGCGGGCCGCGGCCCGCACCAAGCTCCTGTCCGAGATCCAGGAAGGGGAACTCCGCCAGGGGGTGGTCAAGAACATAACCGATTTCGGGGTGTTCATCGATCTCGGCGGGCTGGACGGCCTGCTCCACATCACCGACATGACCTGGGGGAGGATCAGCCATCCCTCGGAATTGCTGGCGGTAGGCGACAAGGTGGAGGTCAAGATCCTGACCTACGATCGGGACCGCCAGCGGGTTTCCCTGGGCCTGAAGCAGAAGACCGCCAGTCCTTGGGAAAACGCGGCCCGGAAGTACTCCGTCGGGGCCCGGGTCAAGGGCCGGGTGGTCAACATCATGCCTTACGGGGCTTTCGTCGAGCTCGAGGACGGGATCGAGGGGCTGGTCCATGTCTCCGAACTCTCCTGGACCAGGAAGGTGAATCATCCCTCCGAAGTCCTGGCCATCGGCGACGTCGTCGAGGTGGCCATCCTCAAGGTCGAGCCCGAGGAGGAAAAAATTTCGCTCGGGATCAAGCAGCTTGACTTCAACCCCTGGAGCGTGGTCGAGGAAAAATACCCGGTCGGGATGGTGGTCCGGGGTCGGATCCGCAACATGACCAGCTACGGGGCCTTTATCGAGCTCGAGGAAGGGATAGACGGCCTGATCCATGTTTCCGACATGTCCTGGACGCGCAAGATCAACCACCCATCTCAGGTGCTCAAGCGCGGGGACACGGTGGAAGCCAAGGTCCTCTCCGTCGATCCCGTCAACAAGAAGATCTCGATGGGTCTGAAGCAACTGGCCCAGGATCCCTGGGAAGAGATCGAGTCCGTATACGCGATCGGGGACGTGGTCGAGGGGACGGTGACCAAGGTGGCCGGCTTCGGGATTTTTGTCGAGCTGGAGACCGGAATCGAGGGCCTGGTGCACATCTCGCATGTCTCCAACCGGCCCTTCGACGACATCAAGGACGTGATCGCCGAAGGGGCCAAGGTCAAGGCCCAGGTGGTCAACGTCGACCCGGTCGAGCGCCGGATCTCCCTGAGCATCAAGAATGTTCTCGAGGGCAAGGGGGGAGAGGAATGCGCGCCCCCGGCCCCGCGCCCGGATGCCGACGTCGACACCCGCCTGCGCGACGAACTGGAGCGGAAGTTCGATTTTCGGGAAGTTCCCTCCGGAGACGCCGGGGACGGGAGTTAGGCCCGCGGCCATGCCGGGCAAAGCCGCAGCGCAAATGGAAGCCCTCCGTCGGGGCACGGTGCAGATCGTTCCCGAGGATGGTTTCCTGCTCAAGCTCGCCCGGGCATTGGAGGAGGGTCGGCCCCTCCGGGTTAAATACGGGGCCGACCCTTCGGCTCCCGATATCCATCTCGGCCACACCGTACCCCTGCGCAAGCTGCGCCAGTTCCAGGATCTCGGCCATACCGTGGTTTTCATCATCGGGGATTTCACCGCCCTGGTGGGAGACCCCTCCGGCCGCTCCCAGACCCGGAAGCGCTTGAGCCGGGAGGAAGTCCGGGTCAATTCGCTCACCTATCAGGAACAGGTTTTCAAGATTCTCGACCGCGCCCGAACCGAGGTGGTTTACAACAGTTCCTGGCTCTCTCCCCTCTGCTTCGGCGACATCGTCGAGCTGGCCGCGAAAACCACGGTGGCCCGGATGCTCGAACGCGACGATTTCTCCAAGCGTTACCGGGAGGGCAAGCCCATCAGCGTGCTCGAGTTTCTTTACCCCTTGATGCAGGGATACGACTCGGTGGCGGTCAGGGCCGACGTCGAAATCGGGGGGACCGACCAGACTTTCAATTTGCTTCTGGCCCGGGAGATTCAGCGGGATTACGGCCAGGAACCCCAGGCCATCCTCACCCTTCCGCTCCTGGAAGGCGTTGACGGGACCCAGAAGATGAGCAAATCCCTGGGCAACTACATTGGGATCAGCGAGCCGGCCTCCGAGATTTTCGGGAAAGTCATGTCCATTCCGGACGATCTGATGTGGCGTTACTACGAGCTTCTCTCCGCCGAGGATTCCGACCGGGTCGCGGAGTTCAAGCGCCGGTGCGCGGCGGGGGAGAATCCGATGGCTTTCAAGAAACTTCTGGGGAGGGAACTCGCGGGGCGCTTCTGGTCGGACGTGCAGGCCTCCGAAGCGGAGGCGGCCTTCGCCCGGGTTCACCAGGACCGGTTGAACCCGGAGGACCCGCTCGAGCTTGTTATCGCTCCGGACGAGGCGGCCTCCGGCGTGGGCATCCTGGACTTGCTCGGTCGGGCCGGGATGACCGCGAGCAATTCCGAAGGCCGGCGCAAGGTTCTGGAAGGGGCGGTCAGCCTCAACGGGGAAAAGATCGCCGATCCCGCCGTCCGTCTCCATCCCCGGGAAGGGGATATCCTCCAGCTGGGCCGGCGGCGCTTCGCGCGCCTGGCCCTGGGCCTGCCCCGGCCGGTGGGAAAATAGTTCTTGACCTCCCCGGGGGGCCGGTCTACTCTAGCCCGTTTTTGCGGTAAAAGCCGCCTCCGTCCGGAAGGAGAAAAAAAGTGAATTTTTCTCTTGACCCGGATCAAGGGGTCGGGTACATTGAGGACGATGAGTAGAAGCGCTCCGTAATTAAGCGTCTCAACTCACATTCGCGGCACATAAAGTGCATCTGCGGATGCACGTTTATTTTGGTCTTTGACAATTTGGATTCGGAATGGGCCCGAACGGGATCCTGCTCAATTTCATCGTTTTTGAAATTGAACGAGAGTTTGATCCTGGCTCAGAACGAACGCTGGCGGCGTGGATTAGGCATGCAAGTCGAACGAGAATCCCAAGAACAGATACTTCGGTTGAAGGGACTGGGAAGAAAGTGGCGAAAGGGTGAGTAACGCGTAAGTAATCTGCCTCTAACTGGGGAATAACATCGGGAAACCGGTGCTAATACCGCATGTGGCCCGGCCATCGCATGGCGGCCGGGTTAAAGGCGCTTCGGCGCCGGTTGGAGAGGAACTTGCGTCCTATTAGCTTGTTGGTAGGGTAACGGCCTACCAAGGCTATGATGGGTAGCTGGCCTGAGAGGGTGGTCAGCCACACTGGGACTGAGACACTGCCCAGACT
>CAZIEA010000004.1:4261-47212 GCA_964538495.1 uncultured bacterium | reverse complement strand
GTCCCGGACGGTCTCGAGATGACGTTTTCGGCGGCGATGTGCAGGCCCCGGTGCTCTTCGCACTCGGCGGCGAGCATGAACTCGCGGCTGGAGTAGTTCTCGAAGGGTTCCACCCCGAAGCCTGCCCGCAGGGCGGCCCGGTCCGCGGGAGTAAGTTTTTCCGAGGAGGCGATCAGGTGTTTCGGACGCCAGGGCGCGCCCCGTTTCTCCAGTTCCCCGGCGAGCACCCGGAGCCAGGAGACGTAGCCCTTGATCCCGACCGGGCGAAGTTGGAGGATGTAATCCATCGCCTCCGCGACCTCCTTCTCACCGGCCCCGAAGAGGGAGATCTTGCGCTGGCCCTGCAGGCGGCGGATGCGCCCGACCAGGCTCGATTTCTCCCCCGGGAGCCCGGCCACCAGGAGGAACTTCTCCCCCGGGCGATACCCGGCCCAGGTGTAGGAAAGATTCACCGAAGCCTCGGTCCAGGCCATCTCGGACCCGTCGTGACAGAAGCGGGTGGGAAGCCCGGTCGAGCCCCCGGTCGAGTAAAGCAGGAGACGGCGGCGGGGAAACCCTTCCGCCAGGAGATTGTCGAACTCGGCGTTGAGGGTCTTCTTCTCCAGAACGGGGAGCCGCGGAAGGTCCGAGGCGGTCCGGATGCTCCCGGGCTCGATCCCGGCCTCCCGGAAGACCTTTCGGTAGTAGGGAACCTTCTCGGCGGCGTACTTGACCAGGGCGGCGAGCTTGCGGTCCCTCTCGGCCTCCAGCCTCCCGGGGCCACCACTGGCTTTTGCGCAGCCGCCGGTAGGCCGAGAGGTAAGTCAGGGCCGAAGGGGCCATCGCCGCCATCTGAGCCGCGGTTTTTAACATAGGTGGAGTTCTCAGGGTTCAGGGTTCAGGGTTCAGGCTATGGCATAGAGCATAGGGCATAGAGCATAGAGTCCGGAAGCCCAGGATACAGGAGTCAGGATTCAGGAGTCAGGAGGCGCGTCTTTTTGGCACCTGGTATCGCCGCTCCTTCGAAAGCGGCTTGCAAAACCCGCCGCTAAAAGCAAAAAGGTTGGTGAACGATCCGTTCCTTGGCGTCGCTGCGTCTTTGCGTGATGCTTACGCGCGCCCGATACCGATCCCGATCCCGACCCCGCTTCGCGCCTGAACCCCGAACCCTGAACCCTTCTACATGCCCTACATGTCTACATGTGAATCCAACCGGGAAAACCTTAATTTCAGCACAGGGAAGAGGTATTTCACCAGCCCCCCGCCGCCGAGTTTGGATTCCCCGGCCAGCCGGTCGCGAAAGACGAAGGGGACCTCCCCGATCCGCAAGCCCGCCCTCTGGCAGCGGTAAAGCACCTCGGTCACGATAAAGGGATCGCGGCTCCGGAGCGAACGGACGTCTATGGCCTCCAGGGCGGAGGCGCGGAAAAGCCGCAACCCGGAGGTGGGGTCGCTCACCTTCACCCCCAGAACGAGCCGCAAATAGCGGCGGGCCAGGGAACTGATCAGGTCCCGGTGCTTCCCCTGGCGGAGCGACCCGCCCCCGGGCAGGTAGCGCGAACCGATGACCGCGTCGTAGTGTTCGGAGGCTTCCAGCAGCCGGGGCAGGACCTCGGGCGGGTGGGACCCATCCCCGTCCATCTCGATCACGCGGTCGAACCCGTTTTTCAGCGCCCAGAGAAAGCCGTCCCGGCCCGCCCTGCCCCGGCCCCGGTCCCCGATCCGGCGCAGGAGATGGATCCGGGGGTCGGTGGCGGCGAGTTTCTCCACGATCTCCCAGGTGCGGTCGGGAGAATCGTCGTCGGCCACCAGGACTTCCGCCTCCGGGCAAGCCGCGCGGATTCCGCGGACCACCTCGGCGATGTTGGCGGCCTCGTTATAAGTGGGGATCAGGACCAGCGGTTTCATTTCAGTCGTAGCGCAGGGCTTCAGCCCTGCCACTCGTGTTCACATGTAGACATGTAGGGCATGTAGAAAACCAAGAGCATTTTCACGCAAAGGCGCAAAGACGCAAAGACGCAAAGAAAAACCGATTCGTTCACGGATTAATTCGTGGTCGTGGTCGTAATCGGCGCAGCGCAGAGCGCATAGCGTCAAGCGCCGAGGCTCCGGGTTCAGGCATAGAGCATAGCACAGAGTGGCAAGGCGCCATCCTCTGGGTCGTATATGTCCTATGGGTCTTATAAGTCCTAAAATGAAATTCGAAGTTCGAATCCCCGAAACTCGAAACAAGCCCCCTACAACCGGCGGCGGGTATCCGCCAGGGCCCAGATGACCAAGCCCACGAAGAACGCCAGGGACACGAGCTCGGGAATAAGGACGTAAGGGGGCTTGGTGAGAAGGATCTCCACCCTGGAGTCTCCCGGCGGTAAGGAGACCGCCAGCAATCCCCGGGGCGAGGCCAAAAGCGGGACCGGTTCTCCCCCGACCGAGACAACGAAGCGGGGGTTCCAGTGGCGCTCGATTTCCCATATTCCCGGCGCGGAGATGGGCGCCGGGGTCAAGGACTCCCCCGCCCCCCGGACCCGGCTTTCCAGAATGGGGGCCGGGCCGGCAATCTCCCTTTCCGCCAGGGTGGGAAAGGCCCCGGGCCGGAGAATGAACTCATCAATTCCCCAACCGTTGTGCTTGACGGCATAGGCCGCAACTTTCTCCGGCAAAGACGGCGCCGAAATCCCCTCGTCAAAGTTCTCGTGGCGGGACACCAGAAAAAACAACCCCTGCAGAAGTAAAGTCAAACCCAGCCAGGAGCGCCAGCCGGATAAGGAAACCATCTCGCACATGCGAGCGAAAAGAACGGCACCGAAAAAAAGCAAAGGCGCAAGCATGCGCCAGGAAAACTGGTTTGCCCGCAAAAGATCGGAATGATCCCAAACCGGCGCCCCGGCCTTGGTAGTCAAGAGCCCGTAGATTAAGATTAATCCCAAGAGAACCGCGTCTCCGGAGCGGCAGCGGTCTCCAGGGCGAAAAACCCGCCGGACCGCCCAGAGAAGACAGCCCAGTTGCAGGAGTCCGGGGCTCCGAAAATCAAGGGGATTGAGAAAATTGCGCCAGGAAAGGTACTCCTCGGGGTAAAAGCGGACAAACCCATGGTGATGCAGGTAGAGGAATCTGCCATCGAGCAGGGCCGGGATCCAGCGGAAAGAGCCCAGGGCCAGACAAGCCCCGGAGACCACCGCCAGAATTCCGATCCTTTTCCCCCACCCCTCCCCGGCAAAGCCCTCCTCCGGGACCAGGAGAACGAAGACCATCAACCCGGGGACAATGTTGATGAAGCTCAGGGGATGGCAGATGAACAACAGGGCCAGTAATCCCGCCCCCAGGAAGAAATACCGGCCCCGGAAATCCCGGACGGTCTTGAGGAGGTAGCGGGCGGCATAGGGCAGGACGGCCAGGGCAAAGCATTCGGCCAGGGCCAGGCGGGCAAGGAAGTTCCCGATCGTGTAGTTGGAAGCAAGAAAGAAAAAAACCGCCGGAAACACCGCCGCGCGCCCGGCGAAAAGCCTTAAAAACCGGTACATCCCTATCCCCAGGAGAAGGAAAAGAATCCAGAGCGTAAACTTCAATCCCCAGAAAAATCCAAGACCAATTGCTCCCGCGCATGCGGCCGGAAAATAAAGCCAACTCAGGTAATAGACGAAGACCGGAAGGCCCCGCCCCTCGAATATTCCGCGGGAAAGGTAGAGATTGAACTGTCCCTCGCTTAACCCGGAAAGCACCTCTCCCGACCGAAAAATATGGAGGTGAAGGTCGTGCCCCAGGTCCGGTCCGGAACCGAGCAGGACCAAACTGAAACCCAGCAGGAAGATCGCCGGATGCCGCCAGCGGCTCCGGGTCAGCTCCAACAGGAAGGCGCCCGAAGAGAAAGCCGCCAGCACCCGCAGAATTCTTGCGGCCTTGGCCGCACGCTCGGGGGTAAATACCCCCACCGCCCGGAGCAAGGAATCCGGCCCGGCGATCAGGACGGCCAGCGTCACCAGAAACAAGAGGCCGAAAAAGCCGATCAGGGCCAAGTCCGTTCGCGACCGCCACGTCTTCATAGTTTATTAAGTATAACCCAGGCAATCGGTCTTCAGCCTACCTTTTCTCACCATGAAGAGCATGAAGAACATGAAGGTAAAATCTGTGCAATCTGTGGACAAATTGGTTTTCCTTGGCGTCTTTGCGCCTTTGCGTGAAAATGCTCTTGGTTTTCTACATGCCCTACATGTCTACATGTGAATAGCGGTAAGCAGCGATGAAAAAGATCTGCTCGATCGTGGGGGCGAGGCCCCAGTTCGTCAAGGCCGCCGCCCTCAGCCGAGAGCTGCGCAAAAGTTTCCGGGAAATCCTCGTTCATACCGGCCAGCACTACGACGACGCCATGTCTTCGGTCTTCTTCCGGGAACTGGAAATCCCGGAGCCCGACCGCAACCTCGGCATCGGCTCAGGCTCCCACGGTTTCCAGACCGGGCGGATGCTGGCGGCGATCGAGGAAGTTTTGGAAGAGGAATCCCCTGACCTGGTCCTGGTTTACGGCGACACCAACTCCACCCTGGCCGGTTCGCTCGCGGCCGCCAAGCTCCATATCCCCGTCGGGCACGTGGAGGCCGGGCTGCGCAGCTTCAACCGGGAGATGCCCGAGGAGATCAACCGCGTCCTGGCCGACGAGGTCTCGGCGCTGCTCTTCTGCCCCACCGAAACCGCCGTGGGAAACCTCCGGCGGGAAGGGATCGTAAAGGGGGTCAATCTGACCGGGGACGTAATGCTCGATATCCTGCTGCGCTGCCGACGGAGAGCGGCGGGAAAGGCGGATATCCTCGCCCGGTTCGGGCTTGAATGCGGGAGTTACTACCTACTCACGATCCACCGGGCCGGCAACACCGACGACCCCGAGCGAATGAACGCCATCCTGGGGGCCCTGGAAGGGGCGGACCTGCCGGTCATCTTCCCGGCCCATCCCCGGACGGCCGCGGCCCTGGTCAAGTCAGGCCGGAAACCGGGCCCCAACATCCGGCCGGTCCCCCCCTGCGGCTACCTGGAAATGCTCCTGCTGGAGGAGAACGCCGCCCGGATCCTGACCGATTCCGGCGGGGTGCAGAAGGAAGCCTACCTGCTCGGCGTGCCCTGCGTCACCCTGCGGGAGGAGACCGAGTGGGTGGAGACGCTCGAGAGGGGCTGGAACGTCCTGGCCGGGGCGGACCCGGAGCGGATTGCTCAAGCCCTGCGTCTGCCCAAACCCCCTGCCCCGCCGGAACCAGTCTTCGGCGACGGGCAAGCCGCGGCGGCCATCGTGGAAATTATCAAAAGCTATATGGGATAAGGGAAGGGTTCAGGGTTCAGAACAAAACTGCCGTATCGTCATTCCTGCGGAATGACTTGCAGTATCGTTCCTCGCTCCGCTCGGAACTTGTAGTATCGTCCCTCGGCTTCGCCTAGGGACTTGTCGTATCGCCGCTCCTGTCGTCGCGGCTTGCAGAACCCGTCGCCAAGAGCAAAAAGGTTGGTGAACGATCCGTTCCTTGGCGTCTTTGCGTCTTTGCGTGAAAATGCTCTTGGTTTTCTACATGCCCTACATGTCTACATGTGAATGCAGCGGCAGTTCCTTCAGCCTGGAGTTGCGTCCCTATGCCCTATGCTCTATGCCGAAACACGACAACGACCACGCGGTTTCGAATTTCGTCATTCTGATTTCGAATTTGCCTTTCTACATGTTCTACATGCCTACATGTGAATTGCTCTCCGCCGGGAGTGACGATACGACAGTCGTTTTGGCCTCGAAAAGATAATCCCCCCGCCCGATCTTTTTCTCCTTCCACCCGGGTCCTAAAATGGACCGGCAGCGGCGCAGACTTTCTTCCGAAAGTATCTCCACCAGGACGAAACGGGTGCGCTTCAGGGTTCCCTTCCCCCCCGCTAAAACCCTGGCCTCGTGCCCCTCGACATCTATTTTCAGAAGAAATATGTTCCCCAGGTCGGCGGCCGCCGCGTCGAGCGTAACCGTCTCGACTTCCAGGACCTCCTCCGCTTCCGGCCGCCAGCTCCGTTCCAGGCTGGCCTGGGAGTTGTCTATCGAATCCCGGTAAAGCCTGGTCTTCCCGGGCGCGTCGGAGACGGCCAGGGGGAAACAGCGATACCTGGAGCTTTCGGAAGCAAGAGCCTGGGAAGCCTTGCGGGCGAGGTCGGGCTGGGGCTCGAAGGCATAAACCAGCGCGGCCGGGTTCTCGCAAAGCAGTTTGAGGGAAAAGATGCCCGCGTGGCCGCCCACGTCCAGGCAGACAGGGGCTTGGGCCCGTCGGAAAGGGATAAGCCATTCCCGGGCTTCGACCTCTTCCTCGACAAAGTGGGCCAAGTAACCCACCAGCTCCTTGGGGTCTTCGATACGGTAGCCTTTCTCGACGACGACCGCAGAGGACATCCGCCCGGTCAGGGCGTAATGAAGGGAGGCGGAAAAAACCTGCCGGGCAATCCGGGGAGAGCGAACAATGCACCGGACAAAGCCTCGAACGGTGGGGAAAAGGCGCCCGGCGGCATATCTCCAGTTCCTCATCTCACACCCCAAACCTCATACCATCTATAACCCTCCCCGCTTTTCCTTGACCGAACGCTGGAGCCGGTAGATGTCGCGCTTGAGGCTCCCGAGCTGGTTGGCCAGGAACCCGAAACTGAGCATCTGTATCCCGGCCACCAGCAGGATCACCATCAGCAGATAGATCGGGCGAGTCGGGTAAAGGGTGCGCAGCAAGAACTGCACGGCGAACAAAACGGCCAGGGCGAGACCGCCCAGGACCATCACGGCCCCCGCCGCCCCGAAAATCAACATCGGTTTCTGGTAGAAGGAAAAAGCCAGGTGACTGAGGATGAGCTTGCGGGAGTGGAACTTGGACTGGCGGACCTGCTTCCCGGCAATAGGCTTTTCCCACCTGAGAACGGCCGGAATCTCCCCGATCCGGTAGCCCAGGGCCAGGCACTTAGCTACGATTTCCAGGTGGATCTCCTTCCCGTCCGATTCCAGGTCGAGCGCCCTGATTACCTCGGCCCGGTAGCCCCGGGTCATCCCGCTCAGCATCGTCAGGTCGGCCGGAACCGAGGCGGTGAGGAGCTTGTTGCCGAATCGGCTGAGAAACGCCCTTTTCAGGGGAATGTTCTCCAGTTTCCCTCCTTCCCGGTAGGGAGAGGCGATCACGACATCCAGCCCCGTCCGCTTCAGTTCCCCGTAAAGGCTCAGGACGATCCCCTCCCCCCAGGAAAGGTCGGACTCGGTGGTGACGATGTAGCGGCCCCGGGCCCGGGCAAAGCCCTGCCGGAGGGCGTAGCCCCGGCCCCGGTTGACCTCGTAGCTGGCCAGGACGATCCGGGGCTCTTTCTGCGCATAAGGCCGCAGCTTTTCCAGGGAGGAATCGGTGCTCCCGTCGTTGACCAGGATCAGTTCCCATTCCCCGCCGAACCCCCGCAGAGCGGAAAGAAAACGCTCCACGTTGCCCGCGATGCAAGACTCTTCATTATACAAGGGGGCGATGACCGAGAGTTCTATCGGCTTGTTCATCTTTTTATCTCCCGGAAGGACTCCGCCGAATCCCTTGATCACATCAACGCCATAGTAAAGATAACCGCTAAAATCACTATAATCGCTCCGACCAGCACCGGGGATTTCTTCCATTCCCCAGTCGCCCGGCATATTTTGAGCAGATGCTTGACAAACTCAACGTATACCTGTTTACCGATTTTACTGTCTCCGGCTTGTCGGGTTCTAAAAACCAAGGGAACTTCCTTGACCCTGGATTTTTTTCGCTGGGCTAGCACTTCAATAGAGATTTTGTAGCCCATCGGATTCAATGCATCAATATCCACAACCTCCTTCCTGAATGCAAAATAGCCGGTCATCGGATCGGATATTTTCCTCAGGGTCACCGGCAGAATCAATTGCGCCATCAAGGTCGCTGTTTTAGAAATCATCCTCCTGCCCCAACCCCACCGGCCCAAACCGCCGCCGCTTACCCTTCTCGACGCCAGCACAATATCGGCGCTTCCCCCGCGTATAGCTTCCAGCAAATTCTTCAATACCCCGGGATCATGTTGGCAGTCTCCATCAATCACTCCCAGTATGTTTCCCGAGGAATCTTTCCACCCGTCAACCACAGCCGTAGCCAAACCTCTTTTGTTAATGCGCCGGATCAACTTCACCTCAGCAAAGTCGGGGAGAGCATCCTGGACCACTTGCCAGGTCAAATCCGGGCTATCGTCATCTACGACTATTATTTCATAGCCCATGCCCAAACCACTCAAAACATTTTTTAACTCTCCCAGTAAAGGCAGAATATTGTCTTTCTCGTTGAATGTCGGCACGACAAGAGAGAAAAAATTCATTTTATCAACATAGCCTCCCCGGCAAAAGAACGGCCGGGCGCGTAAGTTTATTCTGATCAAGCATGGATTTTCCGTCTTTATTTCATCCCCAAGCGTCGGCGGCAAAGCAAGCGCAATGTATCGAATATCGTTTTCCTCACGTTCATCTTGCTCGGGCCCGCTTTTAAATCGTAACGCAACACCAAGGGCACTTCGCAGATTATAGGATCATATCGGCTGAGTTTGAGTAGAAGATCGACCATACAGGAAAACCCGGTTTCCGATATGATCTCGCCGCCGTAGTCCTCAAGGGCTTTTTTAATTAACCTCGCCCTGTAAGCCCTATATCCGCAAGTGTAATCGCGAACACCGTGGATTGGGAATACGCATTTGCACAATAACGCCGCCCCGCGGCTCAATGACCGGCGGAACAAACTCACGCCCTTCACTCTGGCGCCGGCCCGGTATCTGGAAGCAATTATGATATCATTTCCCTCCTTGATCAGCCGGATCATCCTTATGACAAGCCCGGGAAGATGGGTCCCGTCGGAATCCATCGTTATGATGATGTCCTTGTCCCCCGCCAGTTCCACCGCCCTGAGCAAACCGGTCTTGAGGGCCTCGGCCAAACCGAGATTCCGCGGATGCCCGACAATATCAAGCTCGATCCGGTCCCGGAAAGATAACGCGACATCCGCCGTCCCGTCGGTGCTCCCGTCATCCACCAGGATCACCTTCCATTTGATCGTTTCTTCTTCAAAGGCGTCTATGAACCACTGCAGGAGGCCCCCGATCGAATCGGCCTCGTTCAGTGCCGGCAGCACAATGTTAATCATCTCGGTTCTCCTTCAAAAGCCAAGGCCCGTTTTTTCGCGTCTCCCGTGACCTTAATCGCTCAATCGTCCACTTCAGGCCAAGCACGGCAAAGTAACAGTATATGGGCACTAAAGGATACCTATAGCGAGGCGAACCGGGGGATACTATCAGCAAAGCCGCGTGGTAAGCCACAAACAGCAGAAGCATCGAGTTATACTTGCTCCGCCGCCAACCCGCAATAGCTCCAACTAGAGCCAGGATTGAGACAATTCCGTGGACCGCTCCCGATCCAACCAATATCATTCCGTAGGCCACGGCCGCTTTTTCCCGGCTCCAACCGGTATCTTGTAGATTATATTCGCACAGCCACTCGGGGGGACTTATAAACGTGCGGCGAAATCTCCAAAATGCCAACTTCTTCAGATAATATCCCGGATCACTCTTCGCCACCTCCAGACCCCGTCGGAATATTACCCTGTCGGCTTCGTACTCGTTGGCGGATTCGGCACTGGTTTTCTCCGTAAAGCGAACGAATTCATTAAAATCCGGCGTAACGCTGAAATAAAACGCCACCCCCATATTTGTCCCCATAATTCCCCAGTTGCCGAAGATTCTCTGATTTCGCCATTGCCACGGGAATATGACCAACCCATAGATTGCCAGGAAAATGAGGGACTTGAGGAATATCCTCGAAGCGCTGCTTTTCAAACACACAAATACCCATAGCGCCAATGCTATCGGCAATAAATATATTGACGGCCTCACCAGGCACGCGATCCCCATAACGGCCGCACTGGCGAGCAATGCCGTAAACGAATCATCCCTCCAGGACCGGACATACAGCCATAGCGCCGCCAGCAACAACGGCGCGAACAGATGCTCCGTCGCGAGCATTGTCACGCTCAGGACAAGCGTCGGATGCACTACCGTCAATAGCGACGTAATCCGCGCCAGGCGCTCGCCGGAAATTTCCCTTATGAGCGCATAGGTCGCAATGCACAAGATCGCCCCCAGAAAACAATTGGCAATTTTCGCCGGCATTTGATTGTGCCCGGATACACGATAAATCAATGAAAGGAAAAACGGATAACCCGGGGGCCGGCCGGCGGTGATTTCAGGAGACATTATGCTCGTCCCCGACGCCAACTGCCAACTTATCGCATCGTATTCGGCGAAATCGGAAACCTGTCTCAGAGGCAAGGCCAAAACCCACACCAAGCGCAAGAGAAAAGCCGAAATAAATATTGCCGCGGCCCAGGATGTTTTACCGGGCATTCCGATAGCATGATATATTTTTTCTATAATCCCTCTAAAGACATCCGTCTTGACCAAGGCAAACCATAAAATAACTCCACCCGCTATACAACAAGCCCCGATGAGCGATATTAAAAGTTTTGTCGTGTCCGCGATCGATCCATCAGAGCTGACAAAGTATAGTATTTTTTGAGTACAGCGGGGCACTAAGAGAGCCCCAAACATTACGACGGCGACAGGAATAATACGAAAAATTATATTCTGTGGTCTCATGTCGAATAATAGTGGAGCAAAGAAGTAGCGGGTCAGTTTCCCCACCCGGAATCCAAGCTTATTTCATTGGCCGTGTCACTTGTTCGGAAGTTCCTTAATTTCGGTTTTTCGGGCCGCAAAATAGACGGCGCTGCCGGCCCAGCGCCAGATCCACCGCGGGCGAGTCCAATGCAGGTAGCACTTGCCGAAAAGCATTTTTCTGAGTATGCCGCCATGTTCAATCAATTCAAATCCGCTTTCTTTTATCATATTATACCACCAGCGGCGTGAACGCTTCCAGACATGGGTCGGATCGCGATCCAACAAACCGACCAGCCAGCCAAGCGGGCCGTCATAAACCGGGACCACGGCAATCAGAATCCCGCCGGGAGCGAGCCGGCTGCGTATTGCCTGAAGCGCCCGGTTCAGCTCCGGCACGTGTTCCAGAACATCCCAGGAAACAACGGCCGCCGGGGCAGAAACGCATTGGATAGTCTCAAAAGATCCGGTAAATATCCTGGCTGCCGGCGTCATCCGGCTGGTTTCGGCGACTGCATAACCATTGGGGTCGCAGCCGGAAACCTTGTAGCAGCCTTGGGCGGCCCGGATAAATTTCCCCAAGCCGACCCCCAACTCGAAAATGTCCTCTCCCTCCCGCACATATCGGCGCACAAGGTTCAGGTAAAACGATATTTTTGCCGGCTTATTCTGGGCATCATAATCGGGATAGCAGGCGTCAAAATATTTCCGGCCGGATTCGTTCATATCTAATCCCGCCGAATGGCGTTCACGAAGCATGGGGCATACTCTCCTGTTTCCTGTATCCTGAATCCTGTTTCCTGATTTTTCAGATCTCGCCCCGCTCCCGCATTTCCTGGAGATTGATATTGCGGAGCTTGACGATGCAGGCAGAAAGCATCCAGAAAATCGCGGTCAGGTCCACGTGGTCGATGCGTTGGCCGGTCAGGTTGGCCACGATGATGGCCGGGACGCACCCGGTGTAGCCCAGGGCCAGGCCCTTGAGATAGCCGTTGGTCTCGTGCCGATAGACCCACCAGCCGCAGTACATAAAATAACCGAAAACTATAAAAAGGCTCCCCACGCAGATCCCGCCCATTGTCACCAGCAAATCCAGCCAGCCGTTATGAGCCGAACCCTGCACCTCTCCGTCGGTGGCCTGCCGCAAGGCGTAAATGAAAGAGCCGTAACCGTGTCCGAAAAATGGATTGAGCAGCCAAGCCTTCAACCCGCCTTCAAGTATGTTAGCCCGGTTTCGAATGCTGATGGATTGGGTCTCGTAGGCTACCGCTATGCCTCCCCCGGCCTGGGCATAGATCTCGTCGCGCTCCTCCAGGGTCACCGCATCCTGAAACCGATACTGGATGGTCTCCGGAACCAATGCCGGGTTGAGGACAAAGGGAATGACGGCCAGAACCCCGAGAATCGGGAGCAGCAGCTTGTTCCGAAAGAAGGTCACCGCGGCCAAGGCCGGGGGCAGGGAGATCCAAGCCCCACGGGAATTAGTGGGGAGCATCACCCTCAAGCCCATCAGAAAGGGGAAAAGCAGCAGTTTCGCGTCGAAGCGACGCCAGTTGACCAGAATCTGGCCCCAGAAAAGCCCGAGATAATAGGCGATAAAAGCCCCAAAGACATTGGGATGCTTGTTCAGCCCGCCCAGGCGGCGCTTGAAAGTGGAATAGGTCCCGAAGCCCAGTTCCACCCACTCCAGGATTCCCAGGTAGATCCCCATTATCGCCACGATCATCAGGACTCCCGACACCACCCGGATCGCCCCCCGGTCGGGGAGGCGGCGCACGAAAATGAAGAAGAGGATCATCGGAGAAAGAAAACGCCAGACATTCTGCAGCATGTTCCCGAAATAGCCCCCGCCCCAGAAAAGATACCCGCGCAAAAAAGCCAGTATCACCATCCCGACAAAAATCCAGACCAGGGCATTGGCCGGAGACTTCGACGAATAAACTTTCCCCTCGCCCTTGTTCCCGAACAGCATCCCCAGGAAAAGCGCCCCGATGACGATGTTGGTCCCGTTGAAGGCCTTGAAGAGACCGCCGAACGTGGCCGGGAGGATGGCATTGTGGGGCACATAGAGCGCGGCAACAATGAGCAGGACCTCGTAACGGAAGAGCAGCCCGTAGAAGATGGCGGGAATCCCGAGCAGCCCGATGGTCAGGTAGGTAAGGAGAGGGATGGAGAGGGATTTGAACTGGATGGTAATGAAGAGAAAAGAGGCGAGAAAACAGAGCGGGAGGGCCTTGCGGAAGCGGTCCCCCTTGGCCTGGTTCCAGCAGAAGTAGAGGACGCAGGCGCAGGACAAGAAGCCATATATCTGGAAGAATCTTCCCATCCCCATTCTCTGTCGTATCGTCACTCCTGACGGAGTGACTTGCAGTATCGCCGCTTCTACGAAGCGGCTTGTAGTATCGTCCCTCGCTGTGCTCGGGACTTGTAGTATCGCCGCTCCTCCGGAGCGGCTTGCCGCCATTCACATGTAGGCATGTAGAACATGCTCTATGCCCTATGCTCTATGCTACACAAGGGAGACTCCGTCGAAGTCGGCGGGAATCGGAATGCCGAGGGTCTTGAGGATGGTGGGGGTCACGTCGTAAACCACGGGGCGCTTGGGTAATTCCGACACGCCCGAGATGTAGAGCAGGGCGTCGTGCTGGGTATGCATCCCGCTGATGGGGCCGGTCTCGAAAATCACGCTCTTTTTCAGGCCGGCCTTGAAGTCGTAGCCGTCGTGGGGGTCGATGACGATGTCTGGCCCCTCCCCGGCGTAAGGTCCGCGCAGGACCTCCTCCCGCTTGAAGATCTTCCGGCAGACTGGGCGCCCCGCCTCGGTCAGGGTCCCCAGCTTGCGGACGAGCTCGTCGCGGAAATCCTCGTATTCCGCCGCCTTGACCCCGCCCCGGCAGAACCTGCCTTCCCGGAGGATGTGGATCTTGCCCGGGACCAGGGCGAGGGCCCGGGCCTGAGGAGAGACCGAATCGAAGTCAAGGTCGTGAGCCGGGGGCCGGGAGAAGGTCAAATACCCCCGGTCCTGGAGCCAGCGGTTAAGCTGGACTTCCTTACGGATGCGGCAGAACCCGTGGTCGGAAAGGACGAAGAGACGGGTTTCGGGGTCGAGTTTCCCCGCCGCCTGAGCGATCATGTCGTCGATCTTCCGGAAGAAGTCCCGGCAGTAGTCCCGGTTCTCCCCCCCCTCCCCCTCGGGGTCGATGTACTTGAACATGAAGTGCATCATCCGGTCGGTGTCCATGAAGTGGATGGCCAGGTAATCCCAGGGCTCCGTGTCCCAGAGCCTCAGCAAGGTCTTCACCCTTCCCTGGAAAACCCTCAAATTCTCCTCCTTGAGCAGTTCCAGGGATTCCCGAGCCTTCATCGGGTCGATGTCGAGGAGGTAGCCGGTCTCGCGCAGTTTCGGCAGCGCCGAAAGCGGATAAACCCCCTTCTCCAGGGAAGGGCTGAGAAACCCCCCGACGTTGATCCCGTCCACCTCCCGGGGGGGATAGGTGCCGGGGACCCCCAGGGAGATCACTTTTTTCCCGGAGGCGGAAATAAGTTCCTGAATGGTCTTAGCCCGGCAGTCCTTCGAGTTGGGGATGAAGAGTTCGAATTTCTCCGTGAGCTCGGCAAACCCGAAGACCCCGAATCCGCCCGGGTTTTTCCCGGTCATGTAGGAAGTCCAGGCCACGTTGGAGACGGTGGGATAGATCGAGTCCATCTGCCGCAGACAGCCCCTCTCCCGCAGGGCGCCCAAGTTCGGCATCGTCCCCTCGGCGATCAACTTTTCGGCCAGGGTGAAGGGAAAACCGTCCAGGCCGATCATCACGACTCTCATCTCATTCTCCTTTTGCTTACTACTTTCCGCAAATTTCACGGATTTTCACAGATTCTGCTCACTATCGTTGTCGTTGTCGTAATCGTAGTCCGAATCCTCTTCGTCAGCCGTAAGGAGATCCGTAACATCGGCCAGGTCGTAAAGCCGGTCGTAACTGGAAAAATAGCTCCGATCTTCCAGGAGGGGAAGATCGGCCCCGAAGAGGCCGCCCAGGATCAGGCGGAAGCTGTTAACCGGAGTGATGGAGGGATAAAGCCGGTCGCGGATCGGCCCGGGGACGAAGTAGGCGTTCAGGATTCCCAGCCTTTCCCGGAGCATCCGTTCACTCGGATTCTTCCATTCGTCGGTCGAGGCCGGGCCGTGGTCGGCCTGGATGACAACAACGGGGGAATAATCGGGATCGGCCAGCAGGCTTTCCAGCAGTTCTTTGACCTTGGAGTTGGTGAACCTGATCTGGTCCAGGTAGCGGTCCTTCATCTGCCAGCCCCGCAACTCGAAAAACTCCGGCATCCCGGTCTGGAGAATCTTGCCCCCGTCGGCGGCGAAGATGTAGGGGGGATGGGGAATGAGAAAATGGGCGAAGACAAAGCGGGGCCCCTCGATATTTTCCCGGATCCGGGGGATGGCGGCAAAGGCGTTCAGGACCCGCTCCCGGTCTATGGCCCCGTAGCGGTCGCTGAATATCCGCAGCAGGCTGCTCATCACCAGGTTGGTCTGGAACTCGCCCCCGCGCCGGCATTCCAGGTTCCAGTCGGCGTTCCGGTTCCGCTTGGACATCCAGAAGCCGGCGCTGGAAACGTGGACGTAACGATACCCCTGCACCTTCAGGAAAGCGGCCACCTGGTGGTCCTGGGTCATCTCCACCATCGGGCTGACGTCCTGGGCGTCCGGGCCCATTCGCTCGGCCACGGGGTTGATGTATTCCATATTGAGGGCGGAAGGAAGGGAGAAAGTGGTAGAGGAGTAGTTGCTGCGGCTTTGCTCCGCCACGTAGAAACCGCGGGATTTCAGGTAATCGAGGAATTCGCGGTTGTCGAAGCCGTAGAACTCCCGCAAAACCTCGCTCGAACCGTACCCGTCCAGGATCAGATAGTAAATATCGGGGCGCGCTCCGCCCTCCCGAAGAGCCGGGACCGGCTCCCCTCCGGCGGCGCGGGCGGCCCCTCCCGACGAATCGAGCAGACCGCGGCCGATCGTGAGCAGGGGCAGGAGGACCAGGACCGCGGAAACAAGGTCGAGAAACCGGGTCAGGCGCGGGAAATCCCCGCGCTTTTTCAGGACCAGAAACACCCCCAGCCCGAGCAGAACGGCCCAGAGGACCAGGAGAATCTTGTTTTCTCCCACCACCAGGTTCCCGACCCGGAAGCCCGCCCCTTCCAGCATTCGGTAGGCGTGGCCGTAGGAAAAAAACAGCGCCAAGGCCAGCGAAACCAAAAGCCCCCCCCGGAAACGATTCCGCAGCGCCAGGGAAAGAACCAGCCAGAGACCCAGGGTTGCCCCCAGGCTCAAGACCAGGAAGGGCGCGGCCTCGCGGAAGGCGACCTTGTGAAAATTGAGCCCATAGAGGGAGAGGACGGGAAAAGCCGCGAAAAGAAGCGGATGCCAGCCGTGGAGCTTTTTCAAGCCCCCTCCCCCGCCGGACTCATCAGGTAGATCTCCCGAAGAGAGTCTCGGACCATCTCCCGGGCGCGGATGGCGAAGCGCTCGCCGAAGGCCTGCTCGAAGCCCTCCCGGGTGTAATGGGGAAAGACGTCCTCCCGGGTGGCGAGCAACCTTTGCACCTGGGAATCCTCCTTGGGGATGAACTCCACGATCAGGTCCCGCCCCAGGCCGGCGAAATACCGGGCGATCAGCGGGAGGGAAACGTTGTTGGAGATGGCCAGGTGGTGGACCAGGGCCAGGGCCATCACCAGGCCGCAGGGGCCCCTCTCCGCGAGCGAATCCCGCTCCCGCCCGGCCCAGCCCAGGGCGGGGCTGGGACTGGTCAGGTCCATCACCAGGGGCAGGAGGTTCCCGCTGCCGTTATTCTTCTCCACCATATAGCACTTTTCCACCGCGGCGGGGTCGACGTCGCAACAGACCGTAAAGGCCCCCCGCTCCGCGGCGAGGCGGGAAAACTCCCCGGTGTTCCCGCCCAGGTCCCAGACCGTCGCGGGGCGGGAATCGTCCAGGAAACGGCCCACGATTTCCCGCTTGCTCGCCATCGCCTCTTCCGAATAGTTGGTGTCCCCGTAATACCCCCCCCATTCGGTGCCGGCAGGGTTCCAGATTAAGCCCTTCACGGCCGATTCCAGGCTGTCGACGAGCCCGCGCAGGGCCAGCTTAGAGACCCGACGGCTCGGAGAGGGCCGGACCGAACCGGCGGCGTGGCGGACCTGGCTGCGCCCGTGCAGGTGGAGGTGGGAGAGAAGCCCGAACTTGAACCGGGTGCTCCCGGGCAGGAGCCTCGAAGCCAGGTCAAGCGGGATCCCGTCGATATATTCGCGCTGCAACCGGAGCAACCGGATGTCCGTCCGCGCCGCCAAGGCCAGGGGGGCCAGGAAGTGCTGGCAGAACTGGCGGTAGGCAACCCAGGGTTCCCCTTCCTGGTAGCAGGCGAAGGAGAGGGTGTCGATGAGGACAGGACGGCCGCAGAGAAACTGGATGTTGTAGGCGCTGGCGTCCTTGAGGACCAGCCCGCGGGCCAGGGCCTTCTTCTGGATTTCGAGGGTGGCCAGGGCCGCGTCCTTGAGCTGCCCGAAGCACCATTCGTAAGGATAGGAAACAAACGGCACAATCTCCGGACGAATGACCTTGAAGGCCCCGGGCAAAGGCGCCAGGGCGGGCTCGGTCTCCTCGTGCTCTACCAGGAGCCCCGCCCCCGCCAGTTCCCCGTAAAGCCCGGAGGAGAAGAGAAGTTCGTAATCCTCGCGGCAGCCCTCGTTGAGCTGGCGGTAGAGGACGCCGTCCCGCCGGAACAGAAATCCGCTCGGATCCCGGAACGAGGAGGGAAGTATGTCGTTTTTCATATCCGGTAAATTCCAGATTTAAATTCGAAATTCGAATGACGAAACTCGAAACAAATTCGAATTTTTCCTTTACTCGGATTTCCTGGGGGTCTCGTCACTCCCTCCCCGATCCGCACCCTTTCCGAACAGTTTCTGAAAGAAGTCCTTGATCTGCTTCCAGAAGAGCTTGAGGGCGAAGAGGCCGCCGACCAGGCCCGCGATCAGGATCTGGAACAGGTAGCTCCCCGTGCCCGGATCCAGGTAAGCCTGGGCGGGCGACGGCGCCAGGAGGTGGCAAAGCCCCAGCACCGCCGCCAGAAACGCAGCTTGTCTCATTGCCTTCATCTTCTCTCCTTGTGTGGGTTCAGGGTTTTTAAAAACAGGAGTCAGGAGTCAGAATTCAGAATCCAGAATGCGCGAGAGTTTCGGGGATTTGAATTTCGAATTTACCTACATGTCCTACATGCCTACATGTGAAATGCGGCGTCGGTTCCTTCAGCCTTCAGTCTTCAGTCTTCAGCCTGTAGTTTTTAAGCATAGGGCATAGAGCATAGGGATGCAAGCCGCGCCGGGAGGCGCGGCGATGCGGCAAGTTCCGAGCAAGGCGAGGGACGATACTACAAGTCCCGAGCACAGCGAGGGTCGATCCGACAGTCTTTCAGGAACTCGAGGGGATCGAGGCAGGAGGCCAGCTTGGCCCCAGGATCGCCCCGGTGAAGCCGGACCCAGAGCAGGAGGAGGAAAAACGTCCCGGCGGCCAGCAATAACCCCTGGTAGGGGAAGAGGGGAATCCAGAGCAGGGCGCAGCCGAACAGCCGCCAGCGCCCGGGCAGGACCGCGCAGATCGCGTGCAGGGTCGGGAGGGCGGCGATAAGCAGGGAATAATCCTTCATCTTGGGGGAGACCAGGACATAGGCCAGGACGGTCAGGTAAACCATGGGGAGCCGGTCCGCGGAAGCGAAGGTCTTCCGGAACGCCCAAAACCAGGCCGCCAGGACCAGGGCGGACCAGAACGCATAAGTGACAACCGGAAATGTTGCCCCCGCCCCCAGCCGCCCGGATACGTCCTTGAGGAAAGCCAGGGAGCTGGGGTTGAGATCCCCGGTCTCGAAAAAGGAGACTTTGGTCATCGAGGAATAAAAGCTACGCCAGGCCCCCGGCCGGGAAAAATAGGAACCCAGGACCAGCAAGCCGGCGGCGGCCGTGAGACCCAGCCAGAGAAAGAGATCCCGGCGGCGGCGGCCGATCACGAAAACCAGCGGGCCCAGGGCCAAGGTCACCAGCTTTACCGTTCCGGAGAGAAAGAGGACGATCCCGCCCGGGAGGGCCCGGCCGCGCAGGAGCAGGCAGATCCCGCCCCAGATCAGGACCTGCTCGAAAATCGAGAGATTCCCCGCGACCAGGTCCCGCAAGGCCGCGCCCTTGTAGCCGAGCAGGGCGGTGACCGCCACGGCCCAGAGTCCCCGTCTTCCCGTCGGGACGACCCGGGCCCAGATCAGGATCAGGAAACCGAGGGCAACGAGCTTGAGCCCGAAAAACAGCCCGTAGGCCCGGGAGTACCCCAGCCGCACCAGGGGCCGGAACAGCCCCAGAGTATAGGGGGGATAAATGTAGGTCAAAAAGATCGGGCGGCCGGAGACTTCCCGGAGGGATGCGACCTCGTAGGGGTCGAGGGCCTTCTCCAAGGCGGCGGCGGCCCAGTAATAGGTCCGGAAGTCGTACTGCTCTTTCCCGTCCAGGACGGGAAAGACCCGCCAGGCCGAGTAGATCGCCGCCGCCGCCGCGACCGTGATGACAAGCTGCCTATACAACCGGAGGGTTCAGGGTTCAGGGTTCAGGAGAACCAACGTAATCCGTGATCAGTGATCAGTAATCCGTCGCTTTGATTTGTGTGGATTCGCGAGATTCGCGGTTCAATCAGTGCGGCAGGGCTGAAGCCCTGCGCTACGACCGGCGCACGCTATGGGCAATGATGCCGCCGGCGACGACGTCGTTGCGCCGGACCAGGACGAAGCGCCCCAGCTCCTTGGTCTTGTAGAAGGACTCCACCACCACGGGGCGAGAGGTCCGGATCGTCACCTCCCCGGCCTCGGTGTCGTTGAGGACGGAAGCGCCCCTTTGGAGGATCTCCAGGGTCGAGGAATCCATCCGCTCCGCGATGGTTTCGATCTCGGCGGGGACTTCCTCAGTGGCCACCCGCAGCAGGATCTTCTCCCCCATCCGGAAGGGCGCCGGCGACATCCAGAACACGGAAGCCGCGAAACGGTCGGCCGAAGGCGGCTCCTGGCCCGGTTCGGCCCCCACCTCGCCCCGCCCCACCGGGAGCGCTTGATCCAGGACGATGCCGGCGGACTCCCCGGCGGAGGCTTCTTCTTTCCCCTTGGTCCCGAACTCGAGGATATTTTTCACCTTCGCCTTCTTCCCGGAAGGCAGAAAGACGATCTCCCCGCCCCGGCGGAGCCGCCCGGCCTCGACCCGGCCCATCAGGACTTTTTCCCCGGCAATCTCGTGCACGAGTTGGACCGGGAAGCGCAGCGGCTTTTCCAGGGAGGAGGGCAGGTTGACGAAAGAATCGAGCCCCTCCAGGAAGGTCACCCCCGTGTACCAGGGCATGTTTTGGGAGCGGTTGGAAACGTTCTCGCCGTTCTTGGCCGAGATCGGGATGACGTAGGTCGGTTTCAGGTTGACCTTGCCCAGGAACTCGTTGAGGTTACTCTTAACCTGCTCGAACCGCTTTTGCCCGTAGCCGACCTGGTCCATCTTGTTGACCACCACGATGAGCTGCTCCAGCCCGAGCATGTCGATCATGAAGGCGTGGCGCTGGGTCTGCTCCCGCACTCCCTCGGCGGCGTCCACGATCAGGACCGCGGCTTCAGCCTGGGAGGCGCCCGTGATCATGTTTTTCAGGAACTCCTTGTGCCCGGGAGCGTCGATGATCACGTATTCCCGGCGCGGGGTCCGGAAGAAGGTCTGGGCGGTGTCGATGGTGATGTTGCGCGCCCGCTCCTCCTCCAGGTGGTCCATCACGTAGGCAAACTCGACGTCCCTTCCCTGCTCCTGGGAGGCGGTCCGGATTTCCTCCATCTTGTCCGGGGGCAGGGACTCGGTGTCGTAGAGAAGGCGTCCGATCAAGGTCGACTTCCCGTGGTCCACGTGGCCCACCATCACAAACCTAAGATTATTCATGATTTTTCTCCGCTAATTTTTATGGTTTTTCTCGCCGCTTTTTAACCGCCAATCTCGCAAATCTGCACCAATCTATACTTCCGGTTCTAACGGCATGTTTTTTGACAATATCATTCTCTTCCATTCGAGATCGTTCTTAGCCCCAAAATTTATCAACACCCCTAATTCAAGGTTGGTTGCCTTGAGATAATTAATGATCTGCGCCTTCTCATTCCTGCCTAATTTTTCCATAGCTTTCAATTCCACGATAATTTTATCCATAAGAACCAGATCCGCCTTATAGGCATGTTCAAGCATCTTGTCCTTATACTTGATCTGCAACATCTCTTGGGCTTTATAAGGGATTCCTCTCAAATCCAACTCATATTCCAAAGCTTCCTGGTACACGGATTCCAAGAACCCATTGCCCAGCAAGTTATAAACTTCCATGGCCGCACCGATTAGCTTGTACACCTCCTCTTTATACAGTAGACACATCGCTTTCCCTTTAGCGAGGATTAGCGAGATTAGTGGTTATGTGGTTACGCGGTTACATGTAGCCGAGGGCCCGGAGTTTTTGCATGGTCGTCACCGACTCCTTGTCCTGGGCGCGGCCGGCGCGCTCGGAGACCTTGGTGGTCTTGAGTTCCTCGATGATCTTGTCGATGGTGTCGGCCTCGGATTCCACCGGGGAGCAGCAGGGCACGCAGCCGATGGAGCGGAAGCGCTTGCCGTTTTTGGCGAAGTAGAGCTCGGTGATGGGCAGATTCTCCCGTTTCACGTATTCCCAGATATTGAGCTCGGTCCAGTGCAGGAGAGGGTGGACCCGGATGTGCTCCTCGTCGGCGGCCTTGGACTTGTACTGGTCCCAGAGCTCCGGGGGCTGGTTCTCGTAGTCCCACTGAAACTGCTCGTTGCGGGGGGAGAAATAGCGCTCCTTGGCCCGGATCCCGTGCTCGTCGCGCCGGATGCCCAGGAGCAAAGCCTTGAAACCGTGCTTGGCGATCCCCAGTTTCAGGGCGTTGGTCTTGAGCTGGTTGCAGCAGGCGAGCTTCTCCCCCACGTTAGGGCCCATCCCGGCGGCAATCGCCTCCTCGTTGCGGGTCACGATCAGCCGGATCCCCCACTTCTTGGCGTATTCGTCCCGAAAACGGTACATCTCCGGGAACTTGTAGCCGGTGTCGATGTGCATCATCGGGAAGGGGACTTCCCCGTAAAAGGCCTTGCGGCAGAGGTGGATCAGGGTGGTGGAATCCTTCCCGATCGACCAGAGGGCCGCGATGTCCTTGAACTGGTAGTAGGCCTCCCGGATAATGTAGATGCTCTTGCTTTCCAACTCGGATAACTGGTCCATTTTTTTCTCCCGGTTGAAAACTGTCGTATCGCCCCTCGCCCTGCTCAAGGCTTGCCGTATCGCCCCGACTTGCGTCGGGGCTTGTCGTATCGTCCCTCGCCCTGCTCGGGACTTGTCGTATCGCCGCTCGCTTCGCTCGGGGCTTGTAGTATCGGCCGCCTCCGGCGGCCTTGCAAGCCGCAATCCTCGGAGTTGAAGAGTTTACTTCAGGGAACTGTAGCCGCGCACGTATGTAAGGTCTTCACGCAGTTTTTTGTCGAAGGCAATCAACTTGAAATACTCTTCTTTCAACAAAGGATCCGCCTCGGCGTAGTCGGCATCCCTGATGTACTGCATCGCCAGGCCGATCTTTAAAACCGCATCCGTCTCCTGCAACGAAGATAATGCCCGGTTGATGAAAACCGAAAAATCCCTGTTGGTTTTCCTGCCGCTGCCCTCGGATATGTTCAGGGCTATGGATACCACCGCCCTCCGGCCTTGAGAAACCAGACCGAATTTCTCGTCGTCCGGATATTTCTTCAATATCGCAAAAACGACCCTGGCCATGTTCAGAGCCACCTTCCAGATCTCGAGCTCCTCATACTTGAATTTCATGACCCCATAATCCAACAATTAAGGCTGCTGTTACAAGCCGCTCCAGGGGAGCGGCGATACTACAAGTCGCTCCGCAGGAGCGACGATACTGCAAGCCGCTTCGCAGAAGCGGCGATACTACAAGTCGCTCCGCAGGAGCGACGATACTACAAGTCGCTCCGCAGGAGCGACGATACTACATGCGGCTCCGCGGGAGCGACGATACTACACGCCCCGTCGCCGGTAATCGCCGCGCGAAAGAAGTTTCTCCAGCCAAACGTACAAGATGATGAACAGGTAGCGGCTGCCCATTTCCTTAATCTTCAGTTTGGAAATCCCTTCCACCCTGTTAGTCCATGAGATCGGAACCGTAGTATAGCGGTAGCCGCGGACTATCGCTTTCAAGGGAAGCTCAACCGTCAAATTGAAATGGTGCGACAAGAGCGGGCTCACTCCCGAAATAACCTCGCGGCGATAGGCTTTGAACGCATTGGTAATGTCATTATGGGGGATTTTGAACACCAGTTTTATGAGCCAGTTGACCGAACGGTTCAAGACCAACTTGGGGAAAGGATAGCCGGATATCCTGGAGCCCTTGATGAAACGCGAGCCGAACACGCACTCGGCCCCGCGCTGGAGCTCGTCATAATACCGGCGGAGGTCGGAAGGCGAGTCGGAGAGGTCGGCCATCATGATGCAAACCGTTTCGCCGCGGGATTTCTCCAGCCCGAGGCGGACCGCCATCCCGAAACCGGGGCTGCCGTCATTGTCGACGTATCTCACCCCCGGCAGCGAACGGCTGAGCTGGGCGAGCGTCTCGAGCGTTTTGTCCGAACTGTGATCGTTTACCAGGAGTATTTCGCAGTCTTCGATTCCATGGGCCTTGAATTCGCCGGCAACGGCCCGGCACGTCTTTTCGACATTATGCTCCTCGTTCCGGGCGGGAATGATGACGGACATAAAAGGGCCGCCCGGACGCGAACCGGCTGAATTGCCCCGATTTTGATTAGGCAAAGGCAACATTTAAACCAAACCATCCGGGCCGAAGAAGCGGTTATGCCTCGAGGGCTTTCCCGATCAGAAGTATGTTTTCGGAAACCCAATCGTAAAGGCGCTTAATGCCTTCCGGGGGCGAAACCCGGGGACTCCATCCCAACGCACTCCGGGCCCGGGCGATGTCGCTGACGTAGATCTTCTGGTCCCCCGGGCGCCAGTCGGAAAAGGCGTATTCGATCTTCCGGCCCAGCAGATTTTCCAGAATTCCGAAGAACTCCAGGAGCGAAAGGGTGTTGGCTTGGCCGCCGCCGAGGTTGAAGACGCTCCCGGCGCAATTGGAGATCTTGGCGGCGGCGAGGTCGAAGGCATCGAGGAGGTCGTCCATGTAGAGGATGTCCCGGACCTGCTTGCCGTCCCCGTAAACGGTGATCGGGCGACCGGTCAGGGCGGCGATCACGAACCAAGCCACCCAGCCCTGGTCCTCGATCCCGAACTGGCGGGGGCCGTAAATGCAGGACTGGCGCAGGACCGCGGTCTTAAGGCCGTAAATGCGGGCGTAGTCCCGGACGTACTGGTCGGCGGCGCCCTTGGAACAACCGTAAGGGGAATGGAAGTCGAGGGGCTGTTCCTCGGAGACGGCGGCCTTTTCCCCGGAAAAGGCGTAACGGGTCGGGCGTTCCACCACCGGCATGTCCTCGAGGTTCCCGTAGACCTTGTTGGTGGAGGAGAAGAGGATAGCCCCGTCCTGGGAGGTCTCGCGGGCCGCCTCCAGGAGGTTAAAGGTCCCCAGGGCGTTGATCTCGAAGTCGGTCCGGGGGTCGGACACCGAGGTGGTCACCGCCACCTGGGCGGCGAGATGGTAGATGGCGTCGAACTTCCCTTCCGCCAGGAGCTCCCGCAGAGGCCGGTAGTCGCGGATATCGATCTTCTCGAAGCGGAACTTCCCCAGGCTCCGGAGCCATTTCAGGTTGAGAGCAGTCCCCGCCCGGGAAAGGTCGTCCAGGACGGTGACTTCGTCGCCCCGGGCCAGGGCCCGGGCGGCGGCGTTAGAGCCGATGAATCCCGCTCCCCCCGTGATCAGTATCTTCATGTTCTTGTTCCCGATTCGTTGTCGTTGTTAAGCATAGAGCATAGGGCATAGAGCATAGGGTCAAACCGTAATCAGTGATCCGTAATCCGTCGCTTTGATTTGTGGGGATTCGCGAGATTCGCGGTTCAATCGGTGCGGCGGGGCCGTCAGACTTCAGTCTTCAGCCTTCAGCCTGAACTCCGATAACAACAACAAGGCCGGGGAACACACAAGGCAGGAATGCTCAAGTGGTGTAGTAATTATGGGAATACATGTAGCGGTAGCGGTAGAGGTAGTAGGGGATGTAGGTCACCACCCCGGTGAGGATACTCCCGATCGGGTTGGCGTTCGCCTCCAAAAGCAGCGAGTAGGCCCGCTCGACGTCCACCGCCTGGGTCTTCCCGGCCCGGACCACCAGGATGGAGCCGTCCAGGAACTTGCCCAGGACCCCGGCGTCGGTCACGGCCAGGATGGGGGCGATGTCGAAGATGATGTAGTCGAAGGTCTCCTTGAGCCGGCAAAGCAAGTTCTCCATCCGCTCCGAGCCCAGCAGTTCCGAAGGCTTGGCCGGGGGCTCCCCGCTCAGGATCACGTGCAGGTTTCCGAATTTTACCCGGTCCAGGACCTCATCGAGTTCGGCCCGGCCGGAAAGAATCTCCGATAAGCCGGGGCTCTTTTCCATCCCGACGATTTTATGCTGGGAGGGCTTGCGCATGTCGGCGTCCACCAGGACCACCTTCTTATCCATCTCGTCGGCGAAAACCGCCCCCAGGTTGGCGGAGGTGACGGACTTCCCCTCCCCCCGGAGGGCGCTGGTGAAAAGAAAGGCCCGGGGCTTCGGCTCCGGGAAGAGGGAACTGAGGTTGGTCCGGATCGAGCGGTATTGCTCGGCGATGTGGCTCTGGGGATCGCTGCGGGACACCACCCGGGGGTCGAGCCCGACCCCGGGCATTCGGGGCTTGGTGACGTAGGTCAGGGAGCTGATCTCCTCGACGATCCCGCTTTTCTTCTCCTGGAGGTATTCCCGGACCTTGCCCAGGCCCGTCCGGGGCTTCCCGCCTCGATTTGTCTTTCCCCAGCTCATCCCTGCCCCCCGGGTCCGAAGATCATGACCACGATGGCCACCAGAACCACCAGGACCACGAAAATGCCCAGGCCCAGGAACCCCAGCCGCTTTTTCGCGGCAACGAAAGCCTTCTCTTCCGGGGTGACGATCTGGCTCACCGCCCCCAGCATGGGCACGGGGAGGAACTCCCGGAGCTGGTTGGCCTCCTCGAAGGAGTGATCGGTCACCTCGGCCAGGACCACCAGGGCCCCGCCCAGGACCAAGCCGGCGAAAAAACCGGCGATCACGATCAAGCCGCGGTTGGGCTTGAAAGGCTTGAGCGGGACCTGAGCGTCGTCGATGATGTTGAATTTGGTCCCCCGCTCCTGGAGTTCCAGCCGCCGGGAAATATAGGCCCTTTCCCGAGCGGCGATCAAATTGGTGTATCTCTGGCTCAGGATGGCGGATTCCCTCTGCAAGCGAGTGATCTCTTTCTGGATCTGGGGAACCTGCTGGAGACGGAGGAAGGCCTCGTCGGCCATCTGCGAGGTGATCTCGATCTGCTCTTTGAGGGACTCGATATCGGAATCTATCCGGCTCAACTCCATCCGGATCGCCTGGTAGATGGGGTTGAGCGCGGTGGTCTCTTCCCGGACCGACTGCTCGGCCGCCGACCGGATGGAATCCTGAATGTTGGAGATTTCCCGGGTCAGGCGCTGGACCATGGGATGGTCCTCGGTGGCGTCCACCTTGAGCCGGGCCAGCTCGATCTGCTTCTGGGTCAGTTCCCCCCGCAGGCTCCGGATCACCGGGCTGGTCTCGCTGACCCGCTGGGTGAGGACGAACTCATCCTCACCCTCCATCTGGCCGATCAGGGAGGCGCGTTTCTTCTGCATGGACTTCAATTCGCGGCCCTGGTTGAGAAGAGCAGTGCTGTAACTCTGGTAGCGGGCCTGAAATCCCAACACGCCGCCGGGATCGGTCCGGCGGAGCGCTTCCTCATTGAAAGGAGGGGCTTGCTCTTCTCCGGAATAGGGATCGGTCCAGGTCAAGGTATTGTAGATCCTGGTGGAAAGCTCTTCCGGGAGATATTCCGCGTTGGCTTCGCGGAATTTCTGAATCTGATCCTCGTTTTCCTCCAGCTTGCGTTTATAGAGTTCAATCTCGTTGTTAAGATATTCGATGCCCGTTTCGGTTTCGAGTTCCTGGCTCTCCAGGTTCTGTTTGATGATCTTGCGGGTGATGGAGTTGACGATGTCCCGGGTTTCCTGGGCGGTGGGGTAGGAGCAGGAGACCTCGATGAAATTATCGCGGCGGATACTTACCGTGATGTTGGCGCGGAGATCGTTGACCAGACGATTATATTCCCCCGGACTCCGGATATTGCGGGCCAAGTCCAGTTCCTTGATTACCTCCTCGATGGTGTTGCGGCTTTTCACCATCTGGATGACGGCCCCGATCCGGGCGGAGAGGGGGGTGGACATGGCCGCGCCCTTGATGAAGGGGTTTTCCCGGGCTTTTTCCGCCACCTGGATGATGGCCGAACTTTGATACATCGGGGCGACCGTGAAGCTGTAGCCCCAGGCGATCAGGGTCCCGAAGATGACCGGGATCACGATCAGCATCTTGCGGTGGAACACGACCTCGAGATAGCTCCGGGCCGTGCTCCGGATCGTCATTGTGATCGGCTCTACCATCCGCGTCGCCTATTCACATGTAGACATGTAGAACATGTAGGTTGCGTTCAGGGGTCTGGGTTCAGGAAAAATCGTAATCCGTAATCAGTGATCCGTAATCCGTCGAAACCCAGGATACAGGGTTCAGGGTTCAGGGAAAATCGTAATCCGTAATCAGTGATCCGTGATCCGTGGCCCTTGGATTCGCGGTTAAACTGTGAAAAAAATCTTCAGCCTTTCTACATGTCCTACATGTCTACATGTGAATGCAGCGTCGGGTCCTTCAGCCTATGAAAGCATAGGGCATAAGGCCTAAAGTTGCAAGCCGCTCCCCTCAAGGGAGCGGCGATACCGCAAGTCCCGAGCAAGGCGAGGGACGATACTACAAGTCTCGACGCAGTCGAGACGATCCTGCAAGTCACTCCGCCAGGAGTGACGATACTGCAAGCCGTTCCGTAGGAACGGCGATCCGCCGGCCTCACCTCAGGTACTTCTTGCGGAAGCTGTCCCACTCCTCGTAGGAGCTTCCCAGGCTGGCCAGGTCGGAGATCGGCTTGGTGATCTTCTCCACGATCATGCTGAACTTGTCGATCACCAGCATCGGGTAGTAGATGATGGTCCCGGGCTCGATGCGGATGTTGTCCTTCATCTTGCCCTGGTAGAGCATGGCGTAAACGTTGATCCAGCGGTGGGTGGGATGGGTGGGATGGGGGGGAATGACCTGAATCCGGCGCAGGGCGGCATCGTCGAGCATCGGGATCCCGGCCAGGAACATGCAGTCCCAGAGGGTCATGTTGGCCTTGCTCATGATGTATTCCGACCCGCCCCCTTCGGGCTGGAGGACGTAGAACTTCTTGCTCCCGTAGTTGGTAATGAAGACCTTGACGAAGGGGTCGTCAATGTAGGCCGCGATCCGCTGGCGCAGGAGTTCGGCCAGCTCGTCCCGGGTCAGGCCGTCGGCCTGGATGATCTCGTTGGTGAGGGGGATGACGAGTTCCCCTCCTTCCTCGATCCGGGCGCCGAAACTGAATTCGGGGTGGTTGCGCACCACCACCCGGACCACATCGTCCGGGCCCAGGGTGTATTGCCGGATCGCCTCCCGGTCGCTGAGAGCCAGGTCCGCCTCGTGCTTGGCCTGAATCTCGCGGTCGATCCGGCGCAGGAAATAGTCGCCCCGGCGGTAATCGCCCCGCTTCCGACGGATCTCGGTGAAACTCGCCTCCGCCGCCTCCAACTCCCCCCGCTCCAGGGCGGTGCGTCCCTCGTCGTAGGCCCGGCGGAGAGCTTCGTCCTCTTCCGACTGGGCCGTCTGCCGGAGCTCGATCTCTTCCTTGACAAGTTCCTGGGCCAGGGACTCTTCCTCGGCCAGGGAGCGTTTTTCCAGCTTGAGCCGGGCTTCGCCCAGGAGATTCCGGGCCTCCCGGTGGGAAGGGTTGACCTGGAGCACGGTCTGGAAAGAAACCACCGCGGCGGCGTAATCCTCCGCGCGCAGGGAAGCGCGGCCCCGTTCGAACTCGGCCCGGAGGTCCTCGACCAGGATCTCCGCCTCGGCCCCGGCGGGGACGGACGCCGCCGCCAGGTTCCAGGCCTCCCTGCGGTAATAGTCGGCCCGCCGGTAGGAGGGGTTGATCGCCACCACCTGATCGAGGTTGGCGATCGCCCCTTTCCAGTCCCCCGAATCGTAGGCTTCCAGCCCCCTGCGGTAGAAGTAGCGGGCCCTCTGGGCGGGCCGGGCAGGCACCGGGGCGCCCTCTTCTTCCGGAACCGGGGCGATCTGTTCCCCGGCGGCTTCCCGCAAGGCCGTTTCTTCTTCGATAATTTCCAGGACGACGGCTTCCTGCGCTTCGGTGTCCTCGGCGGCGCGGGTGGCGTCGGGCCCCAAGCCCAATAACAGAAAAATTACCAACCCCGTCAATGTCCTGGGATACATGAAATCATACTCCATTTTCGGTTCGGCGCGGGCCAGGCAGAAACATGGCCCGGGCCCGAATGCTGAATCCTAATTTTCCCCTCCGGCGACGTCAAGTATAAATTCACATGTAGTTGCGCTACATGCTCTACATGCCTACATGTGAACCGTAGCGCCTACTCGAGGTCAAGGCGCTCGAAGACGCGGGAACCCAGGAGCGTCTCCTGCCCGGGCAGGATGATCCCCTTCTCGAAGCCAAGCCAGGCCGGAACCCGGCCGGAGGAGTAGATTTCCTGCCAGGGGCCGGGGCTCTCCCCGGGGGGATAGCGATGAATCATCGGGGTAAGGTGAAGGAAGTCAAGCAAGGGCCGCTGCTCCCTCAGTTCCCGGACCTGGGAAAGTTCCCAAGGGATCCAGAGGGAAGATCGCCCCGTGAACCAGGCCACAACCCAGGGAGAATCTGAGATCACGGTCTCGTCGGGCTTGACCAGCTCCCGGATGCTCCGGGAAACCGATCCGGCGGCAAGGTTTTCCCGGGCGGCCCGGTCCAGGACGGGAGGAAAATACCGGCCCTCCCCCAGGCCAAGATAGGCGGAAGCCAGGCCGGGCAGGCAGACCGCGGCTAACACGGCCGCCGACACCGCGGCTCTTTTCCGGCGGCGGAAAGGGGCGGCAACCGGAAGCCGGGAGGCGAGAAAATCCAGCGCCGCCAGGGCCAGGACCGGGTAAAACGCCAGCAGGCTCCCGAAGGAGTTGGGGTCGAAAAGGACGACCTTGACCGAAGCCACCGCCAGCAGCAGGCCCACCAGCCGGGAAGCCTGCCCGAAGCGACCGGGACGGGGGGAGACGAAGAGGGAAAGCAGGTAAAGCCCCAAGACCGGGAGCCCGCCCAGGGCGACCCAGTAGGGGTTCATCAGCCGCCCGAAGACCAGAAACTTTTCCGGGATCTCCCCGGGCGAGACCATCCCCGCCGCCCAGGCCGGGTCGCGGAAAACCCGGTTCCCGGGCAGGCTCCTGGTCCAGGAATAGAACTCCGCCCAGCGCAGGGACGCCAGGGGATTTCCGGCGACCAGCAGGTTCCGGAGCAGCCAGGGGAGGACAACCAGGAAGGCCGCCAGGGCGAAAATCCCGGCTGACTTCCGGTCCCGGTCCGGCCGCCAGATTAAAAAAACAGCCAGGGGGGAGAGAACGGCGAAAACAAAATCGTTCAGGGCCAGCAGCCCCCAGGTTGCCCCCAAGGCAGCCAGGATGACGGCCCCCGGCCGGCTTTCCCGGGCCAGGAGGGAGAAAAAAATCAGCAGAAGCAACCCGGAAAAGGCGACCCCGAGCCCGGAAAAGGAAATCTCGATCGTTCCCGGGGCCAGGCCGACGAGCAACAGCGCGAGCAAGCCCCAGCGATAGCCGAGACGACGCCAAGCCAGGGCGAAAACCCCCAGGGCCCCCAGCAACCCCCAGACCAGGGAGGAGCCGATCACGACCAGGCCCCGGGCCCCGAAGAGGCGGAAAAGCCCCCCCAGAAGAAGGACCTGGGCCGGGGGATTATAGAAATCCGGGAGAGGTCCGGTTCCCGGAAAAGCCGCCAGCGTCACCGGGCGGAGAAAATTGCTGACGAAACCCCGGCCCTGGGCCAGGTTCTGGGCGACCTGAGCGGTGTCCAGGGAATCTATCAGGGACAGCCCCTCGTAGTGGCGGGCGTAATAACCCACCCAGGCCAGCACCACCAGCAGCAGCGCCAGGATGAACTTGAGTATATCCAGGCTGGCGGAATCCAGCGGCGAGACGGTCTTTTCGGTTTGGCCGGTCATTTCGGGGAATTATAGCCGGTCATGGGAAAATTGGCGATAGCGCTTACATTTAAGCATAGAGCATAGGGCATAGAGCATAGGGTCGGGAAACAGGAGTCAGGAATCAGGAAAACCAAACGTAATCCGTAATCAGTAATCCGTGTAATGGGGTATGAGGCATGGGGTATGGGGTGTGAGTTCCTTCAGCCTGCTTTTCTCACCATGAAGGACATGAAGAACATGAAGTTTAAATCTGTGAAATCTGTGGACAGCATTTGATTTTCTACATGCCCTACATGTCTACATGTGAATGCGGCGGCAGTTCATATAGATTAAACAAAGAGGCAGGGAAGGAAGTCTAATTTATAAGGAGAAGTGCGCCCGGGCCTGATGGACCCCGCAAGTCCCGCCGGAGGGGGAAAAAAGGCCCTTTTGTCAGTTGATTTAGGAACGGTTATCGGGTATAAACATAATAAGGAAGGCTGTAACCGAATCAGGCCGTATTTAAACCGCTCCAATCCGGGACAAATCGGCGCCGGAAAACCACCGGCCCCCAGCGAAAGGATCACCTTGAAGAACCACGGTTCGAGGGCCGTTTTCGCGGTTCTGCTCCTGCTCCTGACGGGCGGGCTCGCCGCCGCCCAGACGGTGGCGCTGATTTCCCCCAACACCGACGGGCTCTCCTGGCGCGGGGCGGCCGAGATCTCCTGGAGCACCTCCACCTCGGGCTGGTCCGCCGGGGACCAGGTGGACCTGGAATGGACCACGGACGAATTTTCCTACACCCGGATCGCAGTCAATCTCCCCTACGATTTACAAAAATTCCGCTGGTACACCACCACCCTCCCCAACGGCAACTACAAGGTGCGGATCAGCAAAACCGGCGACCCCGGGGTTTCCGACCAGAGCGGCTGGTATTTCGCGCTCAATAACCCGGTAATCGGGACCGCCTACTTCGTCAACGATACCTCCCTCACCGACGACGTCTATTGCACCGCCATCGGCGACAACGCCAACTCCGGGCTTTCCCCCGCCGCCCCCAAGTGGAACCTGCAGTCCATCATCGACGGTTACGTCCTGGGGACGGGCGACGTGGTTTACGTAGACACCGGGTATTGGGCGTTGCCCGAGCGGATTTATCTCACGTCATCCGACCACGGCGGTGCTTCCGCCAACCTGTGTTTTGCCGGGTCGCCGAACGGGACCGTATTTTCAGGAGAAAATCTGCCTTCTTCAAGTTCCTGCCTGCATTTTAACGGAAGCTACTACCTGGAACTGGCGCATTTCACGGCCCAGTCATCTCCCGCACACGGGATCCGCCTCCAGGCAAACCCCTACTGCGCGCTTTACGCCCTGACGGCAACGGGAAACGCCGAGGATGGGATCGCCCTCGCGAATTCAAACAATATCAGGATCGAATACAGTTCGGCCCGGAATAACACCAGGGGAATCAGCACCTCTCTTTCCAACAATGTTCACATCGACCTGTGCGCGCTTATCGGGAACACGGCGGGGGCCGTGATATCCCAAGGCGAAAATATCGTGATTTCCAGGACGGTTATCGTGGCTGAGACAGGGTGCATAGCCCTTTACTATCCCAAATACGTCCTCGTCACGCAAAACGTCCTGGAAAGAGGGTCGGGAATTTATTTTTACGACAACACCGCCTCAGTCCGAGTCTTCGGAAACATCATTCAACCCGATGGGTCCGGCAAGTTCGCGTTCAAGTATAACGACATCAATTCCGACAAGCGCGACTGCATTTCCGACTTCAACCTGATCAACCCCATCGGGGGGGCTATAGTCGGGGTCTGGAAACAAACCATATCTTACTCCGATTTAAGGAGTTGGATATTAGGCAGCGGGCTGGACGGCCACAGCTTCACCGGCGACCCGCTCTTCTTCGACCCAGCCGGGTATGATTTTCATCTCCAGAGCACCGAAGGCAGATACGCGGAAGGCTCCTGGTATGAGGACAGCGAGGATAGCCCGGCCTTAAATGCCGGGTTCGCCGGCCTGGCCGAGGCCGCCCTAACCGGGGCAGTAAACCCCAAAACCACGATTATTCCGCTCTCCAGTTCCGTAGGTTTCGCGACCAGCCGGAATTGGGTGGAAGTGGAAGGAGATTTCATCGGCTATACCGGAATTTCCGGGAGTTCCCTGGTCGGGTGCACCGGCGCGGCGTTCGCCCACGCCACCAGCGCCCTGGTGGTCCAGCCGGCCAGCGCGGACTTCAGTTGGGAACCGGACCCGAACGGGGGGAGGGTAAACATAGGCGCTTATGCGAACACCCCGGAGGCTTCCAAATCCAGCCGGCGCAGTCTTTTTCTGGACTCCCCCCTGGGCCACCCCCTGGCCGGGGAGAAGTGGAGCGGGGTTCACGATATTTCCTGGCGGACTTTCGGGGACGGCTGGACGGGAGCGGATACCTTATCCATCTCCTATTCCACCGACTCGGTGAGCTGGATCTCCCTGGCCAGCGGAATCGCCTGGGATTCATCCCCCTACGAATGGAACACGGCTTCCAGTTCCGATTCCGGGACGGGCCGGATCCGGTTCGAGCACAGCGCCGGCTCTTCCCCCCGGGCCGCCGAGATCCGGAGCGGAATCATGACGGCGGACAATACCCCTCCCGCCAATGTCGGATGCTCCAGCCCGGCCGACGGGGCGGTGGGAGTCTCCCGCCTTACCACCCTGGTAGCCCGGGAAATCAACGACTCCCCGGCCGGGCTCAACAGCCAACCCTACTACTTCCGAGTGGACACCGACCCCAGCTTCGCCTCGGCCGACCTGCTCACCTCCGGCTGGATCGTCAACAACCTTTGGACCGTAAATCTGAGTTCCAACACCACCTACTACTGGCAGGTCCGGGGAAGAGATGATTGCGACCCGCCCAACGTGAGCGAGTTCCAGGCGGAAACCACTTCTCCGGGGACCTACCGCTACTTCCGGACCCAAAGTATCTACCACGCCCTCACGGTGGAGCCGAGCGAAGCCACCGCGACCACCGACGGCTTGCGCTGGATCCTGCAGAACCACGATCTTTCCCAGGGGGATATCGTCTATGTCGCCCCGGGAAGCTACACCCTGAGCGAGCCGATGCTCCTCTCCCCCGCCGACGAGGGGGCGGAGGGTTCCCCGGTCCGGATCGTGGGCTTGAACGGGGAAGTCCTCCTGGACGGCAACGGGACCGCCCTCAACTGCCTGCGGGTGACCGGGGACTGGTTCCAGGTCGAGAACTTCGCCTTTACCGGCGCCACCGACAGCGGCATCCGAATCGAGGGCGACCACGTCACCCTCCAGGGAGGAAGGTCTTTCCTGAACGGCGGCTCTGGAATCGAGACCAGCGGCGACTACACCATCATCCGCAATATGCTTGTCCACAACAACACTCTCTCCGGTATCCGCCTGATTTCCAGCTACTCCTCCGAACTGACCAACAACACCTGCGCCAATAACGGAACCCGGGAAATCCACCTGGAAGACACCGGCTTGAACGGCTCCAGCTACGCCGTGCTGCGCAACAACATCGCCTGGGCAACCGGGACCGGGGGGCAGATCGCGATCTTCGTCGAACCCGAGAGCCAGGCCGGCTTCGATTCCGACTACAACGACCTTTTTGCCACCGCCCCCGCCTCGGTCGGCTACTGGAATTCCGCCACCCAAGCCGCTTTCGCGGCCTGGACCGGGGCCTCCGGGGGAGACGCCGACAGCATCAGTGCCAACCCCCTCTTCGTCGGGGGCGGCAACTACCGGCTCCAGAGCACCACCGGAAGCTGGAAACCCGGTTTCGGCTGGAGCGCGGACGGGAGCAACTCCCCGGGGCTGGACCGGGGGGACCCCGCTTCCCCTTACGGCCTGGAGACCGCCCCCAACGGGGGCAGGGTCAACCTGGGCGCCTACGGCAACACCCCGGGAGCCTCCCGCGCCCCGGGCAAGACCGGGCGCAACTTCTACGTCAACGATTCTTCCGTCGAATACGATTACTTCTGCTCCACCTCCGGCCTCCCCTGGCCCGCCCACAACGGCTTGAGCCCCGCCAGCCCGCTCGACTCCGTGGAGGCGGTGCTGGATCACTACACCCTGACCGCGGGAGACTCGGTCTTCGTGGACACCGGCCTTTACACGCCGTCGGCCCTGCTGATCATCAGGGGGACGGGCAGCGCCGACAATCCGATTACCCTGACCGGTTCTCCGGAAGGCAGCGTTCTCGACGGCGGCGGCACCCTGGCTTACTGCCTCGGGGTAAGCTCCGCCCCTTACGTATCCCTGAACGGGTTTCAGTTCATCAACGCGGGGCAGGCGGGAGTTACTGTCTACCGGTCGGACTATCTGTCCATTTCCGGCTGCCGCGTCACCACTTCCGGGGACAACGGCATCTACGTTTCCGAGTCCAAGCGCACGCTAATCCGCGACACACAGGTCCTCCTCAACAAAGGCGCCGGGATTTACTGCAACCAGAGCACGGACTATCCCGAACTCAAGGAGAACATAGTCCAGGATAACCAGAGCCACGGCATTTACTTTTACCTGGGGGCGACCGCGCAAATCAAGGGGAACACCGTCTCGGAAAACTCCGGGCAGGGGATATACATTTACTCGGGCGGCGGCGGCCATCTCATCCAGGACAACTCCTGCCTCTCTAACGGCGGAAGCGGAATCTACTGTTACTGGTCGCCGGCCACGATAATCAACAACCAAGTCGCCGCCAACGCCACCAGCGGGATCCGGCTCTACCGCAACCACAATCAAACCGTCTCCGGAAACACCTGCGCGGGGAATACCGGCATCTCGCTCGACACCTCGAATGACTGCCTGCTGGCCAACAACCTGCTCCGGGAAATAACCGGCATCGGGATCTACCTGACCGCCTGCAATAACCTGCAAATCAGGAACAATGTCTTCTACCGGAATACGACCCGGGCCGTGTACGTAATCAACAGCACCTACAACACGGAGTTTTCCAACAACATCTTCTGGGTCGAGGGAGCGGGAAATACCGGGCTTTACTTCCAAACCCCCAGTCCCTCGGCCCACGGCCACACCGCCGATTACAACCTCTATTACGTCCTGAGCGGGGCCGACCTGGCCTTCTGGGGAGCGGCTCGATCCACTTTCGAGGCCTGGCGCAACGCCAGCAGACAAGACGGCCACGGAGTCTCCGCCAATCCACTTTTCTACGACCCCGCCGGCGGGGATTTCCACCTCCGGAGCACGGAAGGAAGGTTCCTGAACGGAAAATGGGTCGTGGACGCGGTCAACAGCCCCGGCCTGAACAAGGGCAACCCGGATAACGACTATTCCCTGGAACTCTCCCCCAACGGGGGGAGAATAAACATCGGGACCTATGGGAACACCTCCGAGGCCTCCCGATCCGGCCTGAAGACTCTCTCCCTCTCCTCTCCCCTGGGCAGCCCCTGGGGGACCGAGAAGTGGAGCCGGAGCCACGAGATTGCCTGGTCCTCCCACGGGGACGGCTGGCTCCCCGCCGACACGGTGCGCCTGGAATACACCACGAACGGAGTTTCCTTCTTCGAAATCACCTCCGGTCTCTCCTACATCACCGGAACCTACTCGAGCTGGAACACCTTGTCGGCCGCCGGCGACAACACCGACTACCGCGTCAAGATCTCCTCTCCCGGCGGACCGGCTTTCTTTACCGAAGACATCAGCGGCTTCTTCATCGTGGACAATACCCCTCCCATCAATGTCGGCTGCCGCCTTCCCGCCGACGGGAGTCCCCGGGAACCCGTCTCCACCACCCTGACGGCTCTCATTGCCTCCGATTCGCCCGCCGGACTCAATACCGAGCCCTACTACTTCCAGATCGACACCTCCCCGCTTTTCAACTCACCGGCCGTGCAGAACTCGGGCTGGCGGGAACTGCCCACCTGGCACCCGGCCCTCACCCCCAACACCACCTACTACTGGCGGGTCAACGCCCGCGACAGCGCCGACCCCGTCAACGAGCGCGGCTTCTGCGGGGACGCCGACGCGCCCGGAACCTACTGGTCATTCCGAACCTTAGGGGTTTACCACGCCCTCGACATTGAGTCCGAGACCGTGGGCTTGCGCTGGATTCTGGACAATGTCGAACTCAACCCCGGGGACATCGTCTATGTGGACGCCGGGGCTTACAGCCTCTCCTCCCCGCTCGAGTTCGGCCCCGCCGACCAGGGCTCCGAGGAGGCCCCGGTCCGGATCACCGGCTACGGTGGCGAGGTTCTGCTCGACGCCGGGGGAATTCACGACCACTGTTTGACCGTCAGCGGCGATTACTACCAGGTGGAGAACTTCGCCTTCACCAACGCCGTCTCCAGCGGCGTGCTTATCTCCGGGGACCACAACAGCCTGCAGTACGGGGCGAGTTTCTCCAACGGGGGCGACGGGATTGAGGTCACCGGAGACTACACCACCATCCGGAACATGCGGGTTTACGACAACTCCCTGGCCGGAATCCACCTTTTCGCCTCTCATTACTCCGTCATCGAAAACAACTCCTGCGCCCGCAACGGGACGCAGGAAGTCTTTCTCGCAGACGACATCCCCCCCGCCCCTTACCACCCGGTCGGCTCCACTCACTGCGGGCTCCTCAACAACATCCTCTGGGCTACGGGGGCGGAAAAAGTCGCCCTCTATGTGGAAAGCGCGAGCCAGGTGGAATTCTCTTCCGACTACAACGACCTCTACGCCGACTCCGGCGGTTTGATCGGCTACTGGAACTCCGAGACCCTGGCCACGTTCTCGGAGTGGACCGGGGCCAGTTTACAGGACCAAAGCGGCTTGAGCCGGGATCCCCTCTTCGCGCCGGGGGCGGACGATTTTCACCTCCTGAGCGCGGGCGGGCGCTGGAACGGGGTTTCCTGGGCCCTCGACACCCAGACCTCCCCCGGGGTGGACCGGGGCAACCCCTTCTCCACCTACGCCCTGGAATCGGGTCCCAACGGCGGCCGGATCAACCTGGGGGCCTACGGCAACACCGTGCAGGCCTCCCGTTCCCCGGGAGTGGCCGGGCGCAACTTTTATGTCAACGACGCCGACACCGAGTGGGACTACTACTGTTCCACCGGGGGCCTCCCCTGGCCTGACCACGACGGGCTGAATCCATCTTCCCCCCTGGACTCCCTGGGAGCGGTCTTTGCCAATTACACGATGCTGCCGGGGGACACGGTCTATCTCGACACCGGACTTTACCCGGTCACCTCCACTATAAGCATTCCGGCCGCGGGAACGGCGGGACAGCCGATCACCATCGCCGGTTCCCCCAATACCTCGATCCTGGATATCGAGGGCGTGGTCCCAACCTGCATTTCCATCTCAGGGAAGGGCTTCATCAACCTCGACCGGCTTTGGATATTCAACGCTTCCGCCAATGCCGTTTCCATAACCAGTTCCTCCAACTGTTCCCTGGCTGATTCCGTAATCAGGGGCAGCGGGTCAAACGGGTTTTCCGGGAGTTCTTCCTCCGTCGTCTTGAGCAAAAACTCTTTCTCCTATAACTACGGCGCAGGAGTTTACCTTTCCGGAGGCACGGGATCGCTTTTAGAGGGGAACCGCTCCGAACACAACAGCAGCAACGGATTTCATCTCTTCAACCCGAACTCCTCGACCTTCCGGGGGAACACCTCTTTTGCCAATCTGGGAACGGGAGCGTATCTCTACAACCTTTCCGGGGCAAACCTGATTAGCGAAAACCTCTTTTACGCCAACGCGGTAAACGGGTTATACGCCTGGCAGGTTTCGTCGGGGACCTTCAGAAACAACACCGCTCGGGAAAACATCAACGGCTTTTACCTGTACCAATGCAGCCGCGCCATCATAACGGGAAATACCCTCCGCGCAAACTCGAACGCGGGGATTTCCATCAACATCACGACCGGCCCTTCGGTCTCTCACAATACCGTCCACGGAAACGCTGGCTATGGAATTATACTGGTCGGCTCCTGCCCGGACGGGAGAATCATCAGCAACACTTGCTATAAAAACGGGGGCGAACTCAGCGTCTCCAACGTTTCGAACCGCAGTCTCGTCGTCAACAACGTCCTCTGGGCCCACCAGACGGGAAATTACGCTTTCTATGCGGGCGCGACCGGCATCGGCATTTCCTCCAACTACAATATTCTCTATGCCACCGGCGGAGCGGACATCGGCTACTGGGGGGGGAAACGGTCCACCTTCGACCTCTGGCGGGCGGCCAGCGGGCAGGACGGGGCCAGCCTCAACCTCAACCCGGTTTTCGTCGCCCCCGGGATAGACTTCCACCTCCAGAGCCCGCTGGGGAGCTACCACGAGGGGCTCTGGAGCGCCGACACCAACGCCAGCCCCGGCCTGAACCTGGGCCAGATCTACAGCGCCGACTCCTACCTGGCCCAGCCCGTCACTTCCGCTTCGACCTTCCTGGAATTAACCGACGCGACCAACTTTCCCGACCAGCTTGATACCACCGACATCGCGGGCGATTTCATCTCCTATACCGGGAAGAGCGGGGACCTCCTGGTCGGCGCCACCGGCGTGGACGGCTCCTACCCGGCCGGGACCCGGGTCTTCCATCCCGCCGGAAGCGACTATACCCCGGAGCCCGAGCCCAACGGCGGCCGCATCAACATCGGGGCCTACGGGGGCACCTACCAGGCCTCCCTGGCCAGCACCAAGACCCTGGCCATGGTGGAACCGGTGGGAGGGGAAAAGTGGAACGGACTCCAGAACATCCGCTGGCTGGCGGTGGGGGAAGATTGGGTCCCGGGGGATCTCCTGGTGGTGGAGTACACCACCGACGGTTCGGCCTTTTTCACCATCTCCACCGAAACTTATCCCACCCAGATCTACCCCGACTGGAGCACCATCTCGGTGGCCGACGGAAACAGTTACCAGATCTTGGTGAGCGAGCCGGGCGGGCTGAGAGCGGGAAGCGGAACCTTCACCATCGACAACACCCCCCCCGCCAACGTCGGGGTCTTCCTCCCTGAAGACGGGGAAACAGGGCTGCCTTCCTATGTCCCCCTGCGCGCGCTGACTGCCCTGGACGCCCTGGTCGGGCTCCATCCCCTCCCCTACTATTTCCAGGTCGCCGATTCGCCCGCTTTCACCTCCGGGTTGATTAACTCGGGATGGATCGCTTGGAGCATGTGGGCGCCCAATCTCGCCGCCGGAAGCACCTACTACTGGCGGGTCAAGGCCCGGGACGAGATCGAAAACGTAAGCCCGTTCTGCGGGTTCACCGCCGACACCGACGGTTACGGGGTCTTTTCCACCTCCGCGGTCTGGCGGGCAACCAATATCGAAAGCGCCACCACCGGCCTACGCTGGATCCTGGCCAACCGGGACCTCGAGCCGGGCGACACCGTCTACGTCAATGCCGGGACCTATGTCCTGGCCGCCCCCCTGACCGTAGCCGCCCCGGATTCGGGCTCGGCCTACTACCCGGTCCGGATCGCCGGAACCGGGGCAGGCGTGATCCTGGACGCGGGCAACCTCTTCGAGAACTGCCTGCTCCTGGAAGGAGATTATGTCGAACTGGACAATATCTCCTTCACCCGGGCCACCGGGGCGGGGTTGCTGGTTTCCGGGGACAACAACACCGTCCGCCGGGGCCGCTCCTGGAATCACGGGGGCGACGGGATCCAGGTCACCGGCAACGCCAATACCCTGTTCAATTTCGTCCTCGACGGCAATTCCGGGGCGGGAGCAAGTTTGTCCGGGGGCGAGGGGAACCGGGTAGTCAACGTCACCTCCTATAACAACACCCTGGGGGAAGTTTTCTGCCTGAACGCCCCCCACAGCTATCTGCGCAACAACATCCTTTGGGCCGTGGCCGCTGGGGCCTATGGGGTCTACGTGGACGCGGGGAGCGAAAACGGCTTCCTTTCCGATTACAACAACCTCCTTGGGCCCGCCCCGGCGGTACTGGGCTACTGGGGCGGGGACGCCCCCGACCTGGCTTCCTGGCAGGGGGCGGCCCTGCAGGACGCCAACAGCCTGAGCGTTGACCCGCTCTTTGCCGCGGCTGGTTCCGACTACCACCTGCTCAGCCCGGCCGGACGCTGGGTGAGTTGGGCCAATTGGACCGACAGCGATCTCCTGACCTCGCCCGGTATCGACGCCGGGGACCCGGCTTTCCCCTGCCCCTACGAAACCTCCCCCAAGGGAGGCAGGATCAACCTGGGAGCTTACGGCAACACCTACCAAGCCTCCCGCTCCCCCGGCGCCCCCGGGATTAACTACTGGGTCAACGACACCGGGGTCCTGGACGACGTTTATACCACCACCACGGGAAGCGACTCCTACAGCGGGGCCCTCCCCTCCCGACCCAAGCGGACTTTGAAGAATCTCATAGACCTCGTGGACCTGGAACCGGGCGACACCGTCTATATTGATACCGGAATATATCCCCTGGCGACCGCGGTCGAGATCGGGCTCCCCGACTCCGGGAGCCCGGCCGGGTCGATCTTCCTGACCGGGTCCTCCAACCGCTCTCTTCTCTCCGGAATGGGACAGGCAAATACCGGAATCTACTTGAATCGAACCAGCTACCTTGAGTTGGCGGGAATAACCTTGGCGGCCGCTTTGGACTACGGGTTAAGGATGGAACAAGTTCAAGGCGTAGCGATCAGAGAATCCGAAGTATCCTGGAACGGGCAGAGTTCCGCCGGAGGAGTGGGCGGAGGAGGGGCGGGAATCAGGGGAGAAGGGGGCTCTCAGGTAGTCGTTCGTGATAACTCCATAACTGGAAATATTACCCACGGTATCATCTTTGACGATTGTGTTTCCCTAACCGTTGCCGGGAACCTGATAGGCATGAATTACGGATACCCGGCCCCGGGGAGCACTCACTCCGGCTTGCAAGCGGCAAATTGCCCGGGCCTCTCCGTGGACGGGAATGCCATATTCCTCAACCACTTCGGTTTGGCGGCCGCCGGCTCCAATTCGGCAGAGGTTTCCGGGAATGCCATATACTCCAACGAGCGAACCGGAGTTTCCTTTTCAACCTCGTCCTCGGTTTTCAAGCGCAATCTGATTTACGGCAACTCGGGCGGGGGGGCCGCCTTCGCGGGAAGCCCAAGCGTCATAGCCAACAACACGCTTTATGGAAACTCCAGTTACGAACTCTCTATCAACGCGCCGGGATGCACGGTAAAAAACAATACGGTCTGGGCAGAGAGCACAAGCGTCTACGGTCTCTACTTCATCTCGACCTCAAGCCAGTTTTCCAACTTCAATAACCTCTATGTCACCGGGGGAGGCGGGGTTGGATTCTGGGGGCTTCCCCGGGCTACTTTAACCGACTGGCAAATTGCCAGCCGCCAGGACCAACACAGCCTGAGCGCGGATCCGCTCTTCGCGGACCCGCCCGGAGCGGATGGAATTTTAGGCGGAAAGCATGGGGCCGACGACGATTTCCATCCCCGAAGCACCGAGGGGTCCTACCACTTCGGGAGTTGGGCCGCCGACGCTTCCGACAGCCCCGCCCTCAACTCCGGCAGCCCCTACGACGACTACGGGGAGGAAACCTTCCCCAACGGGCAGAGGGTCAACCAGGGGGCCTACGGGGGGATGGAAGAGGCCTCGCGCTCCTCGCTCGACTCCCTCTTCCTGATCACCCCTTACGGGGGCGCCTTCGGGGCCGAGAAGTGGAGCGGGGCGCACGATTTGTCCTGGCTGGCCATCGGGGAGGGCTGGGGCGGGGGCGACACCGTCAGCCTGGACTATGCCACCAACGGGACTTCCTGGCTCGCCATCGCCTCCGGAGTGGCCTGGGACACCCTCACCTGGCCTGGCTGGGACACCTCCGCCTACCCGGACGGGAGCACCTACCAGGTCCGGGTTTCCGACGACGCCGACCCGGCGGTGGCGAGCGCGAGCGGGCGCTTCATCATCGACAACACCGCCCCCACTAATGTCGGATGTT
>CAZIEA010000004.1:0-4251 GCA_964538495.1 uncultured bacterium | reverse complement strand
GCATGGCCCTCATCGCCGAGGAGTTCGCCGAACTCATGGGCGCCGTCTACGGCGACGACGCCGTGCGGCTCGTCCTCGCGGCCGTCACCGAGGCCGTGGCCTCCGACACGCACCACCGGGACACGGTCGCCGCCGCCGACGCCCTGGCGGGTTTGAACGCGTCCCCCTACTATTTCCGGGTGGACACCGGCCCCGCCTTCTCCAGCGGGAGCGCGCTCGTCTCGGACTGGATTGTCGCCAACGCCTGGACCGTGAGCGGGCTGAGCAACCGGACCTGGTATTACTGGCAGGTCCGGGCCCGGGACGACGCTGATCTGCCCAACGTTAGCCCCTTCTGCGCGGACGCCGACGTCCCCGGAAGCTGGTGGACCTTCCGGACGGCGGCGGTCTTCATCGTCAACGACACCGAGGAGTTCCGCGACGTGCTGGACTCCTACACCCTGGAGGCGGGCGACCGCATCTACCTCAACGCTTCCGGGGATTTCAGCAACCTCACCGCTCCGGTCACGGTCTGGAACAGCCACAGCGGCTCGGCGGCGATGCCCATCACCATAGAGGGCTACAACGGCCGCCCGACCGTCTCCGGGGACGGACTGGTTTCCACCTTGCTCAACGTCCAGGGGAGCTACATCCTGGTCCAGGGGATCGACTTCACCGGGGCCGGGGGCTCGGGTCTGACCCTGGGCGGGGAGCACAACACGGTCAATTCCTGCTCCGCCTACGAAAACGGCGCCGCCGGCTTCGCCGTGACCGGGTCTTCCAACCGCATCCAGAACACCTTCACCTGGCTTAACTCCCACTACGGGATACTGCTGAGCTCGGCGGCGACGAGCTGGGTCCTGAACAATTCCGCCTACGGCAACGGCAACTACGGCCTATTCGTCGCCAACTCCACCGCCACCACCATCCAGAACAGCAACATCTGGGCCGCGGGCGGGGCGCAGGCCTGCCTGGGAGTGGGGGCTTCCAGCCAGGCGACTACCGTCACCGACTGGAACAACCTCTACGCCAGCGGGGGGGCCGCAGTGGGGAACTGGAACGGGCTCCGGCTCACCCTGGGAGACTGGCAGGGGGCCTGTGCCCAGGACGCCAACTCCCTGAGCCAAAACCCTGGATTCTACAAGATCGCCTGGTGGGGGAACCGCGAATACATCTACGACCTCCACCTGATCTCGAACTGGTTCGGCTATTCCCCCGCCATCGACCGGGGCTGGAGCGGGGGAACGGTCCCGGCCCAGGACTACGACCGGGAAGACCGCTGGGACGACCCCCTGATTCCCAACGCCGGGGGCGGGCCCTTCGACTACTGGGACGTCGGGGCCGACGAATACGTGGACGCCGACCTGGACTACCTCCCCGACTACTGGGAAATTTCCTTCTTCGCCCACACCGGCGAGGGTTATGAGGTGGACACCGATTCCGACGGGCTGATCAACATCCAGGAATACTACTACTACACCAACCCCGCCAACCCCGACACCGACTTCGACGCCTTCTCCGACGGGCCGGAAGTGGCCTACGGGACCAACCCGCTGGACCCCGACACCGACTACGACGGGTTGCTCGACGGCTGGGAAATCTACTACTACACCAACGCCCCCCACTCCGCCCTGACCTGCGACCCGCTCGATCCGGACACCGACGCCGACGGCTGGGAGGCGAACTTCAACGACGGGACCGAGGTGGCCTACTGGAACGCCCACAGTTGGGCGCGCTGGTGGATGGATATCGACTACGGGGGCGGGGACGGCCGGGTCAGCCTGCTCGACCCCGACGCCGACGGGGACGGCTGCCAGGACGGCTGGGAGGTCTTTTACGGGCTCGACCCGGCCGACTACGGGCGCTTCGACCTCGCTAGCGGCGGGGTGGGCGACCCCGACGGGGACCGGCTTTCCAACTGGGAAGAATACTACTTCCGCACCGACCCCACCGACGCCGGGGACCCCCGGACCTACTACGTGGACTTCAATGCCTCCGGGGCCGGGAACGGGACTTCCCGGGCCGACGCCTGGACCACCATCGGCGCCGCCCTCTCCTGGGCCAACGCCACCGACCTCCCCGTCCGGATCCTGGTCGCCCCGGGGATTTACCGGGAGAACAACCTGCCCTTCACCCGGCCGGCGATCGCCCTGCTGGGAGAATACGACTCCGGCGCGCGGCCGGTCCTGGACGGGGAGCGGACCGGGCGGGGATTCCGCTTCGAAAACTGCGGGCTGGTCCGGCTCGATTCCTTCGAGATCCGCAACTGCGTCTACTCCCAGCACGGGGCGGCGGCGGCGATCGCCAACGCCAGCCCGTACTTGAGCAACCTGGTCATCCACTCCAACGCCACCACCGGGGTTTCCCGGGGCGGCGGCATCTACATCTCCGGAGCGGGTTCCGCGCCGCTCATCACCGGCTGCACCATCGCCAAGAACACCGGCTACAGCGGCTACGGGGGAATCTACATCTCCGACGGCAACCCCCTCATCTACGACACCATCCTCTGGGAAAACGGCGACGACATCGGGCCGGCTTCCCTCTCCGCCGCGCAACTGCTCAAGATCCTGTTTAACTGCAACATCCAGGACGGCGACCTGAACGGATTCAACGGCAACATCTCCCGCCCGCCCAATTTCCGGCACTTCTACAGCAACTACTACGAGCTGGCCTCCTTCTTCGGGGAGACCAACCCCAACGTCAACGCCGCCAACAGTTGGAAGGCCCAGCTCCTCGACTTCCAGGGGGAAGGGCGCTGGAACTATCTCTCCGTCCCGGTCACCGGTTTCGGCATCGACGGGTATTACTACTGGGATATCGGGGCCGACGAATACGTGGACGAGGATTACAACACCCTCCCCGACTGGTGGGAAAACGCCTGGTTCCTCCAGACCGGGATAAATCCCCTGCTCGACGCCGACGCCGATGGGCTCATCAACTACCTGGAATACTACTTCCTCACCAGCCCCACCCGCCCGGACACGGACTTCGACGGGATGACCGACCTGGATGAGGTGGACTACTGGAGCGTCACCCACGACCTGGACTGGCCGGCCAACCCCTTGAACCCCCATTTCTGGGACTCCGACGACAACGGCGACGGGATCATCAACCTCCTCGACCCCGACGCCGACTCCGACCTCCTCCCGGACGGGCCCGAGATCCACTACTACGGAACCGATCCGGCCGCGCGCGACACCGACGGCGACGGGATCGAGGACGGGGACGAGGTAAATTACTGGGACAACGAGCACAACGCCCTCTTCCCCGACGGGGCCGTCACCGACTGGTCCTACGACTGGGACGGGGACGGGATCCCCAACCTGCTCGACCCCGATGCCGACGGCGACCTCACCCCGGACGGGTGGGAATCCGACAACCTGCTCGACCCCAACGACGACGGCTATTATTTCCTGGCCAACGGGGCGGGCGGAGACCCCGACGACGACCGGATCTACAACTACATCGAATACCTCTTCGGAACCAACCCGCGCGACGCCGCCAGCCCGGATGTGGTGATCGTGGACGACGACGGCGTCATCGGGGTGGACTGCGACTACAACACCATCCGGGCGGCCCTGGCCGACAACACCGGCCCGATTTCCATCCTGGTCCGGGCCGGGTTCTACGCCGAGACCGACATCGCCATGAAGGAAAAGACGGCGCTCCTGGGCGAATACGCCGCCGACACCGTCATCGACGCCGCCGGAGGCCGGGGGATCATCTTCAGCGGGATCACGGCCGCCCTCCTGGACGGGTTCACCATCCGCAACGCCTCCGTCTCCGGCAACCCCGGCGCGGCCGTCTTCTGCCTGAGTTCCTCCCCCTTCATCTCCAACTGCGTCCTGGCCGGCAACGAAGCTTCCGGGACCGGCGGTTTCGGCGGGGCCTTATATGCCGGGAACAACTCCGCCCCCATCGTGGTCGGCTGCACCGTCGCCGACAACTCCGGGACCTCCGGGCGGGGCGGGATCTATTTGGACTCCACCAGTTCCGGGGCGGTCCTCGTCAACAACATCCTCTGGAACAACGGATCCGACCTCTTCGGGGCCCAGACCGACAACGTCCGCCACTGCAACCTCTCCGACGGGCAGTACCTGGGGCTCAACGGCAATGTTTCCGAGAACCCGCTCTTCACCAACGCCGCGGCCGGGAACTACCACATCCACTGGACCTCGCCCATGATCTGCGCGGGGGGCTACCCCCTGGCGGGGGGCTACGACATGGACGGCTGGCCCCGGCCCCAGACCGCTTGCCTGGGCCCGATAATCC
>CAZIEA010000003.1:53194-56976 GCA_964538495.1 uncultured bacterium | reverse complement strand
GGTCGTGGACGACTGCCTGCGTTACGACGCCCTCGGCGACCCGGAGCGGACCCCCCGGCTCGCCGGATTCGCTGGAGAAAGCCTCGCCTTTCCCCGGGCCTGGGCCTCATCTTCCTGGACCAAGCCGGCCATGGCCACCCTTCTCACCGGTCTCTCCCCCGCCCGGCACGGGGCGGTCGATCCGCTTTCCGCCCTTCCCGACGGAGTCGCCACGCTGGCCGAGTTCCTGCGGGACCGGGGATACCGGACCTTCTTCCTTAACGGCGGCAACCCCCATCTCACGGCCGAGTTCGGTTTCGGCCAGGGTTTCGAAACCGTCGAGATCGCCAAGAGGCGGCACGGCGCCGACCTGCTGGACGCCCTGCCCGGATGCCTGGAGGCAGCCGGGAACGGGCCCTTTTTCGGGCTGCTGCACTTCATGGACCTGCACCTGCCCTACAATGTCAACCCCCACAATCCTCCCCGCCCCGCGTCCGTGCCCGCCGAACTTGCCCCCGGGAAGCTGGATTTCGCCCGGGCCGTAGCCGAAACCGGGGAATCCCCGGAAGCGAGGGATTACCTGAGGGCTCTTTATGACGGGCAGGTGCAATTTTTCGACGGGCTGTTCGGGCGCCTCGAGGCGATCCTCGCCGAGCGGGGCCTGGCGGACTCCACCATCGTGGTCCTGACCGCCGATCACGGGGAGGAGTTCTGGGAACACGCGGGCTACGGCCACGGACACACCCTCTACCACGAACTCCTCCTGGTCCCCCTCCTGATCAGGGTCCCCGGGCGGCGGGGGGAAGTTTCTACCGTCGAGCCGGACCAGACCGAGATCTTCGGGCTCCTGCTGGAGCTGGCCGGGCTGGATTCGCCTCTCTCCGCTCCGGCGCCCGGCCGGCGGCTGGCGGAAAACCCCGAGCACTTCTCCGGGGCCACCAGCTACGGCGACGAGAAGTTCGCCCTGGCCGGAGGCGGCTGGAAGCTCATCCACAATACCGGCCGCACCCGGGGGAAAAGCCCACCCTTCTTCCCGGTCCGGGAGGAGGGGCTGGAACTCTACGATCTGCGGGCCGATCCCGGGGAAACCCGCGACCTCTTTCCCGAAGCCGACGCCGGGATCCTGGATCCGCTCCGGGAAAGGCTGCGGGAATTGTCCGGCGCCGAAGCGGTGGCCGGAAAAGCGGAGCATCGGCCCGACCGGGCCACCTTGGACCAGCTCAAGGCCCTGGGCTATCTCAACTGAGATTTCAGGCCAAAACAAAACTAAGATTTCGCAGATTACACGGATTAACCGCGAATCTCACGAATCTACGCCAACCTAAACTAAGATTACGCAGATTACCGCAGATTAAAGCTGTCCACAGATTTCACAGATTTACACAGATTTTTTTCCTTCATGTTTCTTCATGCTCTTCATGGTGCAAAAAAAGGCTGAAGGCTGAAGGAACCGACGCACCGATTGAACCGCGAATCTCGCGAATCCGCGCCAACCTAAACTAAGATTACGCAGATTACCGCAGATTAAAGCTGTCCACAGATTTACACAGATTTTACCTTCATGTTCTTCATGCTCTTCATGGTGAAAAAAATAATTCTCTGTGCGCTCTGGTTTTTCTCTGTGCGCTCTGTGGTAAGGAAGTTAGGCTGAAGGAACCGACGCACCGATTGAACCGCGAATCTCACGAATCTACGCAAATCAAGGTGCCGGATTACGGATCACTGATTACGGATTACCGCTTTGAGCAGGTCCTCTGCTCTATGCCGAAACACGACAACGATAGCGAACAAATCTGTGTAAATCTGTGAAATCTGTGGAAAAGCAGGAAGCGCTTCAATCCGTGGAATGCATTCTGAACCCATGGCGACGGAAAAGATAAAACTGGCTTTTCTCACCTCCCATCCCACCCAGTACCACTCCCCCTTCTTCCGGGTGCTGGACCGGGAACCGGGAATCGATCTCAGCGTCCTCTATTGCCGGGATTTCGGGATCGGGAAAAAATCCTGGGACCCCGGCTTCGGGGAAAAAATCTCCTGGGACATCCCCTTGCTCGAGGGCTATCGCTACTGGTTTCTGCCCAACTGGAGCCCCCGGCCCGCTTCCGGGATTACCGGCCAGATCAACCCCGGGATTTTCGCCTGGCTCCGGCGCCATCGCCCCGACGTCCTGGTCGTCCACGGCTGGATGACCGCCTCCAACTGGCTGGCGCTGGGGGCAGCGCGGGCCCTCTCCATCCCGATCATTCTCAAGGGCGAGGCCGATCTCCTGCGGCGGGGGAGCCCCCTGCGGCGAGCGCTCCGGAAAGGGCGGGGGCGGATCCTGGCCGGCTGCGCCGCCGCCCTTTATTCCTGCCGGGCCAACCGGGAATATTTCACGAAGATGGGCTTCCCGGAAAGAAAACTCTTTTTCTTCCCGGCGGCGGTGGATAACGATTTTTTCCAAGCGGCCGCCCGCCGCCCTGTTCCCAGGCCCGGCCTTCGGGAAAAACTGGGGCTCCCGGAGGGAACCACGCTCGTCTTGAGCAGCGGGAAACTTATCCCGCGCAAGCGCCCGCTCGACCTGGTCCGAGCGGTCCTGGGCCTCCCGCGGGAAACCCCCGCCGCCCTGGTTCTCCTGGGAGACGGCCGGCTGCGCGGAGAAATCGAAGCTTTCCCGGAAGCGGGGGGGAAAGTCTTCGTGACCGGGTTCGTCAACCAGGGGAAAATTTCCGACTACTACCGCCAGGCCGATGTCTTCACCCTGGCCTCGGAGTGGGATCCTTCCCCCAAGGCTCTCAACGAGGCCATGAACTTCTCGCTGCCGCTTTTGGTCTCCGACCGGGTGGGAACGGGGGCGGACCTGGTCGAACCCGGGAGAAACGGCTACCTTTTCCCGGTTGGAGACATCCGCGAACTGGAACGGCGGATTCTCGAGCTGGCCTCCGATCCCGGCCTCCGGGAAAAACTGGGGAAAAGGTCCCGCGAAATCGTCACCGGCTGGTCGTTTGCCGCCCAAGCCGCCGGCGTGCGCCGGGCGGCCGAATCCGTTCTGGGACGGGCCGGATGAAAGCCGCGGCCCGCTTGACGCGCCTGACCCCGCCGGGGGAGCATTATTTTTTCGGTTACTACGACCTCTCCCCGGAGGACGCCAGAAGAGAAAAGTTACTAGCCTTGAAAACCGCTTTTCTGGACCGGCTGCCTTCTCCGGGCGACGAGGCGGAGATTTTCCTGATCGAGGCGGGCAACCCCCCGGTCCGACTGGGCGCGACCGCGGCCTGGAACTGGCAACTAGGGGCGCGAACGCAGTGGCTTCCCGGCGGCGCCGAAGTGATTTACAACATCCTCGAGGGGGGCAAGCAGGCCGCCGAAATCCTGGACCTCAGGACCGGGCGGCGGCGGCGGCTGCCCCTGCCGGTCTTCTCCCTCCTCCCCGGGGGAGACCGGGCGCTGGCCCTGGACTTCTCCCGCTGGGGCGGGTTCCGCCCCTCTTACGGCTACCGCGGGGTCTTTCCCGGAACCGCGGGAGCGATCCATCTCCTGAATATCGCCCGCGGGGAATATCGCCCCCTGGTGGAGTTGGAAGAAATCCGAACCTTTTCCCCTCCCGCCTCCCTAGAGCCGGGCCGGGATTGGCTGGATCACGCCCTGATCAACCCGGGGGGAACTCGTTTCTGCTTTCTTCACCGCTGGACCCTGCCCGGGGGAGGGATTTACACCCGGGTCTTCACCGCCGGGACGGAAGGCGGCGGACTCCGGCTCCTGCTCGACAGCGGCCTGGCCACCCATTTCTCCTGGCGCGACGACGACACCCTGATCGGCTGGGG
>CAZIEA010000003.1:41450-53100 GCA_964538495.1 uncultured bacterium | reverse complement strand
CCGCCGTTTTGCCCCCCGCCGCGCCGCCGGAGGCTATTTCCTGCTCGGCGACCGTTCCGGGAGCCGGGAACCCCTGGGGGCGGGGGTTTTCCCGGGAGACGGGCACCCGGGCTATTCCCCGGACCGGCGGTGGCTGCTGACCGACACCTACCCGGACTCCTCCCACCGCCGGCGCCTGCTTCTTTTCGACACCGAAGCCGGCGAACTCTCCGAGCTGGCGGCGCTGCGCTCCCTGCCCGCCGATCACCCCCGCTGGGACCGAACCGGGACGCGGATCTGTTTCGATTCGGTCCACGAGGGGTTCCGGGGCATTTACCGGGCGGATCTGGAGTTTTCCGGGAATGAACGATAAATCCGGTCGGCGGGTGTTCCTGCTGGGATTGGACGGAGCAGACTATGATTTCGTCCGCGGGCACCTGGCGGATTTGCCCTTCCTCCGCCGCCTGAGCGAGACCGGCGGGTTCGGGCCCCTCCGGAGCACCGTTCCCCCCTTCACCTTGACCGCCTGGAGCACCGCCATGAGCGGGATGAACCCGGGCAAAACCGGGGTCGATCCCTTCCCGCCCGAGGACTTTTCCCGCCGGGAAATCCGGGTGGACTCGAACTCCGTCCGGGTTCCCCGGATCTGGGACATCCTGGGGCTCAACGAGCGCCCCGTCGTCACCGTCAACGTGCCCTTGACCTATCCCCCCACCCCCGGAAAAAACCCCATGATCAGCGGCTTCATGACCCCCGCCGGGGCGGCGGACTGGTTCCAGCCCCTGGAACTGGCGGGCGAAATCGCCCCCGGGCACCTGACCTGCCTGGATTTTCCCCGGCTCCGGGACGATTCCAAGGCTTTCCTCCGGGAGCTTTACGCTCTCACCCGGGCGCAATTCCAGACCGTGGAAAACTTGTGCCGGACCCGCCCCTGGGACCTTTTCCTTTTCGTGGTCTCCGGGACCGACTGGGTCCAGCACTGGTTCCTCCGGGGAAAAGACGACCCCGAGTCCCGGGAGAAAGTCCTCGAATATTTCCGGGAAGTGGACCGCCGGGCGGAAAATCTCCTGGGCGGAATGGAAAGGACCGATCTGCTGGTGATCTCCGACCACGGTTTCGGCAAAATCCCCGCCCGAACCGCGGGGCTGAACTCCTTCCTGTCCCGGGAGGGTTTGCTGACCGCGAAAACCGGGGGGGCCCGTCCCCGCCTGAGCGCGGCGGGGCTGCGCCGGCTCCCCCTGGCCGGGCTGCTCCGGCGGCGCCTCCCCCGGCGCCTGCGGGAAAAAATCGCGCGCCAAACCAGGCCCGCCCGGGGGGATATCGACTGGGAACGCACCGCCGCCCACTTCGCTCTTTTCATGAACCACACCGGCTATATCCGGCTCCGGGCCGGGAGCGAACCGGCCCGGGCCGCCCTCCTCAACCGGGTGCGGGAGAAGCTCGAACTCCTGAGCTGCCGGGCGCCCGGCGGCCCGATCTTCAGCCTCCTCGCCTCCCGGGAGGAGCTTTTCCCGGGCCCCTACCGGGATATCTTTCCCGACCTCCTGATCGAGTTCGCGCCCGAGTGGATCGAACTGCCCCCGGGAACCCGGCCCACCGCCACCCACCGCGAAAACGGCATCATCCTGGCCGCCGGACCCTCCATCCGGCCGGGCTGGACCGCCGAGGCCGGACTGGCGGACATCGTCCCCACCGTCTGCCGTCTCCTCGGGATCCCCAGCCCCTCCGGGGGGGACGGGCGGGCGCTCCAGGAAATCTTCCGCCCCGATCCCGGCCTCCAGGGGGAAGAACAATCCCGCCGCTACCTGCTGCCGGAACCAATCTCCCGCGCCTACAGCGAGGCCGAACGGGAGGAGCTGCGCGACCGCCTCGGCGCCTTGGGTTATCTCTGACGATCAAGAGAAAATCATGAGACGAGCCTGGAAAATCCTTTTTTTCGTCTTGCTGGGAATCGTCCTGACCGCGGCCATAACGGAAGTCGCCGCCAGGGTGATTTTTCCGGATTACGCCGACAGCGGCGTCTACCTGGATTACGCATTTGCGCGGCTTTTGAACTCGCGGGTCATGTTCGGACCCAATAATGAGAACTTCGATAGAAAGTACGGTTTCGTCCTCTCGCCCAATTCCGAGAGCGTTCACTCCTCGAAAGAGTTTACCTACACCATGCGGACAAATTCGCTGGGTTTCCGGACCAGGGAAATACAGCCCAAAAACAGCAATGAATATCGCGTGATGCTCATAGGCGACTCCATGCTCTGGGGGGTCGGCGTCGAAGAAGAGGATACGGTCGCTTCTTATCTGGAAAAATTGAGGGAAGCTATCCCCGCCAAACGGCTGTCCGCTTATAATTACTCGGTCAAGGGCTATAACACCGTACAGGAGCTGATCGTGGCGAAAAACCACATGGGCTCGTTGCAACCGGACCACATAATCCTCGGTTTTCTGATCGCCAACGACATCATCCCCAACGCCATAGCGTTCATAGACGACGAAGGCAATTACAGCACGTCGGCGGCAATGGAAGCACGCTTCCGGGAAGAACTAAAAAAAAATTTGGGGATATTATTCAATTCCGTCATTTACCGGATAATTGCCCTGCACGTGTTTGTTCCCAAAATAAGGTATCAGATCGCGAGCAGGGATGCCGTCATCGCCAGGTCCTATGAGCTGCTGACCGAATTCAACGATCTCGCCGAAAATAACGGCATCCGCTTCTCGGTAGTCATATTTTATCCGAAAGACAGCGTGCAGGGGGGAATAGTGGAGAAATGGTCCAACAGCAGGGAAGCCGGAAGATTGATCAGTTCATTTTGCCGGCTCAATTCGATCGAGGTCCTGGACCTGCTCGAATACATGAACACTCCGGAAGGCAAGAACAGGTATTTTTTTGCCGCGGACGGCCACCCCAATAAGGAAGGGAACCAGGTCGTGGCGGCGGCGATTTTCCACGACCTGGTCAAAAAGCATCTGTTCCGCTAGCAGCCACAGTGAAAATACTTTTCTCACCATGAAGGAAAAAATCTGTGAAATCCGTGGACATGCTTCAGCATAGAGCAGGGGGCATAGAGCATAGGGTCTTCTCAAACCGGTAATCCGTAATCAGTAATCCGTAATCCGGCACCTTGATTTGTGTGGATTCGCGAGATTCGCGGTTTCAATCGGTGCGTCGGTTCCTTCAGCCTTCAGCCTGTTTTTCAGCGCCAAACCTCATCCCCCACACCTCACACCGAGTACGAGTACGAAAAAGAATCTGTGAAATCCGTGGGCAGCTTTAATCTGCGGCAATCTGCGTAATCTTAGTTGCTGTTGGCGGGGATTCGCGAGATTCGCGGTTAATCTGTGAAATCTTAGTTCCTCTCCCTGTAATCACAGTTTGCGGAGGGCCAGGAGAAGCTCGGGGCCCTCCAGCTTCCCGAAGCTTCGGCTCCGGCCGTCCCAGGCCCGGAGAAAATCCGGATCGTAAGGGGAGGAAGCCGCCAGCAGGGCGGGAAACGGGCAAGCTCGCAGGAACTCCCCGTCCAGGACCTGGGGATGCACGTATCCCCACATTCGGTGCCGCCCTTCCCGATCGTCGCGCTCAATATCGGCGTTGGGGGTGAAGGCGAGAAAAATCCCCCCGGGCTTCAGGGCCGCCAACCCGGCGGCAATCATTCCCGAGACCGAGGGGATATGCTCGATGACATGGGCGGAAAAGAAAATATCGTAAACGCCGGCCGGAAAATCCGCCTCCGGGCGCACCTGGAGGCCCAGCTTTTCCCGGGCGTAGCGGGCCCGGGAAGGAGAAATCTCGTAAGCCTCCACCCGGTATCCCGCCGAGCGCAACTGGTGGCTGCCGTAGCCCCAGGAACAGCCGTAATCCACCAGCCTTCCCCCGGGGGGCGCCCCCAGGGCTTCCAGGACCCGGAGGTAGGGGCCGTAATCCTTCTCGTGCCCCCGGAATCCCGATTTCAGCAAAGCCGCCAACTCGGCATCCGCGGGCATCCCGGTGGTGAAACCCTCGCGGTACCGCTCCCGGTAAAGGCGGGCGTTTTCCCCCGCCGTAGCGGCCGGGGCCCGGTAGAGGAGCCGGCAGGAGCGGCAGCGCCGGAGCGATGTCACCAGCCACTTCCGGTCCACCGGGTCGGAAACCCCGAATCCGCAGGAAGGACATTTTCTCCCCCTCCCGGTCAGGGTCTTGGCCACCGACCCGAACAAATAAGCCAACTTATCGGTCTTCATAAGGAGTCGGGCCGAATTTCGGGAATTTCACGAATTAATTTCGTCCACAGATTTCACAGATTAAAATCGTTGTCGTGATCGTTATCGGCGCGCATAGCGTCAGGCACCTGAGTTCAGGAGCCGGTCCACTGAGTCCACTTCGTCCACATCGTCCACATCGTCCACTCGGTTCTATGTGTCTACATGTGAATGAGGCGGCCTTTCCTTCAGCCTTCAGACTGTCTCTTCTTGTCGATATAGCCTTCCCCGGGCTGCTGGTAGTATAGTTCAGCCTGCGCCGCCCGGAAGGATGAAATCGGCTTTCCCCTTCCCGCCGACTGGGGTTGAGATTCGGCCGCGGGGCGGGATCCGGAGACAAACCGGCGGAGCGCCAAGATGCGGGAAAATAATTTCAGAGTCGCCGTCAGCGTGGGAGGCCGCTTCCACGCCTTCGATCTGGCCCGGGAACTCCACCGCCGCGGTTGCCTGGGAAAACTGCTCACCTCCTACCCCCGGGGACGGGCGGTCCAGGCCGGGGTTCCCCGGGAAAAAGTCGCTTCCCTCCCGGCCAAGGAGTTGATTTTTCAACTCTGGCGGCGGCTGCCGGAACCCCTGCGGCGGCTGGGCCGGCCCCATTATTTCGTCAGCGAACTCTTCGACCGGCAAGCCCGGAGGCGCCTGGAACCCTGTGACATTCTGATCGGGTGGTCCGGTTTCTCCCTGGAAACTCTCCGGCGGGCCAAGGAGTTCGGGGCCAAAACCATCCTGGAACGCGGAAGTTCCCATATCCTCACCCAGACCGCCCTGCTGAAGGAGGAATACCTCGCCCAGGGCCTGGAACCGACCCTGGCCCACCCGGGGATCGTGGCCAAGGAACTGCGGGAGTACCAGGAAGCCGACTATATCTCGGTCCCGAGTTCCTTTGCCCGGCAGAGTTTTCTCGATCAGGGGATCCCCGCGCACAAACTCCTGGTCGTCCCTTACGGAACCGATCTCGAACAATTCCGGCCCGGACCGGGCGCCGGGAAAACCTTCCGGGCGGTTTTTGCCGGCAGGATCTGCCTGCGCAAGGGCGTCCATTACCTGCTGAAGGCTTTCACGGAACTCAACCTGCCGGAAGCCGAGCTGGTCCTGGCCGGGGAAGTCGACGGGGAGATGAAGCCCTTCCTGGCCCGTTATCGGAGCGGGGTGAGGTGGCTGGGGAAACTCTCCCGGAAGGAGTTGGCCCAAGTCTTCCGGGAAAGCAGCGTCCTGGTCATGCCCTCGATCGAGGAAGGCCTCGCCCTGGTCCAGGTCCAAGCCCTGGCCGCCGGACTGCCCCTGATCTGCACCCTGAACTCGGGAGGAGCGGACCTGATCGAGCCGGGGGAACAGGGATTTATCGTTCCCGTCCGGGATGAGGTCTCCCTGCAAAAGCGCCTGCTGGAACTCTACCGGGACCGGGAAAAGCTCCGCCGCCTGGGCCGGGCCGCAGCCGCGAAGGCCAAGGAAAACTGGAGCTGGGAAACCTACGGGGACAAAGTGGTCCGAAACTGCCGTAACATCCTCGGAAGCGCCGGATGAAAGGTTGGGACGACAACGCCGGGACCGAGCTTGACACCTCCCGCCGGAGCCGGATCGTGCTCGGGCTCGCCGGCGCGTTGGGCCTGGGCTCGCTGATTCTGCTCCAGGCCGGAGGCGATCTTTTCACGGCTTTCCAGTTCTCCGTCTGCCTGGCCATGCTCGGGGTGGTTTGCTTCCGCTGGTGGACCGATCCCGTCCATCCCGGTTTCTTCAATTACTTCTCCCCTCTGGCGGTAGTGGAAACTCATTTCTTCCTCTATTTCGGTCCGGGTAACCTCCCTCCCCTGGCCGCCCCCGAGCAGATCGTGCTCACTTACGGATCCCAGGATTACTACGTCCCCATGCTCCTGCTGGCCCTGCTGGCCATCGTCATTTTCGATTTCAGCTATCGTTACCTGGCCCGAAAACTCCGGATCAACGAGTCGCTGAAAAACTGCCTGGAAAGCTTTTCCCAGCCCTGGGAGCAGCGGATGATCCCCGCCCTGGCCCTGACCTGGTACGCGCTCTGCATGGGACTCTTCCTCTACATGTCCCGGAGCTACCTAATGCAGACTTTCCGTTTCGTCGGGGTGCGGGAAGGCCTCGACACCACTTATTCCATTGCCGGGCCGGAACTGCTGGGGGTGACCTGGGGAACCCTCTGTTTCCTTTTCTTCCGGCGCGGCGGGAGGGCCTGGAAGGGACTGGCCCTGGTCCTGCTTGCCACCCTGTTGCCCATCTTCATGGCCTACCAGAACCGGCGCCTCTTCTTCTACTCGATCGTAGCCGCCGTTTTCGCTTATGTCTTGAACCGAAAGGACCAGCTCCGCTTTTCCCGGCTCATCCTCGGAGCCCTGGCGGCGGCGGTCGCTTTTCTGGCCATGAGCATGGCCAAGGTTACGGTGACCAGGGCCGATCCCGGGGTCGGGGCCTATACCCGGGAAGAAATGAACATTTTCAGCCGCGCCGCGCGGATCCTCAATTCGCCCAGCATGTTCAGCTTCCAGCCCCTGGAAGCCCTTCTCAGCCAAAACGCCCGCGAGAGGATGGCGGGGCTGGATTGGCCGGCTTCCATTATGGCGGCCCGACACGCCCGGGATATCCCCTTCCTCTGGGGCGAAGAGAACCTGACTTCCCTGGCCATGGCGGTCCCCCGGTTGATCTGGCCGGGGAAACCCTCGGTCGGGCTCGCCGCCATAGCCTACAATCACTTCGGGCTGGCGGTCATCGACCCCCTGGGCACGCCCCTGGCCTCGGCCTACGCCGACGGGGGGGTGGTGGGCATCGCGATCGGGTTTCCGATCATGGCGCTGCTCTTCGCGGGCTTCCTCAAGCTGATCCTGCTCCGGAAGGAGGGAATGATCATCTATGCCGCGTTACTGCCGCTCCTGATGCGGTTCGAAGACACCCTCCTGCGCTACCCGGTCCGCTGGATCCGCTGGATCCTGATCATGATCGCGCTCGACACCCTTGTCGGGGCGATCGGGCGGGTGTACCTTTCCAGACGCCATGAAAATCGCCATTAACGGCCTCTCCATCAGCTCCGGCGGCGGGATCACCTATCTTTTCAATTTTCTCCCCGCCCTCGGCGCCTTGGACCGGGAAAACCACTACTACATCTTCCTTTCCCGCTTCAACATCGGCCTGGTCTCGGGGCTCCCGGAAAATTTCCATCCCATCACCGTCCGCCTGCCTCTCAACCTCAACCTCCTGCGCGGGATCTACGAGCAGGTCTTTCTTCCCCGCCGGCTAAAAAAGGAAAAAATCGACTTGCTCTACTCCCCGGCCGACATCACCTCGCTTTCAGCCCGGTGCCCGGTGGTCCTGGCCATGCGCAACCCGAATCTTTACACCGCCCTCCCTTCCTCCTGGTCCCTGCCCAACCGGGCCCGGCTGGCCATCCTCAAGTGGCTGGCCCGCAAGAGCGCGCGACGGGCAACGGGGATCGTGTTCGTCTCCCTCAGTTCCCTGGAGGAAATCGCCGCCAAACTCGCCATCCCCCGGGAAAAGTGCTATGCCATCCACCACGGGATCGATCCCGGGGCCTTCGCCCGGGGAAACGTCAAGGCCCTGCCCCGGCACCTCCCCCGCCGCTACCTGCTGAGCATCTCCACCATCTACCACTACAAGAATTATCTCCGCCTGCTCGAAGCCTACCGCAACCTGCGCCGGCAGCGGGGGGACGGGATCCCGCCCCTGCTGATCGCGGGGGGAAACGCCGACGACCCCTACTACCGGAAGATGCTCGCCTTCATATCCGAAAACGACTTGGAGAAAAGCGTCTTCCTCCCCGGCAACTTCAGCTACCCGATGGTTCCCAGCCTCTATGCCGGGGCGGCTGCCTTCATTTTCCCTTCCTACCTGGAAACCTTCGGACATCCTTCCCTGGAAGCGATGGCCGCCGGAGTCCCGGTGGCGGCCTCCGACATCCCGGTCATGCGCGAGGTCCTGGGGGAAGCCGCGGTTTATTTCGATCCCCACGACGTGGGCGCGATCGAAAGCGCCGTGCGCAGCCTCCTGGACGACGAAGGCTTACGGGGAAGACTGATCGAACTGGGTCGGGCGCGGGCGCGGAGTTTCACTTGGTCCCGCACGGCCCGGGAAACCCTGGAACTATTTCAACGCATGGGGGGGGCACGATGAAGCAGGTGGTCCAGATCTACCGCACCGGGGAATTGCGGGTCGAGGAGGTTCCCGCCCCCCTGGCCCGGGCCCAGGGCATCCTGGTCCGCACCGCCTGCTCCCTGATCAGCGCCGGAACCGAAAAATCCGGCCTGGCCCTGGCCCGGCGTTCCCTGGCCGGCAAGGCCATGAGCAGGCCCGACCTGGTGCGGAAAGTGATCGACAAGGCCAGGACCGAGGGGGTGGCCGAGGCCTGGCGCCAATCGACGGCCCGCCTCGATACCCCGGTAGCCCTGGGTTACAGCTCCGCCGGAGTGGTGATCGAGGCGGGCAACCGGACCCGGGGGTTCCGCCCCGGAGACCGGGTCGCCTGCTTCGGGGCAGGGTATGCCTCCCACGCCGAAATAGTTTTCGTCCCCGCCAACTTGGCCGCGGCCGTCCCCGCGGAGTTGGATCTCGAGGATGCCGCCTTCGCCGGGGTGGGCGCGATTGCCCTGCACGGAAGCCGCGTCCTGGGATGCGCCCTGGGAGAAACGGTAGCCGTAATCGGGCTGGGCATGCTGGGAATCCTCTCGGCCCAGATCCTCGCCGCCGCGGGCGGCCGCGTGATCGCTTTCGAACCCGACCCCGCCCGGGCCGCCTTGAGCCGGGAACTCGGAATCGCGCGGGCTTTCTCCGACGAAAATGACTTTCGGGAGGCGGTTCTCGCCCTCACCGGGGGGCGGGGCGCCAACGCCGCCGTGGTCTGGGCCGCGTCCGGGAACAACCGCCCGCTCGTTCTGGCGGCCGATTCCTGCCGGCGCCAGGCGGCCGTCTCGGTCCCCGGTCTGGTCTCCCTGGAAATACCCCGGGACATTTTTTACGAGAAGGAACTCCGGCTGCTCGTGCCCCGCTCGGCGGGCCCCGGAATCTACGACCCGGATTACGAGGAGCGGGGACGGGACTACCCGGCGGGTTACGTCCGCTGGACCGCGGGGCGGAACCTGGAAGAATTCCTGCGCCTGGGAGCGGAAGGCCGGATCCGGATCAAACCCCTGATCTCCCACCGCTTCCCGATCGCCGAAGCCGAAAAAGCCTACGCCCTGATCTCCGGAAAACAAGCCGAGCCCTATCTGGGCGTGGTCCTGACCTGCCCGGGGACGGAAGCCCCCGCGCGGCGCGTGGACCTCAAGACCAGCCTCCCGGGCAGGGGAAAAACCTCCTGCCTGGGGGTAGGGCTCCTGGGCGCCGGACTCTTTTCCCGGGGCACCCTGCTTCCCGCCCTCCGCGGGATCAAGGGAATCGCCCTGCGCGGGGTGGCCACCGCTTCCGGCGCGGGCGGGGCGCGGGCGGGGGAGAAGTTCGGTTTCGATTACTGCACCACCGACTACCGGGAAATACTCTCCGACCCCGCCGTGGACTGCGTCCTGATCGCCACCCGCCACAACCTCCACGCCGCCATGACCGTCGAAGCCCTGCAGGCCGGCAAAGCGGTCTTCGTGGAGAAACCTCTCTGTCTCGACGAAACCGAGCTGGCGGCAATCCGGGAGGCCCTGGCGGCGGCCGGGCGGCCCCTTATGGTCGGCTACAACCGCCGTTTCTCGCCCCACAGCGTAAAAATCAAGCAGTGGCTCTCGGGGCGCCGCGGGCCCTGGGTGCTGACGGTCAGGGTCAACGCGGGCTTCGTCCCCGCCCAAAGCTGGGTCCACGATCCCGAGGAAGGGGCGGGCCGGATAATCGGGGAAGTCGGGCACTTCATCGACCTCATCCACTTCCTGGCCGGGGGCCTGACCGAGCGGGTCTATGCCCGCGCGGGCGGGTTCGCGGGGGGCGAGTTTTTCAACGAGGACAACCTCGTCATCACCCTCTCCCTGGACAACGGTTCCGTGGCCTCCATCGCCTACGCCGCCGGCGGATCCCGCAGCTTCCCCCGGGAGCGGGTGGAAATCTTCGGCTCCGGCTGCGCCGGAGCGATCGAGAATTTCCGCTCCTCAACCCTGGAGGGAACGGGGAAAACCAAGAAATACTCGCGCCCCACGGCGGACCGGGGGCACCGGGACGAGTTCGAAACTTTCTTCCGGGCCGTACGCGACGGCGCTTCCCCGGTCGCCTGGGAAGATTACCACGCCACCACCCTGGCCACCTTCCGGATCGAGGAGTCCCTGCGCCGGGGCGCCGAAGTCAAACTCTGAGGAGAACTCTCCACGAACCGAAACCGCGAATCTCGCGAATCCGCGCGAAAGGAAACTAAGATTACGCAGATTACCGCAGATTATTTCCATCCACAGATTTCACAGATTTTTCTTCATGTTCTTCATGATCTTCATGGTAAGAAAGTTTTCTCTGTGGCCTCTGTTTCTCTCTGTGAACTCTGTGGTGAGGAAGTTAGGCTGAAGCATAGCCACAGATTTCACCTTCATGTTCTTCATGGTGAGAAAAACAGACGCATAACTCCGCGCGGGCGGAAACCCGAGAGGACCGGATGACCACAAGCTGGCCGGAACAGGACGAACTCATCAGGGAGATCGAGAAGCTCAAGCCTTTCGTTCTCAACAACAGCCGGATCCTGGCCCGCCGCAACCGCCGCGACCACTACCATCGCGAACTCCGGAAAAGGGCGGGGGGGGAATACTTTTTCGAGACCGCCATGGTGATCTCCTGGATCGGGCTGGCGCTGCGGCCGCAGAGGATCATGGAAATCGGGACCCGCAACGGCGGCAGCCTGGTCGACCTGCTCAGCGCCTACCGGGATTACCAGGGGGTGAGCGCGGTCTGCTTCGACATCTGGCGCGAAATCGGCGGCCCCGCCACGGTTCGCCGCAACCTGCGGATAATGAACATCCCCGACTCCCTGGCGCGGTTCGTAAGCGGCGACAGTCTGAAAACCGTGCCGGAATACAAGCGGCGGCACCCGGATGCCACTTTTGACTACATCCTGGTGGACGGCTGCCACGAGGCGCAAACCGCCCGGGTCGACCTCGCCAATGTCGTCGACCTCCTCGCCCCCGGCGGAGTCATCGTCTTCGACGACATCGGCCCCCACGGCTACCGGCTCCTCGAAGTCTGGCGCGACTTTCAGGCCCGGCACGGGGCCGAGTTCAGGTGGTACGAAAACCTCTGGCGCCGGGGAGTGGCCTGGGCGATCCGGACCTCGGGCGGACCGACCGGGATGCCGGCCCCTCCGGCTCCAGCCTCTTGGGGGGAGCGGCGGCGGGACGATTGGGCGGCCTGGCCTTTCCTGGCGCGCCGCCGCGCCGAGAGAATCCGGCAGTTGTGGGCCAGGCTGCGCCGAGATCCGGGGAGCCTGATCCGGGCCCGGCGGCGGCGCTAA
>CAZIEA010000003.1:40114-41440 GCA_964538495.1 uncultured bacterium | reverse complement strand
ATGTTGTATAGTAATTTTTATGCGGGTGCTCCTGATAACCGATTCCTATCCCCCGGAAATCCGTTCCGCCAGCGCCCTGATGGCGGAAATGGCGCAAGACTTCCGCGACCGGGGATTCGAGGTCGGCGTCCTCACCTCGACCCCGCGCTACAACCTCTCGCGCTGGCCTTTTGCCGGGAGAAAGCGATTTTTCTACCGGGAAACCATCGCCGGAATCAATGTCCTCAGGGTCCACACCCTTCCGCTTCATAATGTCGGACACTTGCGCCGGGGAATCGGGCAGCTCCTGCTTCCCGCGATCTTCACCCTCCCCTGCTTTTTCCTGGGAAAAGCCGAGGCGGCCGTCGTCTATTCGCCGCCCCTGACCTTGGGGCTGGCCGCTTATCTGATAAAAATACTCCGGGGAACCAGGTTCATCCTGAATGTCCAGGACATCTTCCCCCAGAACGCCATCGATCTCGGAGCCTTGCGCAATCCCCTGGTCGTGGCCGTGTTCCGTAAAATCGAAAAGTTCGTTTACCGCCACGCCGAATTCATCACCGTGCACTCCGGAGCCAATCGCCGGGCCCTGGTCGCCGCCGGAGTCCCCGCGGGGAAGATCAGGGTGATCCACAACTGGATCGATACCTCCGCCTACCTGGGCAAACCGGGCCCGCCCCCCCTGCGGGATCCCGAAGCGCTCCGGGGCCGTTTCATCGTCCTTTTTGCCGGGGTGATGGGCTACGCCCAGGACCTGGAAATCGTGCTCGCGGCCGCGGAAATCCTGCGGGAAAGGACGGACATCCTCTTTCTCCTGGTCGGAGACGGGCCTTGCCGGCTGCAATTGGAGGAAAAAGCGCGGGCCGCGGGCCTTGCCAACGTTCTTTTTCATCCCTTTGTCCAGCTCGAGCGCTACCCCGACCTGGCCCGAGCCGCCGACTGCGGCCTGGTTACCCTGCAGCCGGCGATGAAAACCCCGGTGGTGCCCTCCAAAATTCTCGGCTATATGGCGGCCGCCATCCCGGTCATCGGCTGCCTCAACCCCGAAAGCGAGGCGATCGACATCATCGAGGAGGCCGGCGCCGGATTCGCCCGAGGGATCCGGACCCCGGAGGAAATCGCCGAAAAGATCAGGCTCCTGGCGGACGATCGCGAACTGGCCCAAAAAATGGGCCGGGCCGGGCGGGAATACGTCCGGGCCAACTTCTCCCCGGATGCCTGCCTGGCCGAATACGAGAACCTCCTGAACCGGATCCTGCGGAAAAGCTGAGCGCTTCCCCCGAATTTGTGGCTGAAACCGCGAATCTCGCGAATTTAAACTTCCTGCGTTTCCACTCAGGCGCCAGG
>CAZIEA010000003.1:0-40104 GCA_964538495.1 uncultured bacterium | reverse complement strand
GTTGAGGGCGGGGGAGAGGCCGGGGGGAAAGTCGGCCGCTTCCTCGATCCGGTTCCAGTTTTCCCGAAACCAGGCAATGACGGCGTCGAGCCCCGCCTCGAACCCGGTTTGGGGCCGGTAGCCGAAGAGCTTTTCGGCCTTGGCGGTGGAGGCAAGCAAGCGGTCCTTGTGGTCCCAGCGCCGCCGGGGGATGTGGCGCACCCCGGCGCGGTTTCCGGTCTTGCGGTTAATCATTTCGGCCAGGTCGATCACCCTGGTTTCGGTTCCCGCGCCGAGGTTGAAGGATTCCCCCGCCGCCGAGGAGGTCTCCGCCGCCTTCATCATCCCCGCCACAATGTCCCCGACAAAGGTGAAGTCGCGCGTCTCCGCGCCGCTGCCGGTAATTGGCAATGGCTCCCCGCGCAGGGCCCAGTAAATAAAGTTGGGGATGACGTTGCGGTAACGGCCGGGCACTTCCCCGGGGCCGTAGGAGTTGAAGAAGCGCGCCTTGAAAACCTTCATCCCGTACTGGGAGTGAAAATAGTTGCAGTAAAGCTCGCCCAGCATCTTGGTGATCTGGTAGGGAGAGCCCAGGCGCAGGGTGGTGTTTTCCTCCGTAAGGGGAAGCGGGGCGTCGGGCGGATAGATGGCGCAACCGGAGGAAGCGTAAACGAAACGCTCGATTCCGGAGAGTCTCGAGTATTCCAGGACCCTGAGGATGCCCAGCCCGTTGACGGAGAGGTCGCGTTCGGGGTAATCCACCGAGTTCTGGTTGGCGAAAAAGGCGGCCAAGTGGAAAACGTCCTCAATCCCCTCGTGGAAAACCCGCCGGAGCGCTTCTTCGTCCAGGACGCTGCCCTCCACAAAGAGGACATTGGGCAGGGAGGGCACGTTCCAGGCCTTCGAGGCGGAGAGGTCATCCAGGACGATCACCAAGCTCGCCCCGGAAGAAGATAAGGCCCGGACCAGGTTGCTCCCGATCGCCCCGGCCCCCCCGGTGACCAGGACCCGGCGGCCCCGGAAAGAGCTTTCCTTGGTCGTTGTCATTTCCATAATTCCCGGTCTTTTCTTCAGCCGGCTTTCCGGTCGGTAATCCGTAATCCGGCGGAAAACCAGTGAGCAGTAAGCAGTAGGCATTCGCCTGAATTGGCGCGGATTCGCGAGATTCGCGGTTCAATCGGTGCGTCGGTTCCTTCAGTCTTCAGTCTTCAGCCTGTTTTTTACACCATGAAGAGCATGAAGAAAAAAATCCGTGGAAATCTGTGGACGAATCGGTTTCCTTGGCGTCTTTGCGCCTCTGCGCCTTTGTGTGATTATTGCGCGCGCTCGATAGCGATCCCGAGCCCGACCCCAATTCGCCCCTGAAACCCGGGTGACTCTATGCTCTATGCCAAAACATGCTTACATGTGAAATGCGGCGGCAGTCCCTTCAGCCTTTTCAGTAGTAGTTGCGGTAGTAGTGGTAGTACTCGCTGCGGTTGACGTCCACGGCGTTGAAGATCACCCCGAGAATGCGGGCCTGGACCGCCACGAGCTGGTCGCGGCCGTGAATGGTTTTTTTCCAGCTCACCGCCCCGGCCCGGACCGTGAAAAGCACCCCATCGGACATTCTTCCCAGCAGAGCGGCATCGGTCACCGAGATCAGGGGCGGAGAATCGAGAATAATCCTCTGCCAGCCGGCGCGCGCGCGCTCGAGAAATTCCAAAAAAAGGCGCGAATTCAGGAGTTCCGCCGGGGTCTCGGGGGAACGGCCGCTGGGGACCAGGGTGATTTTCCCCTCCGCCACCGGCCGGAAGATGTCATCCAGGGCAGCGGCCCCCTGCAGGTACTCGCTCAATCCCGGCCCGTCCTCCAAGCCGGGGAAGATACGGTTCAGCCGGGGGCGGCGCAGGTCGCTGTCCACCAGGAGGACTTTTTCCCCGGACTGGGCGAAAGTCAGGGCCAGTTGGGCGGCAATATCGGTTTTCCCCTCCCCCGGGACGGAACTGGTCACCAGCAGGACCCGGCAGGGGTTTTCGGAACCGGAAAACTGAATCCCGGTCCGGATGGCCCGAAAAGATTCCGCGACCACCCCCATCGGTTTCTCCTGAATCGGAAGCCGATCCTGGGAACGGTCGTTGATCTGCTCGTAAATCGGGATCAGCCCCAGAATGGGAAGCTTGAGGTGGTTCTTGACGTCCTGGGTGGTCTTGAGGGTGTCGTCGAGATTCTCGAGCAGAAAGACCAGCCCGAGCCCCCCGAAGATCCCCACCGCCAGCCCCATGGCCAGGTTAAACCCCTTGCGGGGCTTGAAGGGTTGCCGGGGTTCCGGGGCGTAATCCAGAACCCGGATATTGGTCACCTCGATCTGCCCGCTCATGCTGGTCTCGTTAACCCGGGACAGCAAGGCCTCGTAGATCTTGCGGGAACTGGTGACCTGGTCCGAAAGCGCGCTGTAAAGAATGTTCTTGCGGGCCATCTCCAGGGAAAGGACCTTCAAACTCTCCAACTCGGAAACGATCTTCTCCTCGTTGGCGGAGGCGATTTCGTATTCCTTGCGCGTCCCTTCGATGATTTTCCCGATCTCTTCCTCCAGGTTTTTCCTCAAGGCGGCGATCTCGGCCTCGATCTGCTGGATTTTCGGGTGCTGGGCCTTGTAGCGCTGAGAGTATTCCGAAAGGCTCCCTTGCAGGCTGACCATCTGGCTCTTGAGCCGCTGAATGATCGGATTGCGCATGATCACCGAAAGAGCTTCGATGGACTCGTCCCCGCCCCGGTACTTCTGGAGCTGGCCTAGTTCATGCTCCTTGTTGGTCCGCTCCTGGCGGGCCTTGAGGTAAAGGGAACTCAGCTCGGCCAGGTCCCGTTCGATGATGCTCTGCCGGTTTTCCAGCGAGACGATTTTTTCCTTTTCCTTGTAGTCCTGAAGAATTCGCTGGGCTTCCTGGACTTTCAAGCTCTGTTCCTGCAGGCGGTGTTCGAGCTGGCTCAAGGCCTGCCGGGTGCTGTCGAGCTTAGCCTCGATTTCGTGCCGGTTGTATTGCTCGGCCCAGGAATTCGCGATCAGGGCGGCCAGGCGGGGATCGGGTCCGATCACCTGGATGTCCACCATATAGCTCTGGGCGATGGGCTTGATATTGACCATCCCCAGAAGCCGATCGGAAGTCAGGTCTTCGAATTGTCTTCGGGAAAGCTTCAAGGCGGTCTTGCGGGCCTTCAGATCCTCAGCCACCTTCTCCGCCAGGGAGGGGCTGGTAAGGATCTTATACTGGGTGTTGTAATAATCGAGCTGGCGCCCGCCGATGCTGAACAGTTCCTCGAAAGGCATCACCTTGGGCATCAGCGGCTCGATGATGATCCGGGCGCTGGCCCGGTAAATCGGGGTGGAGGTAAAGGTGGCTATCGTGACCACGGTCATGACCACGACCAGGAAGGTGACGAGCACCCACTTGCGCTTGAGAACGATATAGGCTTTTTCCCGCAAGCCGATCCATTCGCTCGATATGGCCATAACCTTTTCTCCGCCGCTAAAAAAAACTTTCGGGAACGAAAACGATGTCGCCGGGTTTGAGCAGGATGTCCTTTTCCCCCTCGTCCTTCTCCAGAATGTCGGCCATCCGGACCCGGATCACCGTTTTTCCGGTCTCCGGGTCGTTGCGGATGATCTGGGTGCTATTGGGCTTGGCAATATCGGTCAAGCCTCCGCCCAGGGCGATAGCCTCGGTGACCGAGAGGAGTTCCCGGTATTGATAAGCCCCGGGTTTCTTGACCTGCCCGAGCACCGAAATCGTGCCGTATTCCCGGACAAATACAGTCACCCGGGGAGAGACCAGGTAATCCCGTCCCAAAAGCGCTTCCAGACGCCGCTCCAACTCCATCGGGGTATAACCCGCAACCTTGACCTCGCCCAGAAGAGGATAGGAAATGAATCCCGACTCCGTGACCCGGGCCGGCAGGGAGAGCTCGGGTTCCCCGAACACCGTGATCTCGAGGATGTTGCCCGAGCCGATCACGAAGGTGTCCCGGGCCGGCGGAAGGACGGTCTCCTCGGGTTCGGCCGGGGGCGAGGGCGGAACCGACCCGCAACCGGCCAGAGCCGGGAGCAAATACCCCAGTAGGATTGTAAAGGCGAGCTTCTTGATCAAAGGGTTCAGGGTTCAGGGTTCAGGAAAAACCAGTAATCCGTGATCAGTGATCCGTAATCAGGCAAAGTTTAAGGATACAGGAAACAGGAGTCAGGATTCACCCGTAAACCGTAATCAGTAATCAGTCACCTTGATCCGTGTGGATTCGCGAGATTCGCGGTTCAATCGGTGCGTCGGTTCCTTCAGTCTTCAGCCTGTTTTTACACCATGAAGATCATGAAGATAAAATCTGTGAAATCTGTGGACAAACTGGCGGGCGGCTTAATCCGCGGATCGGGTTCGACGCTCAGTACCAGGCGTAAACCGTGAACCCGAGGTAGTTGTCCACGTAGCCGAGATCGGCAACGGTCGATTCCCGCCGGCGCCAGGCGTAGCGCAGGGAGAATTCCAGCCATTCCTGCAGGCTGTAGGTGACGCCAACGGCAAAGTTGTAAGTATCGTCAATACGGCGCCTCCCCCCGGGGACCAAATCGGGGTTGGGATACATATAGTTGCCGTAGCCGAACTCGGCGAAGCCGCTGAGCTTGCGGGCCAGCTGTTGGTTGAGACGGGCCCAGACCCGGTTTACCTCGTAATAGCTGTTCCCGGCGTAAGTCGACTCCTGCAGCGAACGTTCCCAGCCCAGGCGGAGGTTGGTATGGGCGGAGAAAACCTGCTCCAGGGAAAGGTACCCGACCAAACCCTCGAAGTCGTTCCAGTAAGGCTGGTCGTAGCGACGGATCTGGTAACCGACCTTGGCGGTCCCGCTCAAGCGGGGGGTAAGCTCGCCCCGGAACCCGCCCAGGATTTCGTGGTAGTGCCCGTCGCGCTCGTCGGCGGTTCGGTAGTCGATCTGGTTATAGACATACTCGACCAGGGCTTGGGTTTTGGGGGCGACCCGGTAGAGCAGAGCAAAAATCCCGGCGTTTTCGACCCGGTCGTATTGTTCGTAGCGGTCGGTATGGAAATTCCGGTAAAAGTTGCGGTACCCCGCCTCAAAACCGAAGGAATTGTAGTCCCCGGAAACCCGGCCCCAGAATGTGTTGTCGGTGCGGGGGATGCGCTCGCGGAACTCGGTGTCGAAACGGGAGGAAGTTCTCTGGTAGTTGTCCCCGATTTCCAGGGTGTATTCACGCATCAGCCGGTAGCGCAGATAGCCGTCTAGATTGTTATCCTGATGGTTCTCCAGCGGGTGGTCCCGGTAATAGATCAGGTCGGCCCGGTAGGAAATTTCCAGGAGGTTGCGTTCGTGCTCCCAGGGAAGCTTCAGGCTGATCCCGGGACTGACCGTAGCCAGGTAATCGCTCTCCTCGTCGGTCTCGGTCCAGTAGATATTGCTCTCGTAACCGCCGGAAAGCCAGAGCCGGGGAGTGAGCAGGAGGTTGCCGTAGCTGATCCCCCGGCCCGGCTCTCCCACCGACAATCCGGCGGCGGAGATCGGGGAGGCGGTCAGGAGCGCCAGCCCCAGGGCAAGTGCACGTTTTTTCCAGAAACGCATATCAATCCGGCAAGTAAGGGCTGGCCGAAAGCGGCGTGGGCCCCACCAACCCGGCCGCGCCGGAAAGTATCACCGGCCGGAGCGCGGTTGGTGAAGGAACGGGCTGGCGCGCCCCCCGCTCGAGCGCCCGGTCCAGGCGCCCGACTTCGCCCCGGGAAAGAGCCAGCCGGCTCCCCCGGGAAAAGATCATGACTTCGCCCTCGGCCACCAGGATCAAGGTCCCCGCCGGGAGCGAGGGAATTTCCTCCCCGGCCGCCACCAGGATCTCGGAAGCGTCCGGGAGAAAGGCCCGGAAGCTCCCGGAATGGGCGATGATCGAGTCGATCACGGTCAGGGGGGGGATCACCCGGGCGGAATGCCCCCGGGACAGGATAACCTTGGTCCCGCCCAGGTAAGCGACGCACTCGCCTTCGATCACCGCAATCCGGGTTCCGGGAAGGAAGAAAATTTGTTCTTGGCCGGGGGAAAGACGGCCGGTCTTGCCGTCGGGATAAGCAACCTCGATGATCCCGGTAAAGGATCCCACCCTCTCGATCTCGGCGAGCTCGCCCCCAGAGGGAGCCCGCCCGCCGCATCCGGCCGCCAACACATGTCCCAGAACGACCGCCCCGATAAACAGTTTTATTCCTGTCGAATGACGCACTCCACCCCTCCGGGATACACCGGTTCTTCTAAATATTATCAAGGGTAAGGAGCCATTTTGTCAAGTCAGGCCGGATTTTGGGCCGGATTTTTATAGGCAGGGCTTTTTCAGTATAAATTACTGTTACGTTTCAAAGCCTCCCTTCCCCCTCGGGGATTAAATTCAGGTTCTTCGGAGTTGCCGTCATCGCCAGAGCCGCCGGAGAAGGCAGCAAAGATGGTCTTAACTCTTCGGCGTCCCCCCCGCCGATCGAGTCTTAAAGGTTGAAACCGCAAGCAGAACCAACCCGAGCAGGCCGGCCGCCGTTGCCGCCAGCCCCGGCCCCAGGGAAGAGGGGAGAAACTCCATCACCACCAGGTTGCTCCCCGATTGGAGCCAGACCCCGCGCTGGAGGTAGTTGACCCGGTGAATGGTTTCTTCCCGGCCGTTCACGGTAGCCCGCCAGTCCGGATGCCAGACGTCGGTGAGTACCAGCATTCCCGGGCTCCGGTTCAGGATCTCCAATTCCATTCGGTTGGGGGAGGAAAAATCAGCCCTTCCGATCGGGTTTTCCTCCTGGAAGAGGAGAAAGCTCGCGCTGCCCTCGGCCCGGCCGTTTTCTTCCTGCCCAGGGTAGCTTTCACCCTGGGGGCGTAAAATCCACGCCTCGGAGGGGAGATAACCGACATGACGGAGGTCGTATTCGAGCAGGGCCTGACGCTCACCGGCCCGATCGGAAACGCTCCAGCGGTCCTGAAAGTAGGCTCGGGGCAGAGCTCCCGGATAGCGATAAAAGTAGAACGTTCCGAAACGGCTCCGCAACTCCGCCTCCGGGTCCGGGACCGGCCGGTCGGAAACGAAACTTCCCACCGACATGTTCTTCCAGAAACGCGCCGTCCAGTCGGCCGGCCGGAGCTCGTAAGGATAGCCCGGGGCCGCTTCGGAGATGACAGCGGCAAAATCCGCTATCATGGGCTTGACGTCAACCCCGAGAGCGGAGTTGGACCCGAAGACCCAGCCCAGGTTGTCCAGCGAGGAGCGGTAATATCCCCGGCGGCTCCGGGAGGGATCCTCCGGGCAAATTCGATGAAACTCCCGAACCATCAGGTAGACGGGATGATCCCCGGGCCCCCGGTAGCGCTCGGCTGACATGTCCTGGTAACGGCGGTTGAGGACGCGGTTGCGGTAACAGGCCTGGGCGGCGAAAAGGATCAGCTCGGCCGCGACCAGAATCGTCAGGAATCTGCCGAAATACCGGGGAAAAAATCTGGTAAAAATCAGCAAAAGCCCCCCCGCGGCCAAAACATAACCGCCGATCACGGAGAAGAACCAGCCGTAATCCTTCAGCCACGCCAAGTGAGAATAACCGGCCAGGATTTCGTCGTCGCCAACCCGGTACGCCCAGACCAGGGCCAGCAGAGCCCCGGCGGCCGCCACCCCCAGGTAGAGAACGACCCGCCGGAGGCGGGGGCCAGCGGGCCGGGCCCAGAGGACGGAAGCCGATACCCCCAGCAGCCCCGCCATCCCGAAGTTCTGGATGATCCGGTAGCGCAAGGGATAGGGCATGCCAAAATACGGGTTCAGCGCCTTGAGGATTCCATAGAGGGGAGTATACGGTCCCAGGACCATGACTGTTCCCAGCAGCACAACCGTGGCGAAAAACAGAAAAAGAGCCCGCGGAGAAGGAAGCCCGGGGCGGGCGGCACGCTCCTTCCCAACCCGGGAGAGAGACAGGAGAACCAGGATAATGGCGGCCAGGCCGCCCAGGAGGTTGCCGTCGTTGAGGGTGCAGTGAGATTCCCAGGCCGCGCCCCAGGAGTGATGGAGATCCACTCCTCCGAAGAAATCGGGGATCAGGAGGGTAAGCAGGTAAAGCGGGTGCAGGCTCTGCCGGATGGAACAGAGGTCTTCCACCACTCCCGGGTCATCGGCGGAAAGCATCCGCAAGCCCGCGGCTATGTTGGAAAGATAAACCCCGGCCAGGAGCCCCCCGATCAGGATCATCACCGAGGTCCCCAGGAGGACTCGGGCGGCTTGGCGCCTTCGCCCGGTCCCGAAAGCCCAAAGAGCCCAGCCCAAAACGGAGAGCCCCCAGAGAAAGAGCAAGTGAAAGACGAAAGGGACGTCGCCCGCGCTGGCGGCCAGGGTAAAAACCACGGAACCGAGCAGGAGCCAGCCCCGGCCGCCGCGCCGGGAAAAACGGAGACTGAGCAGGATAAGCAGCGGCAGCCAGCTCTGCACGAAGATCTCGGGGGGAAAAGTGGCCATGTAGATCATGGAGGGAGAGAGGGTATAAGCCAGGGCAAAGACTCCCGAACCCGGCCGGTTAAGCTCCCAGCCTTGTCGGGCCAGGAGGTAAGAAAAGAGCGCGGCCGCCAGATAATGAAGATAAAGCGGGAGGAGAACCAGCCCGGGAAAGGACCCCCGCCCGAGCAGAAGAAAGATCCAGTTAACCGGGTAATAAGCCGCCGAAAAGAGCCGGGAGAAAAAAGGCGTCGCCCCGGCGCAGACCGCCGGGTCCCAGAGAGGGAAAAGACCCTGCCGGAGGAGGGAAGCCAGGTACTCCTGCTGGGGATAAAAAGTAAAAGCGAGGTCGTCGAAGAAAAAACGGCCCCAGCCCGTCGCCAGGGGCAGAAAAAATACCCCGATCAGCCCCAGCAGGATTCCCGCCCCCAGGATGTCCTTGCGCCTCTCTTGCATCGAAGTCGAAATAGCAGGGTTCAGGATTCAGGGTTCAGGACGCGAGCGCCTCAGGGCTTCTCCGGTCCACTCAGTCCACATCGTCCATATCGTCCACAAAAAGCGAATCCGGGAAATCCGCGGACAAGGTTATTTTGGCTAATCCGTTTGTGAAGGGCCAGCAAAACCGGCGGCGACCGGCGGCTGAATCCGTGGTAAGATTTTTAATCAGGGCTGACGCCCTGCGCTACGACCCAGCAACCGGCAATGCGTAACAGCAAAAAACAAACCCGGAAACGGGCGGACGCCGGGGCCCTCATTCTCCTGGTCCTCGCGGTTCTGGTACTTTTTCTGCCCGTCCTGGTCGGGCGGTCCGGGATATTTCACGACGACCTGGCCATGGCGGAATTCCCCTGGCATTTTTTCCTGGCCCGGCACATCCAGAACGGGATCGTCCCCCGTTGGGAACCCGACACCTGGTGCGGGGCCATCCCTTTCTACGCCCGCTACTACGCCGACACCTGGTATTTTCCCTACTGGCCTTTCTACCTGCTCAGCCGGCTCGACGATCTCGATCAGTCCTGCCTGATGATCAGCACGATCCCGCTCCTGCTTCATTACTGCCTGGCCGCGATCGGGATGTATTTTTTCGCCCGCCGGGGAATCCGCCTGCGGCCGCTGAGCGCCTTCGTCACCGCCTGGGTCTATCTCTTCAGCCCGGCTTTCTCCTACTCCTACGTCTGGTCGGTGGTGGTGCACGTCCAGGCCTGGCTGCCCTGGCTGCTGCTCATCGTGGTCGCGCTGGACCGCGGGTTGACCTGGGGGAAAATCGCCGGCGGGGGAATCATCATTGCCCTGATGCTGTTCGCCGCTCAACCTCCCCACGTCGGCTACAGCATGCTCTTGAGCGGATTCCTGGCCCTGGGGTTGGGACTACGCCGCTTAAGCCGCGGGCGGAAAGCGCTCTTCTTCCGGGCGCCCCTGGGACTGGCGCTGGCAACGCTCCTGGGGCTGGCGCTTTCGGCCGTATTCTGGCTTTCCGCTCTTGAAGGCGACACTCATGCCGAGCAGCATCTGCCTAGGACCTACGAAGGCATGACCGGAGCGGATGGAAGCGCCCCGCCGCTCTATCTCGCCACCCTGTTTGTCCCCGACCTTTTCGGCACGGTAAACGGTTTCAACAGCCGCAACTGGGTGGAATCCGTCACCCAGGGAGTCCGGTTCTGGGACGCCAACCTGAGCGGGGGGCTGCTGCTTACCTTCCTGGCGCTGGGGGGAGTTTTTCTCGTCCGCAACCGTCTCCGGCCAGGGCGGCTGCGCTTCTGGGCGATTTTCGCGGCAGGGATCTGGGTCTTCTCCATCCTCTGCGTCCTGGGTAGGCATACGCCGTTTTATCGGATATTTTATGAAATCGTCCCCGGGCTTTCTCTGTTTCCTTTCCCCATCCGCTACCGCCTGCTCCAAGTAGTCGCCGCCGCGATTCTGGCCGGGCTCGGCACGGAGTATCTCCTGGCCGGGGACAAGGCCACGGATGGCTGGCCCCGGAAGCTGGTCTGGGGTTACCTGGCTTTAGCGGCCCTGACCTTTCCGGCCGCCCTGGCCGGCAAGGAAGGGGTCAAGGCTTTGCTGAGAGGCCGTCTTTACCTGCCCGGCCTGGAGGAGATCCTCCGCCGGGACGCCCTGGATTGGTTCCTGGGCGGGCCGGTCCTCTACTTCCTGGGAGCGGCCTTCTGCCTGGCCGCGGTCTGGAGGATTTTCCGCGGCCGGGAACGAGCCGCGGCCGCCGCGGCTCTGGTGATGCTGGAAACCTTCATCCTGGCCTGGGCCGCCTTCTACTTCTGCATCTTCCGCTTTGACGAACCTAAGCCCCAGCAACGCCGCAGCCGCAGCCCCTCCACCCACCCCATGATCGAGCGGGTTGTGCATTCGCTGGCCGCTTTCCGGGAAGACCCTACGCTGCGCTGGGCCACCGACCAGCCTTTCCACGACAACTTCGCCCGCCTGGAGGGGAGCTTCGCTTTCATGGGCTACGACATGAAGCCGCTGGAGCGGCGTTTCCGCCGCGCCTTTGCCGACGCCTATGGGACGGTCCCGGACTGGCCGATCTACTGGGATTTTCCCCGGCCGGAGTCGGGCGCTTTTTTAAGCAACATGTCGGTTGAAACCCTGCTCGATTCCCGGAGCGAAAATCTCTTCCCCGGCGGGGAGACAATTCCCCTGGGGTCGGAGGCCGGTTTCTACCTGCACCGGAACCCCCGGCCCCTGCCCCGAGCGTTCGCCCTGGACCGGATCGTCCTCTGCTCCGAAGAGGAGGCTTCGCGGGAACTGACCCAGGGCGACCTCCGACGAGCCGTATTCATCGAGGAACCCCTTCCGACGGCGGTTACGGATCACGGATTACGGATCACGAATTACGCGTCCCTTCCCCCTTCCGAGCCGGACAAGGACTATGCCCGTTTCGCGGCGATTCAGGCCGACAGCCCGGTCACCCGCCTCGATTTCAGCGATCCCAACCGGGTGGAAATCGAGGTGGAGATTTTCCGCCCCGCCATGCTGGTTCTGACCGAGGCCTGGTATCCCGGCTGGAAGGCGCAAATGGACGGGCAACCCGCTGAACTCCACCGGGTAAATTACTTGCAGCGGGGAATCGTTCTCCCCCGGGGAGAGCACCGGGTGGAACTCGTCTTCCATCCCCGGGCCTGGCGGATCGGGTTAACGGTCACCGGCCTCTCCTGGGCCCTCTTGCTCCTGGTCGGCCTGGGCCGGGTGGGCTGGAAATGTCTTCACCAAACATCGTGCGCCAAGGAGGCAAAATGAAAGATCTCAGCCGGATGGAAAAAATCGCCTTGGGCCTCATCCTCCTGATCCTGGTCATCGTCGTCATCCAGGTGACAACCCGCTTCGAATTGTTCAATCTCGGACTTCCCGGCGTCATCCCGCAAGAATTCACGGAACTGGATACCCAGGCCAATCTCCTGAAACGGGACGACCCATCCCTGACCGCCTCCTCCCACAACCAGGAAAATGAAGCCGTGGATCGGCTGACCGACAATAACCCCGACACATTCTGGCACGTGGCGGTCGCCGAGATCGGCAAGCCGGCCTCCCTGACGGTGGACTTCGGGCCGGAGGAAACAAAAACCATCCGCGCCCTGGCGGCCCGGCCCCGGGCCGACATTCCCCGGCAGTTCCTGCGTCAGGCCGAATTATCCGGGAGCGAGGACGGATCATCCTGGCAGCCCGTAGCCGTTATCGTCCTGCGGGACGTCCCGGAAAAAGCCAATTGGCGGAAGTGGGATTTCGCCAACGACCGGGCCTACCGCTTCTGGCGTCTGCGCATCATCAACGGCCACGAAGACGGGGTCCGCTACAACTTTCTCTCCATGGCGGAACTCGCCCTCTTCGAGTAAAGGGGAAAAACTAACCGTGAAATGCTTCCCGGCAATCATGACGACGCTTCTGGCCGCCGCGACCGCCCGCGCCGGGGATGAAGCAGCAAGCGGGCCCCCGACGCGGCCGCCCAACATCGTCTTCGTCCTCCTGGACGCGGCCCGGGCCGACCATTTCGGCTGCTACGGCTACCCCAAGCCCACCACCCCCGCCATCGACAAGATCGCCGCTCAGGGCGCAGTTTTCCTCAATGCCTTCGCCCCCGGAATGCAGACCCACGAGTCGATGCCCCTAATCATGAGCTCCCGCTACTTCTCCAAGGAGATCTTCCCTAAAGACACCTGGCGCTGGGAACTGCGCCGGGAGAGCGCGGCGGCCATTTTCCAGGATTTCGACCAAGAGCAAATATTCCTGCCCGAACTGCTCAAAAACAACGGCTACCTGACCGCGATCGTCCACGACCACTGGTGGTTCATGCCCCAAACCGACTTCGTCGCGAGTTTCGAGCAAAACTTCCACGTCCGCGCTACCCAGCCCACCGACGACGCCCTGGTCCAGGAAGCGATCAGGTGGATCGGCCGCGAACGGACCCGCCCTTTCTTCCTTTACCTGCACATGATGTCCCCCCACCAGCCCTACCCGCCCAAGGAGGACGACTTGGTATTTCTCGGAGGGAAGGGGCTGGGGGCGGCCCGAAGGCTGCTGGAGGCGGCGGCGGTCCGGACCAAGTTCGAGGCCAAGCCCAACGAGTCTTGCGAGGGCTGGAGCGAGCGGGAAATCGAGGTTCTGCGCGCCATTTACGACGGCAACCTCCGCCATACCGACGCCCGGATCGGGAAACTTTACTCCCACCTGGAAAAGCACAAGCTGGCCGAGAACACCCTTTTCATCGTCACCGCCGACCACGCCGAACACCTGGGCGAGCACAACCACCTCAACCACGGAGGCCAGGCCTTTGACAGCGGCATCCATATCCCCCTGATCCTGGTCTGGCCGGAAAAGATCCCCGCCGGGACCAGGGTCGAGGGCCTGGTCGAGCTCATAGACCTCCTCCCCACCATCGCCGACCTCGGCGGATTGAAAGTCCCAGCGGGCAAGACCTTCGATGGGATAAGCCTCCGCCCCTTCCTCGAAAACCCCGGACAAGGCAAGAAGACGGTTTACACGCAAGAGTCCATCCGCACCGAAGGATATAAATTCATCTACGACGAGGATGGGTCCCTGCTCTTCAATCTCGCCCGGGACCCAGGCGAAATTCTCGACATCGCCCGGCGGCGACCGGAATTGAAAAAGCGGATGGATTCAAGGCTCCGGCGCTTCCTGAGACCTTTCCGGGAGCGTTACCGGGCCGCCCGGAAGTCGGCTCCGCCTGATTACTCTTTCTACCTTCCGCTCAAAGAATTCGAATTCGCCCCCGAGAATGCCTTCGAGTCCGCGGACATAACTCACGATCCCAAGACGATCCTGAAGACAATCTCCCCCCGGAAACCCTGGGTCGTCAACAACTCCGACCACCAAAGCGGGCTTTTTTACTTCCCGGACTGGGAAACCGCCGCTCCGCTCCAACTCTCGGCCGCGCTCCCGGACGGAACTTACCGGGTCTCGGCCCTGGTCGAAGTCCTGGACCCTTCGCGCAAGACCCTCCCGGGCAAAATCGGCCTCCAGGGCCGGTTCTCCCCACAAGAGCCATTCCACGATCCCTTTTCGACAATACCCTGGCAGGAAGCGAACATCTTCCACCTCGACTGGGGAGAGGTGGCCGTAAAGGAAAACCGCTTCGCGTTCGAGCTGCAGGCCCATTCCGCCGCCGGGGCGCTCTTTGTCCATCTCATCCGCTTCGACCCGGCCGGTGCCCTAGAAGCGGATAAAGCATCTTCCCCAGCCGACAACGAATACCAGAAGAGGAAAGACGGCCTGCGTTCCCTGGGCTATCTCTAACAGCACAGGGGAACGCAATGGGTCAGGGTTCAGGAAAAACCGGTAGTCCGTAATCAGTGATCAGTAATCCGTTACCTGAATTCGCGAAATTCGCGTAATTCGTAGTTCAATCCCTGGGCTTCGCCCCCTGCGGGAGCTCTGCGTAAAAAAAGAAATTTCTACATGTCCTACATGTCTACATGTGAATTGCGATGTGAATAGCGTGAAGAGGACAAAGACATCCGGGGGGTTCCTGGTCCTGTTCGTGGCGCTGCTGGCGGTCTTCCTGCCCGGCTTTTCCAACCCGCCCCGGAGCGACTGGTGGGCCCTGCTCTACCACTTCCACTCCTACCGGGAACTCCCCGCTCTCGAGCGAACACTGGCGGTAGTCAACTACGACGTCTGCGCCCACGGCACCTACCGACCGCTTTTCCACGTCCCGCTCTACTGGATGCACCTTCTCTTCGGGGCGGACTACTTCTGGTTCCACGCGGCCAACTTCGGCTTTTACTGCCTGGGTATCTTCCTGCTCTACCGTTTGGGCAGGGCGCTGGGGGCCGGGCGCGGGATTATCCTGGCGGGGCTGGCCGTCTTCGCCCTGCTCTTCTCTCATTTCGACATCGTGACCTGGACCTTCCATATCGGACTCATCGCCGGGTTCTGTCTTCTCCTGCTCGGTTTCCTGGCCTACCTGTCATACATTCGAACTAGACGACTTCCGATTCTGCTGGGGACAGCCGCGGCCTTCCTGGCGGGAATACTCTGCTACGAGACCTTCATCCCCTGGCCACCCGCCGTCTTCATCCTCCTCTTCTGCCGAAAGGAGGTCTGGCCGATTCCCCGGTTCAGGACCGCGCTCCGCTCCACCGCCCTCACCCTGGCCGGCTTATACGCTCTTTATGCCGGCATCCTCTCTTTCACCCGGACCCGCGCGCCCGTCGAGGGATTGTCGGGGACGCCGCCCGACTTCCTCTCCCCTTCCTCCCTTTCTTACAGTCTCGCCGTCACCGCTTCCGGGCTATTCATCAACGGGATAGTCTCCAACCTGGACCCTCTCCTTTTCTCCCCGGGAATCATCCGCGACAACATCAGCCGGGGCGGGATCCTGATCCAGGCCAGCCCCGTCCTGCGGGAGGCGCTAGCCCGCCAGCGGCACGGGAAGCCCCCTTCCCTGGCGGAACCCCCTCTTTCCATCAGCAAGGGGGCCGACCTGGACACTCTCTGGTGGGAAACCGAAACCGGGATAAACCGTGTCCTGGGAATTGCCGGGTGCCTGCTCATCCTGCTGGGAATCGCCGGGGTGGCGCTGCTCCGGAAGAAGCGCCTGCCCAATAAACCACTGCCTTTTATTTTCGTTCTTTACCTGCTCCTGAGCGGGACCTTCGCCCTCTACCACGGGCGGATGGCCACCAACCTCCCGGTTTATGTCCTGCTCGAGTTCAGGTATCAGTATGTCCCCAACGCCCTGCTCGCCCTGCTCGGCATCCTGGGGGCCGACCGGCTGCTCAAGGCTTTCCCCCGGCTTCGGCTCTGGGTTTATGCGCTACTGGGCATAGTCCTGGCCCTGAACCTCCTGGTCCTGAACGCCCACCTGAAGAAAGTGAACCGCCAGATGGCGCCCCTGGGAACTTTGATCTCCAACATCAAAACGGGAATCGCCGACGGGCGAGTCGGTCCGGAAAACCGGCTTTACCTGGACGATTCGCTGCCGGAGAGCCTCCCCCACCTCTGCTGGAACGTGAACCTGGCCCCCTATATGCAGGGGACTTACCAGTGGCTCTTCCCCCCGGAGCAGATCGGGAGTTTCGCCTTCAGCCCCGGGGAAGCCGCCTGGACGGTGGATACTTGCGATCTCCGCCTCCAACCGCTGTCTACGAATTGCCCGAATTCGAACTGAGATTTCGCGGCTTGAACTACAAAACTAAGATTACGCAGATTTCGCAGATTATTTCTTATCCACAGATTTCACAGATTTTACGGATTCTTGCGCATTCTGAATTCTGGATTCTGTATTCTGGATTCCTATGCCTTCTGAATCCTGTTTCCTGTATCCCGGGTTTCGACGGATTACGGATCACTGATCACGGATTACGATTTTTTTCCGACTCCTGACTCCTGTATTCTGTTTTTTAAACTCTATGCCCTTTGCCCTATGCTCTATGCGAGAAAAGGAGGTGTGAAATGGAAAAGTTCAGCCGCGCGGAAAAAATAGCCCTGGGAATCATCCTGCTCATCTTCGCCGCCATCGTCGTCCAGGTGGCGACCCGGCTCGATCTTTTCGGGATCGGGCTTTCCGGCCTGGAGGCGCGGACAGTCCCGGATCTCGACGCTGGCGCGAATTTGCTCAGGCAACCGGAGGCCATCCTCTCCGCTTCTTCCCAAAATTCCGCCAACGAATCCGCGGCCAAACTCAACGACGGCAACCCCAACTCCTTCTGGCACATCGAGCTCGATGAGGTGGGCAAGCTCGCCTGGGTGGCCGTGGATTTCGGAGAGGGGAAAAAACAAACGGTGCGGGCCCTGGCCGCCCTCCCCCGGGCCGACCTGCCCCGGCAGTTCCTGCGCCAAGCCGAGCTCGCCGGAAGCGACGATGGGGAGTCCTGGGAAAAGGTGGCTGATATCGTCCTGAGGGAAACCCCGGGCAAGGCCGTTTGGTGGAAGTGGGACTTCGCCAACGACCGCGCTTTCCGTTACTGGCGCCTGACAATCCTCAAAGGACACGAGGACGGAAGCCGCTACAACTTCTACTCCCTGGCCGAACTCGCGTTGTTCAAATGATAATTATTTTTTACATCCCCTAATAACCGGCAGCGGCTGCCTCCTGATTCTTATCAAAAACAGGTTTATCAATGAAATATATCTTAATTTTGTTTGTTTTATACTCGTTGTCCGGGGCTGAAGCCAAGGATCTTCCGGGCGCTTCCTCGGCGCCTAAGCGGCCGAATATCATTCTGTTCTCGATCGACACTCTGCGCGCCGATTTTTTAAGCCGCTATGGATACCGAAAAAAAACATCGCCATCCATCGACGAATTTGCAAATGACTCCGTTTTATTCGCCAAGGCTTTCAGTCAAGCACCTATCACCACCCCTGCCCATATGTCGATTTTTACTTCTTTGTCTTCTCCAGTTCACAGGGTTAATAATATTTCCCCTGAAGGCATTAACCATATTCTTGGCGAAAATATTACGACCCTGCCCCAGGTGCTAAAAAAAGCCGGGTATTTAAATGTCGGGTTTCACGGCGGCGGCCAAGTTGCCGGCGAATTGGGGTTCAGTCGTGGCTTCGATGAATATTTGCCGCTATTCGGCAATTGGGAAAACTTGGGAGCACGTCCTGACCAACTCGACATGGTGACCGGGCGCATCAAAAAACGACTTCGGGATTGTCGAGAAAAAGGACTCCCGCTCTTTCTTTTTCTTCATCATTACCTCTGCCATGATCCTTACTTGAAGGGGCCGAGCGAGATTCGGACCCATTTCCTCGAAAAAGGCGTAATAGGGTTGCCTTTGCCGGCCGATCCGGCAAATGGACATTGGAAAAATATTTCCTCGGAATCGTTTTGGCAAGGAATCAACCTGGATGATCCCGCCCACCTTCAATATATTGTCTCCCTCTATGAAGGCGGCGTGTTTTATTCCGACTACGTTTTCAAAAAACTGGTCGAGATCCTGAAAGAAGAAGATATATACGACGATTCCATGATCATACTTCTTTCCGATCACGGGGAGGAATTCAACGAACACGGCGGAAAGCTGCACGGATTTTTATGGATTGAGCACGTCCAGGTTCCCTTGATAGTCAAGTTTCCCGGCGGCAAGTTTGCAGGCATGGTGATAGAGGAATCTGTACGGACAATGGATGTCATGCCGACGGTTCTCGAATGGCTTAATATTCCCCTCGAACGACCGGTTCAGGGAATTTCGTTTCTCCCCTTACTGACAAAGCGGGGAATTTATAAGCCGATCATAGCCAGCTACGGGACAAAATCCCATCACGAGGTTATCAAAACTTACTCGCTGAGAATACATAACGACGACTATACATTTATTGACCACAATGATCCCACTGATGCTTTGCTTGATTTTTCCCAAGCGGAAGAAACTGGAGCCGTTGAGGCTTTTGTACAACCAGGAGCAACCACCGCAAATGCCGCCTCCTTGGGTTATATTTCCACTGGTAATTCATGTTTCAGAATAGACGATTTCGGAAATGCTTTTGAGATGTATAAACAAGCCTTGTTTTTCTCACAGACAGATACCTGGATATACGTACAAATGGCAGCCTGTTGCCGAGAGTTAAATCGCACCCCGGAAGCCGAGCTTCTGCTGGCCAAAGCGCTGGAAATCGACCCCGAGAGCTACCTTGCATTCCTCGAATGGGGGCGCTGTTCAATTGAACTTAATCAATTCGAGAAAGCGTTAAAAATCCTGAAAGATGCCCAACGCCTGGAACCTTGCGACCCCCGGGCATACTTTGAAGAGGGAAGGATTTATGAACTTCAGGAGAAATACCAGGAAGCGGAATCGGCTTACAAGAAAGCCGCCGAGCTGGCTTCCGCCCAAATCGACTATCATGTTGCCCTGGCTAGACTTTATAAGGAGCAAAGGGAGTATGAACTGTCGATCAGCGAGTATAAAGAGATCTTAAAGAAAAACCCGGGCGCCATTTGGATCTTTAAAGAGTACACAACTGTTTGCCGGACTCTCGGGATGATCGAAAATGCGATACAAACGGGTCATGATTTATTAAAGTTGGATCCCGCTCAAACCTGGCTTTATCAAGCGCTGGGAAATTACTACGAAAAACACGAGCAGATAGACGAAGAAAAAAAACTTACAGAAAACTGATTGCTTCCGATCCGAACAACAGTCTGGGATACCTGCTCCTGGGAAATACCTATTTGCGAAGCAAAAAGTACGATCAGGCGAAAACAATCTACCGGAAAGCCGAGACCATTGACCCGGACAATGGAGAATTGCAGATAGCGTGGGGGCGGCTTTATCGTGAAACCAATAGGTTTTCAGACGCCGAACAGACTTTTTACAAGGCTTTGAGATTGGGGGCAGACGAATCCCAAGTATATGTTGAGCTATCATATCTTTACCATAAAGAAGGAAATCCTGCGAAAGCCGCGGATATGGGCCGCAAAGCGGTAGCGCTCCGTCCTTCCTGGCGCTGGGAATATGAAGATATGTCTCTTTTTGACAACGATAAAGACAAGAAGGAGCAAAATAATCTTTTCCTCAGGAATGATATCTTGAGCGATATGCGCACACTCGCTGAAAAAGTTCGCAGTGAAACTGAAAGTTTTCTGGCATTCTATGAAAATGATTATACGAAAAGTTTTACACCCAGCCGAGAAACAATAAAACAATTGAAAGCTTTGGGTTATATAAACTGAACGGCAGCCGCTACAATTTCTACTCCCTGGCCGAGCTGGCCCTCTTCAACTGAAAAATCAGGTTTCGGGATGCGCAAATCTTTCGCCTGATTGAATCTGATTTCTCTGTGAAAACGTCGTGAAGCATGCGGTATGAGGATTGGCCCGCCGCTTTTATCACCATGAAGAACATGAAGTTAAAATCTGTGAAATCTGTGGACATGCTTCAGCATAGAGCAGAGGGCATAGAGCATAGAGCATAGAGTAAAAGCCTTTGCGATCTTGGCGCCGTGGCGCAAGAACAAATCTGCAAAATTTTAGTTCGAATTCGGGGATAGCGGCGTCGCCTTTTCCCGGATCGCGGGAAAGCTCTCCGGAGTCACGACCCAGGAAGCCGCATCAGGGTCGAGGGTGAACTTTCCCTGCTCGGAGGCGGGAAAGAACCACTGAAAGTTCCCCTTCATGAACCGGGCCATGCTCCGGTTCCAGCCCGGAGAGGGGATCAGCCTTTCCACGCCCGGGCCGATGTAGAGCGGCCGCTCCCCGCTTATCCGGCCTTCCTCCATCTCCTGGCGGATATTCACCAGCATCGCTCCCAGCGGAGCAAGTCTTTGCCCCAAGTAAACGACCTGGCGATGGGAAACAGCTATGTTCAAGGCTAAAACCGGGGCCAGAACCAGCCCCAGGACCAGCTTCCCCCTTTTCCCGGGCCGGAGTCCCCCGAAAACCGCCGCCAGAAGCAGCCCCAGCAGGGCGTTGGGGACATACTGGTAGCGGAACTGCGAGAGCGGATAAAGGGCAAGGTTGGTGGTCAGGCGGGCAACGGTCACGGTGGTGAAATTTGCCAGGTAAAGAAAAAGCACAAAACCCAACAACCCGAGAGCACGGGTTTTCCGCTCCCGGGCCAGGAGCCAAAACCCCAGGCCGAGCAGGACGAAAACCCCCACCCCGGACCAGAACGCCGTCCCCTCCAGGTTCGACCCCATCTTGAGCAGCGCCCCTCCCAGGTTCATATTGTCGTCGTAGTAGAGCGGCAGGGCCAGCGGGGGATAGGCGTTGACCAAAATTCCGTTGTAAAGGAGGTTGAAAAAACTCGCGAAGATCCCGGCCATCATCTGCCCGAGGATAGGGGCGGGAAGCTCGCCGGTGGTGACGGCGGCGGCGCGGTGCAGGACGAATCCCCCCAGGTAAAGCAGGTAAACCGCGCCCAGGAGCAATCCGGTCGCTTTCCCGCGGCGGGGAACCCGGCCGGGGAGGGCCCAGGGAAGAATGAGGACGGCCAGGGGCCAGAGGGCGTAGGCCTCGGAAAGAAGCATCCCGAAAATGAACAACCCTCCCACGATTGGCAAGATGCCCTTCCGGCCCGATTCCAGCCAGCCCAGGTAGAGGATGAAGCCGAACAGAAAGGAACAGAACCCCAGAATACTGAAAAGCTGGAAACTCCAGCCCAGAATGTCGAAGTGGGAGAAGAGAAAGGCGAACACAGTCAGGAAGAGCGCGGTCACCACCCGGTCCAGACCTAGCTTAGCCGCTAATAGGTAAAGCAGGACGATGCTCAGACCATAGAAGGCGAAATTGAGGATGTGGTTCCAGACGAAATCGGGGCTGAAGAGCCGGTGCTGCAAATACGGCACCAGGTGCGAGAGGGGCCGGTAAGTCCCGTGTCCCCAGAGGTCGAAGGCCAGGATCTCAGTCCAACCCATCGGCCCAGCCGCGTCGGCCTTCTGGAAAACGTAAAAAGCCGACCAATAGTCGCTCCGGGGCGGGTACCGGAAGGTCGGACCGTAGACAACGCCCAGGACGGCGAAGAGAAGACAGAAGTACAGCGCCGGTCCGGCCTTTCTTTTTCTCGCACCCATAATCTATCCCGACCCGTACGAATGGTTCTGGAAAACCGTAATCAGTAATCAGTGATCCGTAATCCGGCAAAACCCAGGAAACAGGAGTCAGGAGTCAGGAGACCCAATAAATTCGAAACTCGAAATCAGAAACTCGGAACATACTCTTCTCAGTGGTTTCGAATTTCTTCATTCGGACTTCGAATTTCATTCGAGTTTCGTCATTCGAATTTCGAATTTTTACACGGCCTACATATGAATGATTCAGAAGAGGCCCCGGGAGAGCAGAACGGGGAAATCGGAGAGCAAGGTCTGGTAAGCCTCGCAGGGGGTCCAGCACTGGGGGCAGTCGCCGCGGGAAATCCTCGCCCGGGCCCTGGCGAACTTTTCCGACTTCCAGGCTTTCCTCAAGTCGTATCCGTACTCGCGGATATTTCCCAATCGCTCCGGCTCCACGGCGCAGGGGTAGATCTCCCCGGCGGGATCAATGAAGCAGGAGACCGAACCGGAGCGGCAGGGGATCGGGGTCTTCCCCAATGCCAGGTATTTTTCGGCCAGCCGGAGATAGGCCCGCTCCAGGAGCCCGGCCGGGCTCAGGCGCCGGGCGAAGCCCCCCCGGGCGGAGTGGCGCCGGACTTCCTCCAGGGCGACCGGGCGGAAGGAAAGGTCGAAGCCGGCGTTCCCGTAAAAATGCTCGGAGATCTCGCCGATGTTAACGTGAAGATCGGCCGGGGCGAATCCCTCCAGTTCCCTCTCCAGCATCCGGGCAGTCTCCCCCACCAAGTGAAAATTCTCCGCCGAGAGCGTCATCCCGGGGAAAACCCGGAAATGCCGGGATTCCAAAGCTTTGAGCCGGCGCAGGGACTCGAGCGAACGGGCGAAAAAACCCTCCCCGCCCCGGAGCCGGTCGTGGACCGCTTCCGGGCCGTCCAGACTCACCGTGACCACGAGTTTGCGGGGGCGGGCCCGGAGAATGTCCTGCACCGCCGACGCCAGCCGCGCGGGCAGGAGCCCGTTGGTGGGAAAGTGCAGGAGGTCGAGCCCGGGCAGGAGGGAAACCGCCGCCCGGCCGATTTCGGCGAGATCCTCGCGCAGGGTCGGCTCTCCCCCGGTCAAGTCAATCCAGGCCAGGGAGGGGGTTTTTCGAAAAACTTCCTCGAAATCCGAGACCGGCAGCTCCGGACCCGGCGAACGCTGCCAGATCCGGCAGGAAGCGCAGCGGCTGTTGCAGCGCCAGGTCACCGCCCAGGTCAGCTTGAAAGGGGCGGAAGGAGTCCCGAAGCGGGCCCCGATCGCCCGGCGGGCCAGGTTGCAAAAGGGCGGCGGCTTCATCGCCCCGCCCCTCAGGGAAAGGCCAGGTACTTCAGCCAGCTGAAGAGATAGCGGAAAAAGACCCGCGGGAGCCTGATCTTGGATTCCCCGAAGCGCCGGGCATACTCGTGGGTGGGCACCTCGACGATCCGGTAGCCCCGGGCCAGGGTCTTGATCGTCATCTCCTGCTCGATGGTGGTGATGTTCTCCTTGAGATCGAGCTGGCGGGCGACCTCGGTCCGGAGGGCCCGGAAACCGTTCTGGGATTCGCTCAATCTCACCCCGAAGCGGTAGTTGATCCCCAGGGTGATGATGTCGCTGCCGATCATCCGCGCGAACTTTTCCAGGTCCCCGTGCAGCTCGTCGGAGCCGCCCCGGGGCCGGGAACCGACCACGTGCTCGGCCTCGCCCCGCAGGATGGGGACCACCAGCCGCGGGATGTCGGCGGGCCGGTGGGAGTAGTCGGCGTCAATGAAGACCACAATGTCGCCCGTCACCTCGGCGATAGCCTGCCGGATCCCACAGCCCTTGCCCTTCCCGGCGTCCAGGACCACCCGGCAACCCAGGGATTCGGCGATCTCGCGGGTGTCGTCGGTGGAATGCCCGTCCACCACCAGGAGCTCGTCGGCGTAGGGCCGGCAGACCTTCTCCTGCCGCCGCCGGTATTCCTCCAGGGCCGCCTCCAGGTCCGAGGGCGAATACCAGGGGTCTTCCTGTCCGTGCTGCTGCATCCTTCTCTCCTTAATCGGTCCGCAAACGTCTATTTTGATTTTTGGCTCTCTTCCGTTTTATGCGGGCAGTGCTTAAGGTTTCGCTCGCTATCTCAGCACAGAACGCACAGAGGCAACAGAGGCCACAGAGAAAATACTTTTCTCACCATGAAGATCATGAAGAGCATGAAGAAAAAAAATCTATGAAAATCCATGTAATCTGTGGAAAAGAATGTTCGCAGCGGCCTATTCGGTATAGATGATTGCGCTGCCCTGGGGCTCCATCCGAAAAGGGATTTCCCTGAGATCGGCCAGGGCCTCCCGGACCATCGGTTGCCGGGGATACGGGACATAAAACAAGAGGAAGCCCCCCCCGCCGGCCCCGAGCAGCTTGCCCCCCAGCGCGCCTGCCCGAATGCCCCGCTCGTAGAAGGCATCGATTTCCGGGCTGGTGATGCCCGGAGCCAACCGGCGCTTGAGTTCCCAGTTTTCGTGGAGGAGTCCTCCCACCAGACTGAGGTCGGCGCCGGCGAGCAGGCCGTCTTTCATTTCGCGGGCCAGTTCTTTCATCCGGCGCAAAGACGCGGTCTTGCCGGGAGCCTCCCGGCGCTGGCGCGAGAGGATGTCGCGGGACGAACGGACCAAGCCGGTATAAAACAACATCAAGCTGCGGGCAAGGTTCTCCAAGCGCTCCGAGGGGCAGAGCAGGGGTTCCACCAGCACGGAGTCGTCCGTCTGGAACTCCATGTATTTCAGACCCCCGAAGGCGGCGATATACTGGTCCTGCTTCCCGATCGGTTCCTGGAGAAAGTCCATCTCGATCCGGCAGGCTTCCTCGGCCAGTTCCCAGGACGATTTCAATTTCCCCCGGTAAGCCCAGAGTGCCTTGAGCAAACCCACCGTGTAAGAGCTGGAAGACCCCAAGCCGGTTCCCTGGGAAGGGATGTCCGCGATCGAAGTGATCTCCACCCCTTCGGTCACCCCGGTCAGCTTCATCGCCTCCCGGACCAAGGGGTGCTGTACGTCGGAAACATCGTCCACAATTTCGGTCCGGGAGTAACTGACGCGGATCTTCCGGCAGAAGGCCTTGTTGACCGTAATGTAAACATACTTGTCTATCGCGGTGGCGGCCACCGCCCCCCCGTGCTCCCGGTAGAAAACGGGCAGGTCGGTCCCCCCCCCCACGAAACTGATTCTGAAAGGCGTCCTGGTTATGATCATCCCGATTCCTCCGGCGCGGGAAAAAATTCCAACCGCCGCGGGTCCGGATTATACCGATTTACCGGGGGCAAGACCGGAAAAAGACGAAAATTGCGGCCGCGCGCCGGGGCAAGACGCCCGCGCGTCCCGGTCAAGAGTGACCGGCTGATCATTCTTCCGACTCCAGAAGGCGGCGGGCGGCGGAGGCCTCGGGGCCAGCCAAGGCCGACCAACGCAGAGCGGTCAAGCCGGCGTCGTCCCTGATATCCCTATCGGCGCCGGCCGCGAGAAGAAGTTTCATCATTTCCAACCGGCCATACGAGGCCGCGTACATCAGCGCGGTCACGCCGCGCCGGTTGGCCAGATTGACATCGGCGCCGGCCTCAACGAGGGCCTTCACGCTTTCGGCGTTGCCGCTTTTTACCGCCAGCATCAGGGCGGTTTCGCCGTAATAGTGGTTGTCGGCGGCGTCGAGATCGGCGCCGGCGGACGCCAGGGCCGCCACCACTTCGGCGTGGCCGTTATAAGCGGCCGCCATCAGCGGGGTGAACCCGGAGTAGTATTCGGTCCGGGAAGCGGCGGAAGGATCGGCGCCCGCCGCTAGCAGAATTTCGACCGCTTCGAGGTTTCCCGCCGCCGCCGCCGCCATAAGCGCCGTCCAGCCGTTCCGGTTTCGAATGCCGACATCCCCTCCGGCGGCAATGAACGCCTTCAGTTCCCCCGCGGAATTGTCCCCGGCTGCCTTGAACAAGTCTATTTCGCCCCCGGCATAGGCCGGCAACGCCGACAACCAAGTCCCTAGCAACAAAATGAGCGCAACCTTATTCATTATGAAACCGTTTCAGGAGACATAGCGCAGGTAATTTTTCCGGGCCCGCCAGAATACCCTGAACACCTCGGGCCAGGAAATGGGCTTCTCCGACTTGTAGCGCCACATCGAGGAGAACACGTAGAAGACAAAAAACAGTTTCCGGCTCCGGACCCGGACCAGTTTCCGGAAAAAGGGGATGAGAAAGGGGAACCTGAGGGCCAGTTGCGAGATCTTCTGCACCCGCTCGATCACCTCAATGTCCTTGAACTTGAAGACGCTCCCCAGGTGGATCCCCAGGTAATCCTCTCTCTCCAGGTACCCCGGCTCCAGCACGCCCGATTCCAGGGCGAGCTTCTCGATCCCCGTGTTGGGAAAGGGCAAAAGGACGTTGGAGCCCATGTAATCCGCCCCCAGCCTGATGTTGAAGGCTATGTTCTCGAAGGCCTCCTCCACCGTCTCGCCCGGGAGGCCGAAGAGGACGGTGGTCTGGAGCTTCATTCCGTGCTTTTTCACCAGCCGGGCGCACTCGAACATCTGCGCGTCGGTCACCTTCTTGTTCAGGATCTCGAAGCGCTTCTTCTGGTCGGCGGTCTCCACCCCGAAGTTGACGGTGTGGCAGCCGGATTCGGCCAGAAGCCGGGCAATCTCCTCGGTCATATGCGGCGGGGTCACGGCGCAGAAGTAAGGCAGCCCCACCTTTTCCCGGTAAAGAGCGGCAAATTCCCGCAGCCAGGGCGCGTCCATCACGAAGACATCGTCGAGAAAGCAGACGCTTTGCAGCCCCCAGCGCTCCCGGACCGAGAGAATCTCCCTGACCGTCCGCGACGGGGATTTCCGCCGCACGTAAGGCCCGTGGCCGGAGTAGATCCGGCGGTAAACCTGGTGGCAGCAGAAGTTGCAGGAGAAAGGGCAGCCCCGGGAAGCCATGAAGTGCTTGAGCTTCTCGGCCCCCAGGGAGGGATACTTGTCATAGTAAAGGGCCCGGTCTTCTTCGGGGAGGGCGTCCAGGTCCGGGACCAGGTTGGGCTCGGGAGAGGAGACCACGCCGGAGGGGGTCTTGATCAGGAAGCCGGGGATCGGCTCATCCCCCCTTCCCGCCTCCAGATTCCCGATGTAGCGGGGGAAAGAGTAGTCCCCCTCGCCCAGGCCGACGGCGTCAATCGCCGGTTGCGAGACTATTTCCGGGCAGGAAGAAGCGTGAATGTAGCCGACAACGACCTTCAGCGCCGGCAGCCGTCTTTTGATGGCGGCGGCGGTCTCCAGAAACCAGTGGTATTCCAGCGCCATCAGCGGGACCGCCAGAACGTCCGGCCGCCAGGCCTCCACCTCCGCGACCGGGTTTTTCTCCAGATCGCCGATGAAAACTTGGCGTTGATAACGCTCCGGCAATCCGGCGCTCAAGGACATGATCCCGAAATACGGGAAGGGGTATTTCTGCAGAAAAGCGATTTTCACGATTTCAATTATACCCTGTTCTCCGATTTTACATCGAGATACGGCGCCCGACCCGACGGTACGGACTTTCGCTGAAAAGATCGCCCATCCCGCGGCCGGCTGATGATCATTTCATTCGAAGAGGGCGATTTCGTTGGACTGGCGGAAATCCCCGCTGGGGGCGCCGGCCGGAAGTCTTAGTTCATAATGGCGGAATGGAACGGCGTTGGCAAAACTCCAAATACGCCAACCGCCCTCGCCGGGATATTCGTAATGGTCGGCAGAAGCAACCAAGTGCCATGTAACCCCATCGCTGCTGCCGTAAATTTCCGCGCCTTGAAAATAGTGTTCCGACATAGCCAAATGATCCGGATCCCGGGGATGATGAGAAGCGACGGCGCGGACGACACGATCGCGGCCGTTCCCAAAGTCCACCCTCACTCGTGCCGCCGACCCGAACCTCTCCCAGAATACGCGGCGGCCGGACTCTTCTTCCAGTTCAATCAGGCGGTCGGCCGTGCGCCCCGCGGAGTCGATGGAAACGGTGGAGACGGCCACCAAAGGGTCGGATAGAAGGTTGCGGAGAAGGGGAAAATCCTCCGCCGCCAACGCGGCCATTTTCTCCAGCGAAACGGGTCCGGCCAGCCGTCGTAAGGGACCGGCAATCAGGGCGCGCGCGATGTTTTCGGCCAGTAAGCGGTTGCCGCGGGGAGTACAGTGCCCGAAAATTTGTCCGGGGAAAATATGAAAAAAATAATACTCGTAAGAACGCGCTTGTACGGCCTCCCGGAACACCCGCTCATTGTCAACGAAAGTTATCCCGTCATGCTCCCCGACCATCCCGATCAGTTCGCTAACCGGCGCTAGGGGATATTGTGCACAGACCAACTGTATCCCTCGGCCGAGAACAATTTCTTTGAGCCGTCGGTAGTTGATCTTGGTGGCGGTGTGGTGGAAACGCCGCTCATCGGCCTCCCGGTAAAGGTTCCGGGCCAAGTCTTCCTTTCCCCAGCGCCGATATAAATTTCCCAGAGCCGTATAGGCCCAGAAGGCTTCGGAATTGTGGCCAATGATGAATCGATAAAGTTCTTCGGCGGCTTCTTGTCTTTCTTGTCTTTCGTAAAGATCGGCAAGCAGCATATTCAGGCTGAGCGAAAACGGGGCGGAAGCCAGAGCCGCTCGGAGCGCCGTTTCCGCTCCCTCGCGGGCTTCGTCGATCTCAAGCAGCTTCTCCGCCTCTTGGTAAGGGAGACGATTAAAGGGCTCGGCGCCCAGCGCCTCCACAAGTTTCCCGGCGGCTCTTTCCCACTCTCCGCGGATTTGGTAAAGCCGGCTCCATTCCAGAAAAGGGACCGCCGAATCCGGGCAGAAGCGGGAGGCTTCGCCGTAACAGCGCTTTGCCTCGTCCCAGTTTCTCTCATCCCGATAAAGGTTGCCGAGCTCGGCCAGGGCACGGCACCTGACGGACGGGTAAGCGCAGGCTTTTTCAAAGGAAGCAAGGGCAAAACTTCGCTCGCCTAATTCCCGGTGGGAAATCCCTGTCTTAAGAATCGCCGTCGGAATTTCGGGGTTCAGGGCCAAGGCTTTTTCATACATCTCGATCGCCCGACGGCGATTCACGGCCAGGTCGCTATCTTCGTCAAAATGCCAATCCCCCCGCTTGAGATAGAAGTTGACCCGGCGCGCCCGCTCGGAGTCGCCGCCGGCGACGGCTATTTCCGCGGCATGCTCTTCCCTCCCCTCTCCGCCAATCCCGGCCATCCCTCTCCCGGAGAGCAGGTTTCTCCAGGTATCCCGAATGAATTCGTGCGCCCGGGACCGCTCCAGAAACGGGTTGGGGCGTTCCGTTTTCGCCCCCGCCGCCAGATCCAGGGGGGCCATTTCATCATTGATCCCCATCATCAAGACCACCATGTCCGGCCGGTAAGCGTCGAGGTCTTCCTCCAGGCGGGCGACGATCATTCCGCTGTTGGCCGAGGGAATGCCGAGGTTAACAACGGCAACCGGGATCGCCAGACCCAGGGCATTGAGAGTGTCCTCCAGTTGCCTGGGATAAGAGGATAACCCGCCGCCGGCGGTCATGGATTCCCCCAGGCAGAGGATCACATAGCTCCCCCGGCGAGCGAGAGCGACCCGGTTTACCTTTTCCTGCTCCAGGTAAAAGACCTCGCCGCCCAGGCGAAGGAACACTTCCAGAAGCCCAACCGCGGCCAAAATCGCGAAGGCGGCCAAGCCGGCCCGGCGTGAAGATATTTTGAAATTCATGGCTGGGAACTCTTGCGCTATATTGACGCCATGCTCTTCAACTCACTCCAGTTCGCCGCCTTTTTCGCCGTCGTCTTTGCCCTCTACCTCGTTCTCAGTCGGCGCGGCCAGAACCGGATGCTGCTCCTGGCCAGCTACGTCTTCTACGGCGCCTGGGACTGGAGATACCTTTCCCTGATCCTGGCCTCGACGGTACTCGACTATCTCTGCGCCCTGGGAATCGGGGCAGCGGCCGAGACAAACCGGAAAAAGCGCTATCTCGCCTTAAGCATCGCCGGCAACCTTTCGATTCTCGGCTTTTTCAAGTACTACAACTTTTTCGCCGCGAACCTGCAGGTCCTGCTCGGAAGCTTCGGCATTGTTATCCCGTTATTGTATCTCAATATCGTGCTTCCGGTGGGCATCTCCTTCTACACCTTCCAGACCATGAGCTACACCATCGACGTCTACCGGGGGCGGATGCGCCCGACCAGAAACTTCCTCGATTTCGCCCTCTTCGTGGCCTTCTTTCCGCAACTGGTGGCCGGCCCGATCGAACGCGCGATCCATCTCCTGCCCCAGATGCTCGCGCCCCGGACGGTGACCAGGGAGAAAGTCTCTCAAGGGTGCTATCTCATCCTCTGGGGGCTGTTCCAAAAGATCTTCGTGGCCGACAACCTGGGCCGCCTGGTCGACCCGGTATTCGCCGATCCCGGCCCATACAACGGCGCCCGGGTCCTGTTCGCTCTCTACGCCTTCGCCTTTCAGATCTACTGCGATTTCGCTGGCTACTCCACCATCGCTCGCGGTCTGGGCAAGTGCCTGGGCTTCGAAATCATGGTCAATTTCAATCTGCCCTACGCTTCCACCAGCCCGCGCGAGTTCTGGCAGCGCTGGCACATCAGCCTTTCCACCTGGCTCAAGGACTACCTGTACATCCCCCTGGGAGGCAACCGGCGGGGGACCATTCTCACCTACCGCAACCTGGCGATAACCATGCTCCTGGGCGGCCTCTGGCACGGAGCGGCCTGGAACTTCGTGCTCTGGGGAGCTTACTGGGGAATTCTTCTCATTCTCCACCGCCTGATCCAACCGCAACTGGAAGCCGTCAAGCCGCTCCGGCGGCGGCCGGCGGCCGCCGCCTGGAAGACCGTCCGCGTCGTCTTTTTTTTCCACCTGATCTGCCTGAGCTGGCTCTTCTTCCGGGCCCAGTCCCTCCAGCAGATTCAGCAGATGCTGGGCGGGCTGCTCCATAACTTCAGTTTCGCGGCCTACCCCGGATGGCGGCCGGACGCCCTGCTCATGGCGATCTATCTCTGGGCGCTGCTGGCCATCGAGTTCTGTCAGTACCGCACCGACAACCTCGAGATCGTCCGCGCCTGGCCCGCGACGCTGCGCATATTTGCCATCCTTCTTCTGGTCTTTTCGATCCTCATCCTCGGCGTCAATAAGCCCAATTACTTCATCTATTTTCAGTTCTGACCCTTCCCGGAGAATATTCTCGTCCGGCCGGAGTTTTTAATCGTCCGGTACTGGCGGAGACAATAGAGGCAGGACAAAAGGATCAGAAGCGCCGAAACCGCCCCCGGAACCAGAAAAAGGGGATGGCGGGCGTCAAAGTAGAAGCTGACCAGATGCTCTCCCGGTTCGAGTTCGACCGCCTGCAGGACGAGGTAAGCCCTCCTCAAGGAACGCGGCAAGCCGTCGACCGTCACCCGCCAGGGGAAAAACCAGAACTCGGAAAAGACCAGAACGCCCGGATGCGACAGGGACACTTGAGCCGTGATCCCGTCGGGTTTGCGATTCACGATTTGTATTTTCGCCTCTTCAGCGGCAACAACATTATCCGGAACAAAGATCAACGCCGGATCGAGCTCGTCCAGGTACGCTGTGGACTCGACCGATAGGTTCCCCGCCCGAAGTCCCTCTAAAAATTGCTCATCCGATGAGGAGCGCGCTCGGCGGTAGCGCAGGAAGAGTTCGTCTTCCGCTCCGGGATTGACGCGGACGTGTTCGTCCAGGGAAACCAGCGCATCCAACCCCGCCCGGCTGGTGTCCTCCTCGTCCCAGGAGGCGAAATAGCCTTCCAGGTCCACGAAATATTTCACGTTGAGCAGACTCCACATCGGGTGGGACCAGTCGGAAAAAATCACCTCCTGGATTTTCCGCACCCGCCGGAATTCTTCGTCGATGTAGAAATACGGGAAGATGGGGCGGATGCCGTCCCGGTACGCGTTGAGGTAAAGATTGTGGGAGAAAAGGTCGGGGTAATCCTTGCTCCCGAAAAAAGCCCGCCAGCGGCGATGATCCGGATCGTCCAGGATCGCCTTGACCCGGGGTTGGGCCCGGTAAATCTCGTCAAATGTGTAATAAGCGGTAGGGTCGTTTCCGGGGATTTTTTCAGCCGGCTGAAAAACCGTCGTTCTTTCCAGTATAAAAAAGAGTGCGAGCAAAACGACCGCGCGGGCCGGAAAAAGGCGTCGCGAAATTCCGATCAGGAGAAAACAGGACAGGAAGGAGAAAACAATGAAACGCCCGGGAATATCGCCGGCCCCGCCCAGCCGCAGCGCCAGCATGGAGGCGGGAATCAGCAGCAGGCAGGCGGCCAGGACGCGGCTGATCCCCTCCTTCATCAGTCCCCGCAGTCCCGCCGCCGCCAGAAACCCGTAGCAGAAATAAAGCAGGATCGCCATCCGGTTGGGGTGGCGGACGGCCAGCAGGCGCATCAACCACCCCTGGGCCGGCGCGGTAGGAAGATATTTCCCCATCATCCAGAGACAGGAAAATATCAAGCCGGCCAGAATGACGTTTCGCCGGCGCTGCCGGCCGAGATTGAACAAACCCAGCACGACCAGCGGCATCAGAACCATCGAGAATTCCGCCGTGTTCTCCCAGGGATAATCCGGGCGGGGGGTAAGCCCGGTCCAGAAGTGGGTCAACAACAGCTTTGCGGGAGATAGGGAGTAATCCATCGCCTGCTCCGCCGATTCCTCGCCCCTTCCCTGTTCGGGCAGCGAATAGACGGTAGGGAGCCCCTGCGCCGCGAATATTCCCCCTGCCAGAATGAAGACGACCGCCAGGGCCGCCAGGTTCCTGAAGGAAAACGGCCGGGAAAAAACCGCCGCCAGGACCAGGAAAGCGCAAAAAAAGATCGTCGGCTTGATGTCCCCGTTGCAGATCAGGGCCAGACCCACGAGCAGGCCGGTGGCGGCGGTGAAAAAGCGCCGGCGGGGGGAGGACGGAGGGCTTTCCAGGAGGCGAAAAAACGTCCCTATAAACAACGGCGCCAGCAGCACGGCGCTGATTCTTTCATAGCCGTGCCTGATCCCGAAGGCGAAGGTCTGGTGGTTATAGGCGTAAACCAAGCCGCCCGTCACCGCGGGCCAAAACCCGAAACCCTCCCGGCGCAAAAACCAATACATCGTCAAACCGCAGCCGACCTGCAGCAGGGCCAGCACCAGGAGATAAGGCGGCATGAAACTCTTCAAATCGTTGAAGAATCCCAGCCGGGCCAGGCCGACGAAAAACTGCGTCACCGGGGAAGCGATGGGGGCTTGCGGGACTCGCGGGTTATATTGAAAGTAAATGGGATCCCAGTAAAGCGCGGCCCCCTGCCGAGAGGAGTTGAAATAGGCCTGCAACTGGGTGAGCGTGTCCTTGGTCTCGTAGCCGAGCATTCCCCGGTAGCCGGCCGAGAAGTAGGAACTGAAATAAAAGGACGCAAACGCCAGGGCGAATATGAAAAACGCCGCCAGGGCCGGCGGCTTCCTGAACCCGAAGTTTTTCGGCTTTTCCCCGGTCATTTCCCCATCCGGGTTTTATCGGCCGGCGAGACGCTTTTCAGCCCGATCCGGCGGGAAGCGGCCGTGCGATAGCGGGAGCCGGCCGGCATGGAAAGACCCAGGACGCCCAGGATGGTCTCCAGGAGCCAGCCCAGCTCGCCGGGATGAAGCGAGCGCAGGAAGAGGCCCAGGATTTTTCGCGGGCGCAGATAAAACCGCCGGTAAGCCCGCCGGTACCAGAACGATACCTCCGCGTTGTCCATCCCCGGAAGCCGGTAGCGAAGGCCCGCGCCGTAAAAACCGGCGGCTTCGGGGTCGTCGAGCCGAAAATCGATTTTGCCGTTTTGCTCGATCTCGGTCCAAACCTCCGTCCCCGGCAGGGGCAAAAGAAAGTTGAACGTGGCCGCGTCCGGATCCATCCGCAGGGCGAACTCCACGGTCCGGCTCATCGTCTCGGCCGAATCGTGCGGCAGGCCCAAGATAAAGTTTCCATAAACCACGATCCCGCGGCTTCGGGCCCACCGGCACGTTTGCACGACCTTTTCGAGATCCACGTTTTTCTTGATCCGCAACTGCATTTCCGGACAGCCGCTTTCCACCCCGAGCGAAAGCTTGAAAACCCCCGCCGCCTTCATCAAATCGAGCAGTTCCTCGTCGCAGTGGTCGGCCCGGATTCCGTTCTGGAGGTTGATGGCCAGCCCGAAGGGGATCAGGCGCCGGAAAAGTTCCTTGGCCCAATCCAGCTCCAGCGTCAGGTTGTCGTCGAGAATGTCCAGTTGGCGGATCCCGAAATCGGCGGCCAGCAATTCCACTTCCTGCAACACCCTCGCGACGGAGTAACGCCGGTAGCGGCTACCGAAGATGCTCTTGTTGCAGTAAGTGCATTGGTAAGGACAGCCCCGGCTGCAGATGACCGCGCCGATGGGTCGGCGGCGGGCGCGCGACTTGTAATAAGCGAAGGGAGGCAGGAGGTCCCAGGCGGGAAGGGGCAGGGAATCCAGGTCGGCGATCAGCGGCCGCGGGGCTTCCCGGACGATCAGACCCGCGCGGTCGCGCCAGAAGCAGCCCCTGACCCCGCGGAACGGCTCTTCCCGCCCGGCAACGACATTGTCCAGGATCTCGGAGAGAGTCTCCTCCCCTTCCCCGGCTGCGATTCCGTCCACCGCCCGGGAAGAGAGGCAGTACTCGGGAATAGCCGAGGGCAGGGGGCCGCCCAGGACTATCACCCCCCGGAATCCGGATTCCCGCAGTTTCTCAGCCAGGATCGTGCCGGCCGGATGGGTGACCACGTTGGTGGAGATCCCGACCACGGCGGGGCGAATTTCGAGTATGTGCTCCCGAAGGTCGTCCGCCCCGACCCTCAAGGCATTGGCGTCAATCAGGTCCACCCGCCGTCCGCGAGCGCGGGCCGACGCCGCCAGGTAGGCTAGGCCCAACGGCGGCTCGATCGTGCCCTCGTTGATCCCTTTGGCCCCTTCGGGATAAGGATTTATCAATAGCAGGTCCATCTCGGTTCACGGCAATCCGAGGGCGGACCGCCAGACTCGGAAAAGTTCCCGCGGGTTGAAAAGTATGTTGGTGATCAGGTAACACTCGTTGGTGCAGCGGTCGCAGGCTTCCAGCCCATCCGCGATCGCCCGCCGGCATTTTCGGGCTTCCTCCCCGGAGATAATGGCTTTGAGATCGTATCCGCTTTCCCTGACGTTTCCCAGCTTCCAGGGCAGCATTTCGCAAGGATACACGTCTCCACGCTCGCCCAACACCAGATTCAGCCGCCCAGCGTAACAGGGCAGTTGCCTCCGGTTCTCCTGCAAAACGCGGAAAACTATCTCCCGCTGGCGGAAGTCCTGAGCGGCTTTGAACTTCTCGCCGCTAAAAAGCCCCCGGGCGGCGCGCCGGCCTTCCTCCCGCAGGCGGAGGCTGAAGCGGCGATACTCGTCCGGGTCGACATCAGTCCAGCGGGAATCCACCCCCGCGCCCCGCGCCAGGGAGAAATTATGGTAATTCACCCAGGGCAGTCCGACGACTTTTCTCTTGAGCTCGGACAGCCGGGAGAAGTTTTGCGGCAAGATCACCGTGTTCACTCCCAGCACCAGATTGGGGTGGCGAAGCCGGACCCGGGCCGCGGCCGCGCCGGTGGCCAGAAAGCCTTCGAAATTTCCGGGCACGCCGCGCAAACGGTCGTGATCCTCCCCCCAGCCGTCGAGCGAGAGTTTCAAAACCACGGTGGAACGGGGACAGGAGACGGCGATTTTCTCCAGGCTGCGGACAATCGCGTCCGGCCGCAGGCAGTTGGTGGGAATCACGAGAAAGGCGGGCCGGGCATGGCGGTAGAAGGCAGCACAAATATCCTCGATCTCGGGATGCAAAAAAGGCTCGCCCCCGGACAAGAGCAGCCAGAGCAGCGGGGAGGAAAGAGAACGGGCCACCTTCTCCACTTCGGCCGCGCTTAATACCTTCCCTTCCGCCCCGGACCGGCGGCGGGAAAAGCAGTAAGCGCAGCGGGAATCGCAGACATCGGTAACGAAGTAGGTCAGGTGAAGCGGGCTCGTCCCTTTCAGAAATACCCGGGGCAAAAATTTCAGGTAGCGAATCATCGCTTGCCTCTCCTAAACAGGCCGCGGGCGATTTCGCCCCCGGCGGCGGCCGCGCCCAGTCCGGTAAAGAAGGCATAGGGAAAGCAGTAATAGACAAAAGACTTGAATGCGAACGGAAATCCGCGCTCACGCTTGATGAAACTCAACAAAGCCAAGTTGACTCCGGCCATCATCAACACGGACGCGGCGGCCAAGGCCGCTCCCCACCGGCTCCAGATCAGGACCGGCAAGCTGGCCATGAAAACAAGAAGCAGCGCGACGCTTGTTTTCAACTCCCGGGAACCGACGCCGGTATCGCCGGCCAGCCGCCCGGCGGCGGAAAGATACTTGACCCAGTGCCGGCTTTTGCGAAAGGCGTTGGCCAGGGCACGGCGGAGGCCGAAACCGAAATAATGCCCCACCGCGAGATCCGGGAAAACCCGGAGCAAAAATCCCATTTGTATCAACCGGCGGCTTAACTCCAGGTCCTCGCAGGCGGCGGCGCGGCCGATCAATTCGTCGCACCTGAATCCGCCGGTGCGGGCGAAAAGTTCCCGTTCGATCACCAGGTAGTGGGCAGCCAGGTAATCGGCGGCGGGCTTTCGGGTTTCGTAGAAGTGATCCATGATGGCTTGGAAGTCGGCGGCGAAAGTGCCGTCGACTGAAATTTTCTGGTAAGTCCCCCCCAGCACTTGTAAACGTTCTTCTCGAAGGCGACGCGCCGTTTGCTCCAGAAGATCGGGGGAAAAAAGACAGTCGGCGTCGGTAAAGACGATAAACTTTCCCCGGGCCGCAGCCGCGCCCCGGTTGCGGGCCAGCGACGGGCCCAAATTCCGCTCCTGGCGCAGGATCCGGACCGGAAAAGCCCGGGCCGCTTCGACGGAGCCGTCAGTGGAGCAGTCATCGACGACAATCACTTCAAAAGCGCCGAAGGTGGAAACGCGGATGGATTTTAGAGCCGCCGCGACATTTTCCTCCTCATTATGAACCGGGATTACGATCGAAAAAAACGGGGCCTCTTCGCTCATCGCAACCTCCGCAGCCACCAATCCTTGCCCAGGTGAATGTCTCCCTCCCCACGATTGAAAATCTCGTCGAAGTCGTCGGTCCAGAGAAGATAGTCCGCCTCCGGCGGGATCGGCTGCAGGCCGCGATGAAACGAATTAAGCGGATAAATCCGGCGGGTAAGCCGCGGGCCGAAGAGAAGATACTCGACCGAGTTGGGGTTAAGGGCGGCCGCCACCCGGGCTCCGGGAGGAACGACCCGCTCGTAGTTCCTGATCGCTTCTTCAAAGATCGGCGCGTCGCGTAAAACCTGGCTCATCCGGTCCCTCAGAAAAATTGAATCCATCCGGGCCGGCAACGGCCAGGCCTCCGCTTGGGCGGGGGTCAGCCGCCCTCGGAAAAAAACGGACTGATCGAACCAGACCGGGCTGCGGTAGCGAAAAAGCACCGCCGTGACCGCGGAGAGGCACCCCAGGGCGGCAAAAACAATCAGCCAGATCTTTAACGCCCGGGAACGAAAGTAAAACCACCAGCCCGCCGCCGGCGCCGCCAGCACGGCCGCGGGCAGAAGATATCTCGCCCGGCCGCCGAAATCATAAACTCCGCTGAAAGCGTGAACCACGATAAAAACCAGGGCGCTAAGCGCCAGCAGCCCCGGCCCCCGGCGCTGTCGTACTCCGACTACGGCCCAAAGCAAAGCCGGCCAGACCAGCGACCAACCCAGGATTCCCCAGGAAGAATAATCTTCGTGGCTGTGCGGGGGCGGAAAATAAAACCAGGGGTGCGCCAGGTCTTTCTCGAGATCGATGCCTGTCGCCCTAGTCAAGGCCCGGGCCGGATAGCGCAAGGCATTTTGCGCTTTCCACACCCAGGGTAGGGCGGGCAAGCCGTCGAGGGTGAGGAAATCGAAACCGTGCCGCATCAGGTGCTTCCCGCCCGCGCCCAGAATGAAGGGAACCGGTTTACCCTCGTAGGAATTCACCCGGCGGAATTCCTCCGGCCCCATGGGATTATTGAAAAGCCGCCAGTTGGAAAGGTAGGCGGACGGCAGGGCAAAAACCGCTGCCGCCAACAGCGCGAATATGCCGAAAAAGACCATGCCCCGAAGCCGCAACCCCGGCCGGCCGCCACCGAATGCGTAAACCCATATGAGTAGAAATGAAGGAATGAAAAGGGTAAAAGACCCCTTGATCCCGAATCCCAAACCGATCCCGAGCGCGGCTACAAACAGGAAGGCGACACGGGGCCGATTCCGCCAGGCCAGCAGCGAATAGACGGAACAGCCGGCGCAGGCGGCCAGAAGCATATCGCTCTGGGCGGTGGTAGCCTGCATCAGGCAAACCGTGAGCAGGGCGAAGATTCCCGAGGCCAGAAGGGCGGCGGAACGCTTCAAGCCGATCTCCCGGGAGATCCCGAACACGCAGGCCGCCGAAGTCCAGTAAGCGAAGAACTGCCAGAACTGGGCCAGGTTCTCGTTGCGCCCGGAAGCAACCAGGACAAACAACATCAGGATCGAGCAATTCCGCTGAACCGCCACCTGCTGCACATAGTTGGCGTCGAAGTATCCCAGGTTGCCATGCTGAAGATAGTAAGCCATTCGGGCCAGGCGATATGCCAGATTATCCCAGGTATGCGGCGCCGAGAAGAGAACGACCGCCGCGTTGAGCAGGCCGACCGCCGCCACCGTGACCAGGACTGTGGCCAGAACCTTTCTCTCCAGAAGAGGCAACCCTTGCCACCAACTCTTCCATGCCGCCATCCGCCGGGAGTCGGACGGTTCCGGAGACGGCCTCCAGACCCTCTCCGCCGTCACAGCCGGCGCGGCCAGGAACAGGCCGGCAACCGCCCAGGCAAAACTCGAAGCCAGTCGGTTGACGGTGGAGAGGGCAAAGCCCGCCGCTAAGATCTGAGCGGTAAGGAAGGCGAAAAAAAACGCCGCTTGCGCCGGGGTTTTCCCAGGCCTGAGCACCCGGCACCAAGCAAGCGCGCCGACCAAAAAACAGGCGGCCGCAAAGACACCCCAAACAGGATTCATCAGCTTACCAGCGGCATTTGCGCGTCTTCGGAAAATACAGGAGACCGGGAAAAGCATTCCCGAATCTCATTCCCCACCGTAATCGTTTTTAGGTCCGCGCACATTCTGCGAAACATTGTAGCCCGGAAATTGTCGAAAACCGACAAGGGGACAACACAATTTCCGCGCCTCAATAACTATCCTGCTCGCGTACCTGCTCCAGATATTCCTCGTCGGCGTTGACTGACCAGACATCGTGTTCCTGCCCCAGGAAATTGCGGGCGGCATAAATCCCCGTGAGCAGGGAATGGTCCATGTTGTTGTAGCGGTAAAGACCAGCCCGCCCCGCCACCTGGAGATTGTGGATGTCGCCTAAGAACTCGCGGATGATTTTCAGGAAGGGCTGATAGTTGAGGAAGTACACCGGGTAGGCGTTCGCTTCCCGGATGACAAAGCCGCCGACCACTTCGCAGTCGTCGCCGGCAATTTTTTCCCCCAGCTCTCCGATTCCCAATTTGATCAGCATCTCGTCTTTCTCCATCCACAGGGGGTCGTCCGGAGAACAGAAATACTCCAAAGTGATCGGATAGACTCCATCCCGTTCGCTCATGGCGGGACTGAAATTGCGGTAATTGGCGACCCGGGCGGCGGCAATTCCTGGGTCGTGGAGGTAAATCCACTGGTCGGGAAAAATTTTGGGAGCCTTGACCAAAAGATTGACGGAGATATGGTGGCGAAATCGCAGCGCCCGAGCCGCTTCCAGCACCGGTTCGGGGACCCGGGGAAAACACGAAAAAATCAGATCGTTGATCGGCACGGTGGAGATGAAGTCCCGGCCGCGGAACTCTCTTCTTTCCTGCCCGTGTACGGCGGTCACCGATTCCAGGCGACCCCCGGAAGAAGAAAAATTCCAACTCTCCACCTTCCAACCCGTCAGAATATCCCCTCCCCGCTCTCTCACTCCCCGGGCGATTTTTTCGCAAAAAGAACCGCTGCCCTGGCGCGGATAGTGAAAAGAAGAGACCAGGGATTTTACCCGCGAAGGCAAGCCCCGCTTCTCGGCGACCAGGGCATTTTTAACCGCCGACCAGAAAGAAAGCCCGTGGATTCGTTGCACCGCGAAATCCGGCGAGATCATGCCGCAGGGGATGCCCCAGATCTTTTCGGAGTAGGACTTGAAGAAGGTCTCGTAGAGAACCTGGCCGAACGCCCCGCGGATGTAATCTTCGTAGGAGACACCGGGCCGCCGGGGACGGATAAAATAACTGGCAAGGGCCCGCAGGGAACCCCAGGGCCCGAGGCCGCGCACGGTGCTGAATACTTTCAGGGGATAATGAAAAAACCGGCCTCGGTAAAAAATCCGCGTCAGCCGCTCAACCCGGATAAAATCTTCCCCCAGTTCTTCTCTCCATAGCCGGTTGATCTCCTCGGACTTGCTGAAAAAACGATGGGGACCGATGTCAAAACGGCAGCCGTCCTGCTGCACGGTGCGCGCCAGGCCGCCGACGTGTCGGCGGCGGTCGAGAACAAGCACCCGCCGCCCCGCCAGCGACAACTCCCGGGCGGCCGCCAGGCCGGCCGGCCCGGCCTCCACGATCACGGTTATTT
>CAZIEA010000002.1:25411-57946 GCA_964538495.1 uncultured bacterium | reverse complement strand
GGGTGACTCCGCGGATCGCCCAGAGGCCGGTGCTCCGGGGGAAGATCGCCGGGTTGTAGGATCCGTCCCCGCTGTAATCAGCGGAGACGGGGATGTCGGCAGAGCCGCCGAAGTAGGCGCGGGTGTAACCCCGGATCGCCCAGAGGCCGGTGCTCTGGCGGAAGATCGCCACGTCGCAGGACCCGTTCCCGCTGTAATCGCCGGGGACAATGCCGTCGGCGGAGCCGCCGAAATAGACCTTGGTGTAGCTCCGGATGGCCCAGAGGCCGGTGGCCGGGCGGTATACGGCAAGGTCGCTGGACCCGTCGCCGCTGTAGTCGTTGCGGACGGGCTTCCGGGGCGAAGGCGGTCGGCCCTGATAATAGACGGCGCCCGTGGTGGCCGCCCAGACCACCCCGGGACAGGATCCATCAACGGACCAGACCGGGGCCGAAAGCGAGGTCTGGGCATACCAATCCAGCCCGTCGTAGGAGTGGAAGATGCAGCCGGTGGCGGGGGAAAGTTCTTCGTTGGCCGTTCCCACCCAGACTTCGCCGGTCCCGGGATTGGAAGTCAGGGAGTGGGGATAGTGGGCCGGAATGGAGGTGAGGCTAACCCAACTGCCGTCGAATCGGCCCAGCTCGGCGCCGCCGGGGTTGCCAAACGCGTACCAGGGCGACTGCGGCACGGGGACGGAGATTGACGGCGAGGAACCGGTGAAGGAGGCGGTGAAAAGCGTCCAGTTCGCTCCGTCCCAATGGTACAAACACGGATAATAGTTGACGCTGTCGGCCCCGGACGCCCAAATGTCGCCGGGCCCGGACCCGGCGATGCCGCTGTAGTAGCTGATGCCCTGGTCGGTGAACGAGGCCCAGTTGGCGCCGTCGTCGGAAGACTTATATATCCCGTTCCACCCCGCTGCCCAGACGTCGTAACCGCCGGAACCGTTGGCGGCGGCCCAGAGGTGGGCGGAATATTCCCAGGGCGCCACGTGAAAACCGACGTCCCACCAGCTCAGAAATTTACCTGCTCCGCCGCTCTGCTGGAGGACGATGGGGAGGTATATCGATATGGGGAAGCTGGCTTTAGACCCGCCGGGGGGGGGATAGCCGAAGCCGGAAAAGTAGGCGCGGTCGTTGGCGGGGGCGACGGCCCCGAAGAACTCCACGTTGTTCAGGGAGGTCACGGTGGTGACGACGCTCCAGGCGGAACCGTCGAAACGGTAGATGCTGTTGCTCTGCCCCGCCCAGGCCGTGCCGTTCGGGGCCACGGCCAGGGCCTCGATGTTCTTGTCGCCCAGGACGGTGGAGAGGGTCCACTCCTGGGCCATCGCCGGCGCCGCCGCCAGTAGGATTGCCGCCGCCAGTAGGATCTTTTTCATCGCCGCTGTCCTCCTTTCTCAGCAAAGACCGATTCCCGGCTGCCCCAGGAAGTTTACAACTCTGAGCACTGGAGATGTCTTGATAAAATTTACAATCTAACCGGTGGAAATGAAATAGATTTTTGCGGCAGTTGATGTCGGTTTTTTTGGGATTTTTTTTGGAGATCGCGGTCTTCCGGGGTTTCTCCGGACTCTGGGCGGTGAGGGGGTGACCCGGGTTTACTTCGGCCGACATCGGGTTCTTCCGCGGAAACTCCGGCCTCTGGGTCGTTCGCGGAGCGACCCGGGCGTGCTTCGGGGGGATCCGCCGCCGACCCGGTGAGATGACGGGATTCAAAAGCGCGGGTTATCCCTGCTGATCGAGGCTCCAGGGCAGTACACGAACAGGACCGTGAACCGTCGGCAGTTAGCGGCGGGCGGTAAAACCCGCGAATCAGCGGGGAGAAATGGCGGTGTTTCAGAAACCGAAATCCGCCCCGGCAAAGAAGACCACCACGGCCGCCACCGCGTGCCGGTTCCTGCGGCTTTTGCAGCTCTGGTTGGCCTCGCCCCAGATCATGTTTTGATTCCGGATGGTGCCGTTGTTTTCAATACTGCCGACGGTACTGCCGTTGCCGCGCAGAGTGCCGTCGGACTCGATCGAACCGACGATCATCCCGTTTTTCCGGATGGTTCCCCCGGCGTCGATTTCCCCCGAATTCATGCCGCTCACGCGCACATTGCCGTTTTCCGCCACTTCGCCTTCGATGCTGCCATTGACCCGGATGGTCCCCTGGGGCGAGATCACGGCCCAGATGGAACCGCTTTTGCGGATCGTGATTTCCTTCGGCTGCTCGGCCACGACGGCCGGCTTAGGCGTTTTGCCGGGTGCCCGGACGGCTTCGCTCGGCGCCGACACGGGCGCCTCGGCGGCGGGGCTTGGCTCCTCTCCGCCGGGCAGGCGCAGCCTTTCGGTCCCGACCCATTCGTCCCAGGAAGAATCGTATCCCTCGTAGGCGATGAAATACTTGCCGTCCTTGGCTTCCTTTACCCGGCCCGGGTACCAGGCGCCGCTCCACTCGATATCCACTTTGTCGCCGGCCTGGTAGGCCTGGGCAATATTGCCGCCCAGGCTCATCATCAAGGCGGCGGCGAGCACAATAAAAAGTCCGGCTCTGCTTCTCATGTTTTCCTCCTGTCGGTGTGGCGCTTGACAAATAAGCAATATTGGCAGGCTAAGCCCGGACACGGGCCGGTTTTTCTGCCTTCAGCGGCGCCCCCGTCAACGGTAAAGCGCTGGCATGGGGGTTATACTCCCAGATTCCAGCAGCGGGGAAGAAAAAAACAGGAGCCGGTACGGCTCTCCGAATGGAAATCCCGAGATGATTTGCCTTCTGCCTGTGGCGGGAGGATACTAGCACAAAAAAAACAGCCCGAAGTTTGAGGGCAGGTCGGAGTGTTGAACCCGGGCATCGGAAAAGGGAGAGGGTGGATTCATGAGGAAGGTACTTTTGGCGGGATTGGGTCTGTTGGTGTTGGCGGGCACGCTCCATGGGCAGCAGGCGGCGAAACGGGCGATCGGTGACCCGGGCGCTTGGCGCGGGACGATAGCCGCGGCGGCGCTGGACGGCAAGCTCTATACCATTGAGAGCAGCGGGGCGCTCTATGTGACGGATCCCGCCACGGGCCGGTGGCAGCAGCTCGGCCAGCCGGAATTCGGGAATACGGCGTTTCTGTTTGCACTTTCGGATGGACTGGCCACCATCGAAACCGACGGCAGCCTTTACCTGGTGAATTCCGCGGATGGCTCCTGGAAGCAGTCCGGCCAGGCGGGAGATTGGAAGGGCACCATCGCCGGGGCCGTTCTGGGCGGGAAGCTCTACACGGCCTCCAGCAGCGGCGCGTTGTACGTTACCGATCCCGCTTCCGGGGCGTGGAAGCAGCTCGGCAAAGCGGATTTCGCCGGTACCGCCTTCATGTTTGCGCCCGGCAATGCCCTGGCGACGATCGAAAAGGACGGGAGCCTTTACTTGGTGAACCCGGCCGACGGCTCCTGGCAGCCGGCCGGCCAGCCGGGCGAGTGGAAGGGCACAATTGCCGGCGCGGGGATGGACGGCAAGATCTACACCGTCGAAGCGGACGGCATTCCCTATGTCACCGAGCCGGCGACCGGCCGGTGGCAGCCGATCGGAAAGGCCGAGTTTGCCGGGACGAAGTTCCTGCTGGCCGCCGGCGGCGCTCTCTATGCCATTGACGAAGCCGGCAACCTGGCCGGGGTGACCGGCGGTCCGGCCGCGCCGGTTGCCGCCATGCCCGCGGCTGCCGGGTCGGCGCCCGCCGCCGCGGCGGAGGAAGAGATGGCCAACGACCCGGCGGCGGCCGGCGCGCTCACGTTCAAGTTCATGGGCGCGTGGAAGGGCGACGCCGAGCAGTTCGAGAAGGACCCTGAGTACCAGAGGCAGGCGGCGTCCGCCCCGGAGCTGGCAAAGGGCCTGGCGGAGATGATGCAGGGCATGACCATGAATGTCACCTTCGACGGGATCACCATGACCGTCATGGGCGACAAGGCCGGCCCGTTTAAGTTCAGCGTCGTGGCCGGCTCGGGAAAGACCCTGCTGATCGTGATGGAGGACGGCCCGAAATCGGGCGTGAAGTCGAAGATCATCTTCACGGACGATACGCACATCCAAGTGGTCGAGCATGGCCCTGCCGGGAAGGCGATGTTTTTCAGGAAATAGCCGGCTTGCCCGGCCAAATTGATCAGATAATAATACCCTGGAAATTATGAGGTTGGGTGTCCGCTTGACAAGACGGGCGCCCCTGCCTGGTTCTGGGTTGGGACAAGTCCGGAGGCCGTTTTTTGCGAGAGGCAAAGCCATAATACATTCGAAGACATCCTATAGGACACGAGGAGGGAGATGATGAGCACAGCGTTGACGGTCATAGTGCTGGCGGGGGCCTGCGCATTCGCGCCGACGCCGCCGCCGGCCGAGCAACCAATCGAGCCCTTTCCGGCATTCCCCAAGACGGCGATCACATCCGCTCCCGGCGAGCATGTACTCACGCCGTCGGTGAACTGGCAAAAAGAGGCCACCGAGCAGAGCCCGGAAAAGGTGACCTTTATCTTCTACAACGCCAAGATGAACGTGGTGGGCGAATCCCGTTCCGACGTGGCCTTTACGTTCGACGGGATCAAGAACATCCCCAACTACATGATCGTCCCCATTGTTCCCGGCCAGAAGGCGAAAGCGGGGGAGGTCCTCCTCACCTGGTGGCAGTCCGGCTCAGGGATGAAGCGGGCCTACGTCACCGACGCCGCCGACCCCGCCGCCCCGGTCGTCCGCTACCTCGACCTTGAGTACGACAACCCGGCCAAGAACTCCCGGGGCGTCCCGATCGGACAGATGGAGGAGCAGCTCAAACCGGACACCTTCAGTAAGCTCACTGCGGACTGGCAGCCGGGGACAACGGTGGCCGTGCTTGCCGGCACTCGGTGGCTCAAGGCGACCGTGATCGCCGTCTCCGGGGACCAGGCGCTGACCGTCGGCTTCGCCGGCAAGATGGCGGTCTATTCGAAGGCCGCCTGCCGTCCGGTCCCGATTATGCCCTCCGTCGTCCCGGGCGACAGGGTGCAGGTCCCCCACGTCGGGTCATTTGTCAACGGCGTGGTCAAGAGCGTGGACGCGGAAATCGGCCGCGTCTTTGTCGAGATCGAGTGGGGAGGGAAGAAGAAGGAGGTCGCCGCCCCCTTCGGCGATGTCATGACCGGCCTGGTCATCTGACGGCCACGGGCCTGCCCGGCGTTGCGGGCGCGGGTTGGGAGAATCCCACCACAAGAAGCGCGGAGACGGGGCGGTGATGGCGAGACGACGGACAATGCGGGGCCTGATTCTGGCGGTTGTGCCGGCGCTGGCTGTGGTCGGGCCCGCCCGGGGGGGCGGCAGTGAATCCGTCACCGACGTGGGGACGGTCCTGCAGTACGTCCTGCCCGGCGCCGCGATCTGCGTTACAATGGTTTGATCCGACCCTGGGTGATATCCTCCGGGAGGGATTCCGGGAGATCCGGAAGTCTCAGGTACCGGTTTAGTCGCGGGGGAGCGTTGAGCGCCCGGGAAACATAGCAAACCGGTCGCTGAAAGAGATAACCCAAGGAGGGAATATGAAGTATTCGGCGAGTATCCTGATCTGCATCTTGTTTCTAGCTTGGGCTTTCTCACTCCCCGCCGCCGACTGGTACGTGAAAGCGGGGTCGGAGGGGAATGGCTCCAAGGAATCCCCCTTCGGCGATATCTGGAACGCGCTGGACAAAGCGACTCGCGGCGACGTCATCCATGTCGCCGGGGGCGTCTACAACGGCAAGGGGGGCTGCGGCCATTATTCGATCAAGATCCCGGATCTCACCATCGCCGGCGGTTATAACGACGATTTCTCGGCCCGGGACCCCTTCAAGAATCTCACAGTCCTGGAACGCGCCTCCGATTACAAGGGCGACTGGACGGGCCTCCCCGAGGGGATCATCGCGGGCGTGGCCGGGAAGGACCACAGCGGCCTCACCGTGGACGGCCTGGTTCTGAACTGCTTTTCCCGGAACCGTTACACCCCGGAAGGCAGCGCCATGCTCAAGGCGCCTTCCTACCCCGGCAAGGCCTTCGAGGCCTCCTCGCCGAACATCAAGATCCTCAACTGCATCATCGCCAATCCGATCGGCGAGGGGATCTATGCCGCCTGGGCGGGGAAGGACAACCTGGTGGCCAACACCTTCATTGTCAACGCCATGTATGCCGGGATCGAGACCCGCTCCACCCAGCCCGGAGGGACGGTGACAATCCGGAACTGCGCCCTCGTCTTCTGCTGGTTCTACCCGAGCCGGGGCGGCGGCATGGGGGTCTTCGTCGGACGCCAGGGGAAGACGGTCCTGGAGAAGAACATCATCGCTTTCTGCCAGACCGAGGGCGGCGAAGCCGGCTACGCCGTCTCCAACACCTTCGGGAACGAAGACCTGGTCATGAAGGACAATATTCTCTTTCAGAACCAGGGCGGCTACTACAAGTATATGGACGCCGACAAGAAGAACCTCCTGGTCTGGAAACCGGAGGAACTGAAGGCGCTGAACGCGGACGGCGAACCGTTCATGCTCAGCGGCGCCGGCGGCAATAGCGACGAGGACCCCGGCTTCAATCCCGACCGGGACTACTTCGAAAGGTTCTCGAGCTTCGTGGCTTCCGAGCCCGGGAAGCTCAACATGGACACGATGAACGAGTGGCGTCGCTCCGTCGGCCTTCCCCTCCAGGCCGAAGCGGGGTCGAAGCGCCGGAACCACGGGATCGCTTATCCCCTGGCCGCCGTCGTCCCGAACCTGGCCTCCAGGATTCCGGAACGGGGCGTTCAGATCGCGGGGCCTTTCGCGGCCTACCAATCCGCCGCCGCCCCCGCCGCCTCGCTCGACTATGCCGAAACTGATTTCGCCCTCTTCCAGAAAGGATCTCCCGAGGTCAAAACCCTCGCCGGGAAGCCTGTTTCCTTCCGCGCCGGCATGGGCGCTGCCGACCTCTCTACCTTTCCCCTGAAGGAGTTCGGCAGGGAAACCTACGAATGTTGGAAGCTCAACCTCCCCGGCGAGCCCGAGACGACGATGAGGTGCCTCCGGGGGTATTTCCTCAAGGGGTCCCAGGCGGCCAAGGACTGGACGAAGTTCTCGAAAAAGAAAGCCGACTATGCCGCCGAAGGCCTGATCATCAAGGGGAGAGCCTACTACTTCGGGACCGACACCTACCAGTATCCCGTGGGGATCGTGGTGGATGAGGTGAAAAAGCCTTGATTCCCGGTTGACGCTTGGGGATGGGACTATCGTATCGTCATTCCTGCGGAATGACTCTGGAGTTTAGCCCATTTTAACTCATCCGATAGTGTAAAAAAGGGCACTTTCGAGGGAGGGATTGAATTTCTCCGGCTTCTTGTCCATGGAGGATGGTGTCACGAAGCCTGAGAAACGAATAGCCCTTGCCCAGATTTCGTGCCGGAGGTGATGGCGGAGCAATTGAGTCGAGGGTCGCAGTCTCTTCTTGCGGTACCACAATTGCAATAATTGATTGGATACTTATCATTGTCTCTGGTTTCTCAAAGGATTTGTAGTGGGAGGAGCCTTGCCAGGAAACCGATTATCCGTGGGGTTGGTATGAAGTCCGACTTCAAACGTTGGTCCTCTCCCATCATTATTGTGGGGCATTCTCTACAGGATGGAGGTAACTCTTTTGTCATCAAGGCTTCCCGGAGTTTTGAAAAGTAATTCGACAACCATACCTCACGTATCGATCGTCCCTGGACATTGATTTTCACATCCCTGTACAAGCAGCACGGTCCGACGTATCCGTCGCTGTGGATGACGAGGTGATACCAGGGTTTGAGACAGAATGCTTTCTCTATCTTAATAACGGTATTGTAGCGCTCCAGCAGGTTGTACAGTTTTGCTTTCAGGTTCTCTTCCACTTTGTGTGGGTAGCACTTGGGAAGTTGAAGCGCCGTTTCACCACAGAGCGCATAGAGGCGCCAGAGAGCACAGAGAAACTACATATTTTTGCCTGGTGGCTGCAGGCTCGCCGAGGCCGCGGGGTGAGTGGGCGTTGGGCGGCGGAGGCGCCGGAGCCCGTGAACCCCGGACGGCCTCGGAGAGCCGAATACACTTAAGCGCGCGGGCAACAGTTGCCAACTAACCCACACAAAACGGAAGAGAACCTTATACTCAAACTCGGGTTCCCCCGCTACTGCTGATTTTTCGGATGTAATAGCAAAATAGAAATGTCCCCTTTTTAGCAAAATAGAAATGTCCGCTTTTCAAACGGCCACCAATTCATTCTTCACCTTTCTGATGCTCTTGCGACTGTAGAACCTGGTGCTGAACTTCCTCCAGGGAGTGGGGTTCGGTTTCGGGGCAGGTTTCTCGTTTGTGCTTGGCCTGAGATCACGTCCCCCAGGGGGACGGGCCGCGACTTGCCCCGCACGATCCGGACCGGTAATCCGTGACGTGTTTCTGCCCGTTGGGGCGGGAAATTCAGAGATGATTTGCCTTCGGCCTCTGGCGGGAGGATACTAACTTAAAAGTGACCCAAACTTCGGGGGCAGGTCAGGTTCCTGCCCGGAGTGACTGATCGAGGCCACCGGCTCCGGCAAGGGACGGAAGATTTAATGAAGGAGGAAGGAGAGGTCCGCCTGGCGATCCGGAAGCTCCTCGCCTCCCAGCCCCTGGCGGTGCTCTGTTCGACCGACAGGGATCAGCCCTACGCCAGCCTGGTCGCCTACGCCTACAGCCCCGACTTAACCTCCCTGCTTTTTGTCACCGGCCGCTTCACCAGGAAGTACGATAATCTCGCCGGCAACCGGAAGGCAGCGCTGCTGATCGATACCCGGACCAACCGCCCGGCCGACTTCGCTTCAGCCGTGGCGGTAACCGCAGTCGGAGAGGTGAAAGAGGTCAGCGAACGGGGGCGGGCGGTCTTTCTCAAGCGTTTCCTGGCGCGCCACCCCTCCCTGGACGACTTTGCCCGGGCTCCGAGCACCGCCCTCTTCCGGTTCCGGGTCGCCGATTACGTCCTGGTGCGGCAATTTCAGAAGGTAGATGTCCTGGCGGTGCGGGGATGAAGTACGCGCTGGGCTTCCCGGAGATCTTCCCCGGGGACATTTCCCACGCCCCGGGGGAAGACTCGGCCGACCGTTCCTGTACTCGTACTCGGGGTGTGAGGCGTAAGGCATGGAGCGTGGCGCCGGGGAAAATATTGTGTATAGTAAATATTCAAATAACTCATCGGGGAGGTGAATGGATGAAAGTTTTGCCCTTTGTCGCTCTTATTGTCGCGGCCCTGGTCGCCGGCGCGGCCCGGGCCGAAGACTGCGGTTGCGTCGGTGAAACCACGACCTTTGCCTGGGGGAGCGAGATCACCGAGTCGTGCGTGTTGAACTGCGACCTGGTGATACCCCCGGGCGCCACCGTCAACTGCTTCACGGTGGGAACCGACAACATCACCATAGACGGCAACGGGCACAGCATCACCGCAAACAGGTACTACTACGGCATAGACGTCACCGGTCGCGCCGACGTGACGATCACGGACATCACGATCGACAATTTCTCCTATGGGATCTGGATCGATAATTCCGACCGGGTCGAGGTCTCCGACAGCGAGATCGTCGACTGCAGGTGGTGGCGAGGGATAGCCGTCCGCGACTCCCGGGATTGCGCCATAACCGGAAATTTCTTGCAGGGTAACGGGGGGAGCCCCTCCACCGGGCTCACGGGCGGACACGCGATCCGTGTTTTGGCCTCCGAGCGGACCGTCATCAGCCATAACACGGTCAATGAAAACGACTATGGGATTAGAATCGGCTCGGACTCATCTGACACCCTGGTTTCCGGGAACACCGTGATTGGCAACAGCTACGGGATCGTCATCGATGACGGTTCAGGAAACTTTCTGGATGGGAACCGTGCTTGCGCCAACTGGGGCTATGACACGGGATACGACATCCGGGATTTCTCGGGGGCCGCTTCCGGGGAGAACAATTCTTGCGAAAACGCCGACCGTTACAACGACCTTGAGGCCGTGGGTTGCGCTTTCTCCTGCGCCCCTCCGATCGGCGACTACAACGGGGACGGGACCAGCGACCTTGCCCTTTTCCGGCCCTCTTCCGGTTTGTGGCTGATCCGGGGCCTGACCCGGGTTTACTTCGGCTCCTCCACCGACCAGCCGGTTCCGCAGGACTACTCCGGCAACGGGGCCTGGGACGTCGCGGTCTATCGTTCCTCCCAGAGCAAGTGGATGGCGCGGGGGGTGACCACGGCCTGGTTCGGGGCGATGGTGGATACCCCGGTGCCGGCCGACTACGACGGGGATGGAACGGCCGACTGTGCGGTTTTCCGGCCTTCGATCGGCAAGTGGGCGGTGCGGGGGGTGACCCAGGCCTACTACGGCCTTTCCAGCGACAGCCTTGTTCCCGGGAACTACGCCGGGGATCCCCGGGCCCAGATCGCGGTTTACCGTCCTGCCACCGGGCGCTGGCTGGTCAAGGGTCTGACCGCGCTCTATTTCGGCGGGCCTACCGACAGCGCGGTCCCCGGCCCTTATTCCGGGGGCTTAAGCTGGGATTACGCGGTCTTCCGTCACAACCAGGGCAAGTGGCTGGTCCGGGGGCTGACCCAAGTCTACTACGGAAACTCGACTGACACTGTTCAGGGAGCGGACTACGATGGGGACGGGACTTTTGACTTCGGGGTTTTCCGCTCCTCCACCGGCCGCTGGCTGATCCGGGGCGTGACCAGCGCCTATTTTGGAGCTGCCAGCGATGAGCCGGTGACTAACCCGTGATCAGTAATCCGTAAACCGTGGACGTGGCCGCCCTTTTCCTTGGGTTCAGATGTCTGCCGGGCGAGATCACTGATGATATCCATAAGAGGGAAAATGCTTTTATGGTTCGGGGTCCCGGTGGTTCTGCTCTTCCTGCTTCTGGGAACGGTCAATTACATCCAGGTCAAGAACACGGTTTTTCCCCTGAACGCGGAGCTCAGCCGGGAAGTTCTGGCCGCCCGGGCGGCGGAGATCGGCCGGCTGATGCGCGGCTACATCGGCGAGATCAGGACGATGTCGCGGGACGATGTTCTCCGCGAGGGAACCCGGGAGGAGATAAAATCCGATGTCCTCAGCCGGGCCGCGACTTGCAACGCCGACTTCGAGATGGTCTTTTACGCCGATCTAAAGGGCGATTTCATCACCTCCACGAACGTCGAGGGCAACGTGGGTGACCGCGATTATTTCCGGGCGGTCATCGGGGAAGGCGCGGAGAGCTATATCAGCAACCCCCTGGTCTCCCGCTCCACGGGAGAGAATATATTTGTCGTGGCCTGCCCGGTGATCGACCGCCGGGGAGAAAGAAAGGGAGTGATCGCCTCCACGGTCCTGCTCGAAACCCTGACTTCCATCGCCGGCTCGATCAGGATGGGGGAAAAGGGCTTCGGCTACGTGGTGGACGGCACCGGGCTGCTGATTGCCCATCCGTCTGAAGAATGGCGCCTGAAATTGAATCTCCTGGCCTCGGCCGAGCTGGGTTTTGACGGGCTGGATGAAGTCGGCCGGATGATTGTCGCCGGCCGGCCGGGGCTTGTCGGCTACCGGAGGCCGGATGGCTCGAAGATGATCGCGATTTTCGATCCCATCCCCGAAACGCCCGGCTGGTTCCTGGGCCTCGCCCTTTCCGAGGAAGAGCTGATGGGCCGGGTGACCTCCCTGGTGCGCAAGATAATCCTCCTGCTGCTGGGGATACTGGCGATTCTTCTCCTGATCGTCATCGTCATCTCCGGCCGGATCGCCGCTCCGGTGGCGCTGCTGAAACGGGGCGTTCAGAAGGTGAGTTCAGGCGACCTTGACTACAGTCTGAAAATCCGCACCGGCGACGAGATCGAGGAACTGGCCGGGGCTTTCAATAAGATGACGATCGATCTCAAAGAGCACATCAGGAATTTACGGGCCGAGACCGCGAAGAGACAGGCGGTGGAGAGCGAACTGGCGATCGCCAGGGAGATCCAGGAGAGCATCCTCCCCCGGATCTTCCCGCCGTTTCCCGGCCGGGGCGAATTCGACCTCTATTCCGTGATGCACCCGGCCAAGGAAGTGGGCGGTGATTTTTACGACTTCTTCTTTTACGACAAGAACAATTTCGTGATGATCATCGGCGACGTTTCCGGGAAAGGGGTTCCCGCGGCCCTCTTTATGATGCTCAGCCGGACCCTGATCCACACCGTGGCTTCGGAAGAAAAAGACCCCGCCCGGGTTCTGAAGAAAGTCAACGATATCTTGGCGGAAGACAACGAGACGAGCATGTTCGTCACGGTGTTCCTGGCTTACTATGACGTGGAGACGGGGAGACTGACCTATGCCAACGCCGGGCACGCCCCGGCCCTGAAGATAACCGCGGGGAAAAAGGTGGAAAACCTGACCACGGAAAACAGCGTCGCCCTGGGGATTCTGCCGGGCGTCGAATACCGGTCGGGGGAGACCGTCCTGGAACGGAACGACAAGTTCGTATTCTATACCGACGGCGTCAATGAAGCGGTCAATCGCCGAGGCGAATTCTACGGGACCCAGAAGTTCATCGATCACTTTTTAAAGGGCGGCCATCTCTCGGCCCGGGAAGAATGCTCCGCCATCCTGAAAGACGTGATGGATTTCCAGGAAGAAAACCAGTCCGACGACATCACAATCACCATTTTTAAGAGGCTGGAATAAAAAGACCGGGGCGCTACTAACTCCGGATGGCCGGAACTTGCAAAGCAGAGAGCAGGAAAAGATGGAACCACCGCAGTGGGAGCCGATCCTCGGGGTTCCTGGCGCGGAGGTCTATGCCTACCTGCGCAAGCCGCACGTATTATCCTGCAACTCCTACCTGATCCGCACACCCCACAGCATCGCGGTTATCGACCCGGGTGGTCTGCCGGAACAGACTGAGGCGCTGGTCCCCTTGGTCAAAAACCTCCTTCGGGAGAAGCCGCGGCCGGTGTACGTTCTGCTCACCCACTGCCACGCCGACCATGCGCTGGAGGTGGTCAAGGACGGGCCCTGGAGAGAGATTCCCGGACTGAAGGTGGCCATCCACGCGGCGGGCGCGGCCGCCCTCCGGGCGGCGGACCGAAGGGCCACCCACGCCGAGATCCTGGGATACAGCCTGGTCCCCTTCTCGGCCGATATCTCCCTTTTCCTGTCGCCGGCGGCGCCGGGCCCGGCGCTGCCATCCGAGTCGATCCCCTTGAGCCCGCCGGACACCGTGGAAGCTTACGCGGTCCCCGGGCACAGTCCGGACTGCGTCTGCTACCGCCTCGGTTCGGCCCTTTTCCTCGGCGATGTCCTGGCGGCGGTCTCCCCCCTGATCGCCGGGGCGCCGGGGTGGAGCCGGGATGACCTGGTCGCGTCGGTTAAGGGGCTGCTCGGTCTGCTGGAGACGGGAGAGATCCGTGTCTGCTTTCCGGGACACGGGCGGCCGATCTCCGGTGAAGAAGCCGCGGCCGCCCTGCGCCGGATACTCGAAGAAGCCATCGCCCTTCCGGAGATCGAGACCGCCGACTACGGACGGGTGCGGTACATATCCGGCTACGCTCGGGAGCTCTTCGAGGAACTGGGGGACGCTTTCCGGCTGATCCACGGCCGGATCGAGGACCTGGCCGGGCGGCTTGACCGGCTCGAGGAGCCGGCCGCCGCGGAGGCGATTGCCCGCATCCTCGACTCGGAAAGTGTCTCCCGGCTCATGCTTGACTTCCGGAATTTCCAGGAAAGCTTCCGGGCCGGGGAGGTGATCGAGGTCGAGGTCGCCCACAAGTCGATCCAGCTCATCCGCCGGATCGCCTTCCTGCTCGAATCCGAGGGGCTGGAGAAAGTGCTCGATCCGTCGCTCTTGCGCCTGACCCGGACGCTTTTATGCGATTTCATCAACGCCACCCGGGGACTCCGGGCGGCGGAGGAGAGAACGGAAGCCGACCTGAACGAACTGGCGGCGGCGCTCGCCGCCCGGATGCGGCGGATTCCCGGCGCGGGGTTGGCGCTCGAGGACATACCCGACGATCCCGGCGGATTCCTGGATTATCTCATCAGCTCCCTCTCCCTGGTCCCGGTCTTCCAGGGGGTGGAGATCAAAGTCTATCCGGCGCCGGGGGCGGTCCCGGTCCGGATCTCGCCGGAGCGGTTCCTGGATTCCCTGAAACGCCTCCTGGAAGACCTGGCGGAAGAAGGAGCATCCTCGATCGACTTCACCGTGCCGGCTGGTGAAACCGGTCCGGCCCTTCTGGTCCGGGTGGAATTTGCCCGGCCGATCTACCGGCTGGGGGACCGGCTGCTCAAGCCCCACCGCCGCAGGCTGGAACTCTCCGGCGCCCGGATGGCCGTGCGTTACTCGAGCCGGGCCCTGGATTTCACTTTGCAGTTTGAAGGTTTGCCGGGGGGAGAGTAACATGCTCCCGCGGTTAACCTTGGGGGCCCCGGCGACATCCCGGTCCCGCTCGGCACGAACGGCGAAGGGAGCGACGAGCCGGTGAACAAACCCCTAAAGACAGGCTGAAGGCTGAAAGAAAGGCCTCGCTGTTCACATGCAGGCAGGAACCACTCACAATAAAAAAGGAGACCCGGTCATGAAGAAAAAGAATGCGGGATTCAAAATGTTAGTCGGGGGGGTGTCCCTCTTTGCTTTATTGTTTGGAAGCGCTGTGCATGCGCAAGTGAAAGAGGCGGTGAATGTTATTTTGAAAAACGATTCTTCTTCAGGCGTCGAGGCGGCACTGATTGATCAGTATGGCGGAAATTTTACGGTTACGGTGGAAGCCGGGACAAGCCAGAATCAGACTTTGAAAGTAAAAAGTGAAATCAAGGTTGCCGGCAACGTTATTCATGTCGCCATGCCGGAAGACGAGGGAAAGGAAATAATTATCGCCGGACAATAAACCAGGGGATGAGGGTCCGCCCGCTGGGCGGCCCGGCGGAAGGGAAGGCGATCCCCAGCGGTTGATATTGAATTTGGCGGGATTTTCAGGCAAACAAGGGGCGGCCCCTCACAAGAGGGACCGCCCCTTGCCTGTCTTATGCTGTTTTAGCGCTTACAGCATACTGCTGACGCCGGCAGGGCTGAAGCCCCGCGCTACGACTGCCAACGGGTTACGGATTACGAATAACGGATCAGGGGTTGGTCACGGGCAGGTCGGTGGCGGCCCCGTAGTAGTAGAGGATGTTATTCCGGAGGGATTCCGGCAGATTCCGAGAGCCGGAGGCTCCGGCTGAGCGGAACTATTTTATTCCGCTACCAGCAACTTTTCCCGCGCTTGGGCCAGGGCGAGGGATTTTGCTTCCGGCCGGCCGTAAGCTTCGGGGTGGAGGTAGTACCCCCGTTCCTGCTCCGGCTTATCTTCCTCGACGACGATGGGGTTCTTCTCGGCCCAGGGGTCGCGGCGGATCCCGGTCACCTGCCAGGAAACCTTCAGCCCCGGGGAGCCTCCGGCGATCTTGAAGCTGTGGGAGGAAATCTCCTCCGCGACATAGACCGGGGCGAAGCCGCCGAGTCCGAAGCGGTTAATATTGGGTTTGGCGGGATTTTTCCCGCTCAGGAGTTGGATTAGTGTGGATCGAAAGCAAGACCGACACTTTTCTTTTTAAGCAGAAAGAAGGCGGCAACCATGGCGATAGCATAGGCGCTGATACCCGCCCAGCTAAGCGACCGGTATCCGAAAGCTATGGCCAGGATCGCCGCCACGATTGAACCTATCACGGAAGTGAAACCATTGACCCCCCAGAACCAGGGGATGAGCGAATCATCTTCACGGCCTGTTTCCCGCAATCCCAACGGAAACGGCATCCCCATCAACACGCCCAGGGGGGCAATAATGAGAAGCATTATCAGAGATCGCTGCCATATCGCGGTCCCCGCGAACCATCTGAACAACAATCCCGGCAACGGCAATACCAAAAGAGCTATGGCAGCCGCCATAATGCCGAGAAAGATCCCGGTGACGGGGAAAGTTCGCCAGGGTACCCGGCCCGACAAAAAACTGCCGATACCGGAGAATAGCAAAAGGCCGGCCAAGACAATGACCAGGGAATAAACCGGATGACCCAGGAACATTGCGTACATCTGGATGAGATTGATCTCCAGGGCGATGAACCCGAAACCGAGGCCGGCAAAATATAGTCCGTAAAGACCGGCCCGGCTGCGCCGGGCAGTCGCGGCGGAATGGCGCCGGCGCTTAATTTGCCATACTAACAAGGGCAGAATAATTCCCAGGATCGAACCCAATAGCGCCAGGGAAAGTGCCACCAGGAGAATGGCGCCGCCGGCATGACCTGAAATCCTGCCGGCCAGAAACGAATCCCATACTCTCCCCCACCGGGTGAAAAAATAATAAAAAGGTTTGTTGTCGCTAAGAGGCGACACGTCAAACTCGTATTCATCCACGGCCTTGGTGTCATCCGGGAAATTGGTTATGAACTTGTTGTATGTGTCCCGGCCGTATTCAATTTTCCGCTTCACCTCCTGGTAGTATTTTTCTCCCAAGGGGGCGTCAATTTCCGAAATGGGCGGCAACGGTTCTTTATCCGGGCGAAACACCAGTAACCACCGACCACGACCCTTATCGATTAGATGATCGGTCTCCGCAGCGGTGAAAGGCCGCTTGCCGATCAGAAGAGTGGCGCTGGTATGTGGGTTGGGCGCGTTTTCCATCACCGAAGCAACGATCATCAGATGCCGGCGCGGAACGGCAATGCCCAGATCCCGCAAAGCCTTGGCCGCCGTTAACGCTACCCGCAATGTCTCCCCCTCGTGGGGGTAGCTGAGCGTGCGGGTAATGGAGATAATGCCGTCAGGCGAAAGCCGGCGCCAGTAATCCTGAATCGCTTCGGCGGTATAGATGAAGTTCTCGGCCAGGGCCAATCCGCCGGAAGCGCTGGAAGACCAGGTGTCGGTGTAGTTGATTTGGACGACATCAAACTCTTCCGAGGAATGCCTGACATAACTTCGGCCCTCGTCCTTAACCAATCTCACTCGGGGATGAAAAGCCAAATTGCCCGTGAAATCGCGATACTTTTCCCGGAGCAGGTCAATCAGCACACCGTTCAACTCCACTCCTACTATCGACACGGCGTTGAAATAAAGAGCGCGGAGAACATCAATCCCGCCGCCGACCCCGATGACCAATACTCTCGGGTTGGCCCGCAGGTGGTAAGCGGCGGAAGTCGATGACTGGGGATAGAAATCGAACGCTTCCATTGACTCGCCGGACCATTCCGTGAAAACACTCTGGGCATAGGCATCGATGATGATCCCTTTTTGGCCTGGCATCGAAGTCCGGAGATGTATGGCCAGGCCGGAGTCGACGTAATCCCACCCCGGCGGACCTTCGAAAACCTGGACCAGGGAGATCGGCGACCAGTGGTTTTCCAGCACTCTGCCGTGGGCAAGGCGGTAGTATTCCACCTTGCTTTCGGCCACCTTCCAGTTCGGCTGAAATCCAGCCACCAAGGCGATGGCGGCAAAGGCAGACAGGATGGCCATGGTTTTCATGACCACCGGAATTCTCTTCCCCGGCACAATCCAGAATGCCACCAGGGCCATCAAGGAAACGAAACCCAGCGCGACTCCCGGCCCGCGATAAAGCAATCCCAGGGCCAGCAAACAACCGGCGCCGGAACCCGCCATGGAGGAAAAATAAGTCGCATGAATACGCTCTTTTTCGATCTGGAGAACAAGGATAATGGCCGCGCCGCCCATCATGAAGGCCAGGCCCCAATAAAAGAAATGCAGGCCGAAACGGACCAGGGTGGCACCGCTATCGACTGAAAGCCCCTGGCTCTCGATGGGGAAGAAAGCAGGCAGGAAAATTCCGATCAGCACAAAAACGGCAAAAAACAGGCCGCTGAATCTGATCCAGAATCCCGGCTCCCGGCGGAAATATTCGCCTCCAAGAGTCAGGATCGAACCGCTGGCGGCGAAACCCAACATCGCCATGCTGATAATGAGAAAAACGCCGTGATACCAGATTAAAAAAGCAAAAATTCTGGTCAGGGCGACTTGAGAGGCCAATACCGCACCTGAAAGAAAAGCAACGGCCCAGAGATAGCGGCGCATAAATTCTCCCGGGAGAGATTATATCCCACCGGCTCGTTCTCCTTGTTTAGCTAGCCGGAATAAATTTAATGTTTATTGATAATCCCTGAGGTTGAAGCCGCAGTCCCTCACCCAGCAAAGGCCTCGCTCCTGCTGGGAGACGCAGTTTAAGTCGAACCTGGTGTCCGCCCCGGCCCGGAGCGCCCCGTAGTAAAGCTCGGTCCAGAAGTAGGCCAGTTTTTCCGCGCTCAAATACCCCCACCGCTTCATGGACCGGTACTTGAGATAGATCAAGTACCCGACATCCTTGGGGTGCCATCCCTTTTTCGCCAGGACCCTGACGATTCCCTGCAGGAATACCGGCTGGAGCAGGAGGTCGTTGGGATTCTGCAGGGCGCGGCTGAGGCAGGGGGGCAACTCGCGGCTGACGGCGTCAAAGTCGAAGCCCGGCCCCTTCCGGGAAGTGTAGAAGATCCGGTCGAACTCGCGGTGGAATTGGAAGAGATCGGAAGCGCGGTAGGCTCGCAGCACTTCCTGCCATCCCCCCACCTCCCGCGGGAGCCGGCTGGATACTTTTTGGGCGTATTCCGCGGTCAGGTCGAAGTGGCGCCCGTCGTCCCTTCGCCTGATCCGCAGCAGCTCTTCCCACGGGGTCTCCCGCTCCGCTCCCGGCCACCAGCGGCAGACGCAGGTGGAGATGGGAATCCGGCTGGCCAGCGCCTCTCCCACTTTCCAGCGCATGACCTTGTGTTTCTGGTAGGTGGAAAAAGGAATCCGGATGCTGCGGGCATAGACCGGGTCGGAATAGAGGGTGAGATCCAGGGAAATGGCCTCTTGTCCTTCCCCGTAGATTCCATTCCCGACCGGGCCGATCGGGATATCGGAGTAGACCACCGGCACTATTTTCTCCCCCGCCGCCCGCCGGCGGTCGCATTCGACGATGACCTGGTGGCTGAGGTATTGCATCAGGCGGGAGGCGCCGCTGAATGCCTTTCCGATGTGCAGCGGGGTCTCTCCTCCCACCTTGAACTTCCGGTAACGGTGCTTTTTTATGGTGTTGTCTTCCAGCGTCCCGATTTCCTCCAGGAGCTGGTGCTCCTGCTCAAAGGGCCAGAGGGCGGTGAAGTGGTAGCCCTGGCCGGTCATGGTGATCAGCATCTCCAGCCGATAACGCGCCAAGATGTCCCGGATGACCCGGTAGACCGGCTCGATTTTGGCGAAGGTCCGCTCCGGGCGGGCGTGGGCTTCGCCGGGATAGGTGAGATTGAAATATTCGATGTCCAGGGCCAGAACAGTTCCGTCGTCCCGCCAGAGGGAGGCGAAAACGTCCAGACCTTTCTCCCGGGTCATCTCGAAGATCTGCTCGCGGGTGCTGCTCGACCAGTAGGCCTTCTCATTGCCTTTCCACAGCTCCGACTCCCCGAAACCGATGCAGTAACGGCTCCCGGGGACCGGCCGGCCTTCGCGCCAGCCGCCGTAGAAATCAAGAATCCTCGCCATGACAACCGGATCCCGGTAGTACTCCACGTTGTTTTTCAGCCTTATGGCCGCCATTTCTTCCTCTTCTTGGGATTGTTCAGGTTATTGCCTGATTGCCGCCTGTATGACCGGGGGCGAAATCCACCGGGGGGGTGGGGAGGAAGCGGCCTTGTTTCCCGGGAAGGATTTCGACGGTATCAAGATAGACCCGGGCGGGGAGGATATCAAGCCCCGCCCGCCCATCCTGGCGTGAATAACTTGCTTCCGGGGAAAAGATTTCCTGGAATAATGAGCGGTTGCCCTGTCGGTCCGCGCGGTCTTACAATTACTTTTCGCCAGATCAAGGGGCCGCGCGATGTTCTTTTCCCTGAGAAAGAAACTTCTTTTAAGTTTCGGGATCATCCTGATCTTCACCGCCGGGATCTGCGTCCTCGGCATTATCAGTCTCCTCCGCCTCGGCGCCGCCGGCGACGCCATCCTCCGGGAAAACTATAAAAGCATTCTGGCCGCCGAGAACATGATCGACGCCATCGAACGTCAGGACAGCGCGGTCCTGCTCCTGATCCTCGGGTATCGCGATGAAGGGCTACCGCAATTCCGGCAGAACGAGTCGCAGTTCCTGCAGTGGCTGGCCCGGGCGAAGGACAACATTACCATCGCAGGAGAAGGAGCGACCATCGACAAGATTGAAAAGGATTACTCGCGGTATCTCGTCTCTTTCTCGAAGTTTATGGAGTCTTTGAAAAGCAGCCAGGAGGAGAGTTCCGGGCTGTATCACGAATCGGTTCTCCCCTTTTTCCGGACGGTTCGCGATGCCTGCGTCGACCTTCGGGAGATGAACCAGGAAACAATGTTCGCCGCTTCCGAGCGCGCGGGCCACATCGCCCGGCGGGCCGTCTTTTCCATGCTGGCTATCGGTTTATCCATTCTTGCCGTCAGCCTGCTTCTCAGCTTTGTCCTTTCGTATCTTCTGCTCCGGCCGATCAGGCAGTTGACCGAGGCGACGGGAAGAATAGCGGGGGGGAATTATGAGGTGTCCATAGCAAAAACTTCGCGGGACGAGCTGGGCAAGCTGGCGCGCGAATTTCAGGCGATGAGCGCCAAGCTCAAGGCTTATCACGATCTTAACGTGGCGAGGACCGTGGCGGAGAAGCGCCGCAGCGAAGCCGTCATCCGCAGCATTGATGATGGGATCATCCTGGTCGACGAGGAATATAAAATCATCGAGATCAATCCCCGCGCCGCCGAGTTTCTCAGCCTTATCCCGGAGAGGGTCAAAGAGAAGCATTTTCTGGAAGTGGTCAAAGACCGGCGGCTTTTCGAGCATCTCAAGCGGACCGCCGAGGCCGGCGATCTCGAGCCGCGCCGGGGCGAGGAAATGATTTACACCGTTACGCGGGACACCTCATCAAGATATTATCGTTACTTTGTCACCCCGGTAAAATCCGAGGGCGGGCGGATGCTGGGCGTCGTCCTGCTCCTGCAGGACATTACCAAACTGAAAGAGCTCGACCGCTTGAAGAGCGAGTTCATCATGACCGCGTCTCACGAGATGCGCACCCCGCTCAACGGCTTGGCGATGAGCGTCAATCTCCTCATGGAAAGCGCCGCGCAGAATATGTCCGATAAGGATAAGGAGCTTCTCCAGGCGGCGCACGAGGAAGTCGAAAGGATGAGGGCGTTGACCAATGATTTGCTGGACCTCTCCAAGCTCGAATCAGGACGGGTGGAGATGCAATTCGAGCATGTTCCCATTCATCTGGTTTGTGAGAGGGCCTGTGTTCCTTTGAAAAAACAGGCCGAAGAAAAAGGCGTGGATTTGACGAGCGACGTTTCAGAGGTTCTGCCGGAGGTCAAGGCCGACGCCAACAAGATCGCCTGGGTATTGACGAATCTTATTGCCAATGCCCTGCGGTACACCGGAAAGGAAGGGCACATCCGGGTGGGGGCCGAGTTGGTCGGGCACAATGTTCATGTATCGGTTGCCGACGACGGCGACGGCATTCCCCTGGAATACCAGTCGCGGATATTCGACAAGTTCGTGCAAGGCCAGGACGCCAAGACGGCCGGGGGAACCGGCCTGGGCCTGACCATCTGCAAGGAGATCGTGAAGGCACACGGCGGAACGATCTGGGTGGATTCAACCCCGGGCAAGGGTTCCGTTTTTACGTTCACGCTGCCCGTCGTGGAAAGCAAGGCATCCTCAAAAGGAGGGAAAAACGATGAAGTCAAAGAAAACATTGATCGTTGACGACGAGAAAAACACCAGGCTTACGCTCGGCCAGTGCCTGGAGCGGGCGGGGATCGAATCGGCCGCGGCTGTGAACGCCGAGGAGGGCCTGGAAAAGATCCAGAAGGAAGAGTTCGGCCTCATCCTTCTCGATCTCAGGATGCCGGGGATGGGAGGAATGGACTTCCTGAAAAAGGTGCGCCAGATTCGCCCGGACATCAAGGTCGCTATCATCACTGCTTACGGGACGGTCGAGTCGGCGGTTGAGGCGATGAAGCTGGGCGCGGTCGACTTTCTGCAAAAGCCCTTCACTCCCGATGAAATACGTGGTCTGGTAACCAGGATTATGAATCGAGAGACGATGGAAAAAGGGAAAGCGGGCGACTACGAAACACTTATCGAATTCGCCAAACGATGCGTCACCGAAAGGCGCTTCGAAGCGGCCCGGGAGCACTTGAAACAAGCGATCCAGGCCGATATGGATAATTCTGAAGCGTTCAATTTTCTGGGTGTGATCGAGGAGGTGTTGGGGAATAAGTCGGAAGCTTTGAAGAATTACCGTATTTCCTTGGAAAAGGATCCCGCGTATGAACCGGCGCGGAAGAATCTTGAGCGGGCCACCAGTTTTGCGCTGGACGGCTCGATCAGGATGGAAGACCAGAAAACCAAATCTCAGGAGGATAAGGCGGAGTGACTTATGGCAGCGTTGCTTTACATCGTGATCGTCGGCTGCGGGCGACTTGGCTCTCTGCTCGCGAACAAGCTGAGCAAGGAGGGGCACAGCGTTGTCGTGATCGACAGCGCCGAGGGCGCCTTCAAGAATCTTTCCGAGGATTACAGCGGTTTCAGCGTTCTGGGTGATGCCGCCCAGGCCGGCGTGCTCAAGCGCGCGAAGGCCGATAAAGCCGACGTGGTGATCGCGACCACCAGGGACGACAATATCAACCTGATGGTTGCCCAGGTGGCGAAGGCGGTTTATCGCGTCCCCAGGGTCATTGCCAGGGTATATGATCCGGCGCGGGAGATCATCTACGGTGAATTCGGCGTGGAAACCGTTTCCCCTACCGTCCAGGCCGCGACACGGATATTTGACTATATGCGCGACAATCTCAAGAAGGAACAGCCATGAGGGCCATAATAGTAGGGGGCGAGAAGATATCGTATTTCCTGGCCCGCGCCTTCATCGACAAGGGCTATCACGTCACGATCATTGACCGGAATGAGGAGGAGTGCCGGAAGTTGTCCCGCTCGCTTAAAGCAACCGTGGTCTTGGGGGAGGGGTCCGCGCCGAAGATTCTGGAAGAAGCGGGCGCCGCTCGCGCTCACGTTCTGATTGCCGCTACGCCTCATGATCAGGATAATCTCATCGCCTGTCAGATCGCTTCCAAGCGATTTGGTGTGCCGAGAACGCTCGCCCTGGTCAACGATCCGGAGAACGCGGAAATATTCCGCAGCCTCGGCGTCTCCGCGGCGATATCGACCACCGACGTCATGACCTTGTTGATCGAGCAGCACGCCGATTTCGATGAAATCAGGAATTTGCTTCCGGCGGCGGAAGGCCGCGTCAATGTTACCGAGATAACGCTCAGCGAAAGCGCTCCCATCATCGGCAAGGCGCTTCACGAGGTTTCCTTGCCGGAGGGGTCGCTCGTCGCCTGTATCCTCAGGGGATCCGACGTGGTGGTTCCGCGCGGCGCCAGCCGATTCCGCGGCGGCGATCGTTTGATTCTGATCAGCCTTCCCGAAAAGCAGGGGGAGGTTCTGCGTCTCCTGCTGGGTGATGCCAAGTGAGGCAAGAAGGACGTGCGCTACAAAGACATACTCAGGGAGCGTTACAGCGCTATTGCTTGCTATACCGCGTTAATTCTTCTGATTGTGGCGGGCATAATTCTTTCTCCCCTCCTTTTGCTTATATTCAGGCCTGAAGAGCGTTTTCTCGCTCCATGTTTCGCGGTTCCGGGCCTGATTTTAGCCGCCGGCTCGGGCTCCCTGTGGCTGTGGTTGCGATCCCGCCGACCCGTTTCTCTCAGCATATCGGAAGGAGGGGTGATCGTTGTCCTCTCGTGGCTCATCGCCATGGTGCTCGGCGCTGTTCCCTTCGCCGGGAGCTGCGTGTCCGGTTTCACCTGCGCATTGTTCGAGTCGGTCAGCGGATGGACGACCACCGGTCTCAGCGTGGTGGACGTAGCCACGGCCCCGAAAGTCATTCTGCTCTATCGAAGCATACTTCAGTTCGCCGGGGGCGCCGGGTTCGCCATTATCATGCTGGCGTCCTTGACCGGCCCCCCCGGCATCGGCATCCTCGCGGCCGAGGGCAGGTCCGAGCAGTTGGCTCCCCACGTCCGCCGGTCCGCGAAACTGGTTCTGGGAATTTACATTACTTATACGGTCATCGGAATAGCGGCTCTCGCGGTGGCGGGCATGAGCTGGTTCGACGCCGTGAACCATTCCCTGTGCGCGCTTTCCACCGGGGGATTTTCCACCCGGATGGCATCGATAGGAGCCTGGAATAGCGTTTCCATTGAAGCGGTCATCATCGCGCTGATGATATTAGGCAACTTGAATTTTCTTACGAGCTATACCCTGCTTCACGGCCGCTTCCGGGCGGTCGCCCGCAACGGTGAGGTGCGGCTGCAGGCTTTTCTTCTGCCCGTGGCCGTGGCCGTTCTGTTTTTATGCGTCGTTCAGGCCCTGTACCCGACGCTCGGGGAGGCGATACGCGTTGCCGTTTTTGAGTCGGTGACTTCGTTGACCACCACCGGATACAGCATTACCGGTTACTCCGGATGGCCCGCCCTGGGATGGGCCGTCATTATCGGTCTCATGATCATCGGCGGCGGCGGGGGGTCCACCGCGGGGGGAATAAAGCAGTTTAGAATCTATGCTCTCGCCCGGGCCGTTTTCTGGGAGATTCGACGGTTTTTCAAGCCCCGGACCACGGTAGGGGATTTTTACGTCTGGCAGGGAGATCAGCGCGTTTTCATCGAGGATTCACATATACGCCGCATAGCCGCGTTCTTTTTCTCCTATCTCGTTATTCTGTCACTGGGCGTGTGCGTCCTTGCCGGCTACGGCTATTCGCTGCGCGAAAGCCTCTTTGAGTTTGCGAGCGCCTTGGGGACAGTCGGGCTTTCGGTCGGGGTGACGAGCCCGGCCGCCCCTTCGGGGGTTTTATGGACTGAGATGTTCGGAATGTTCTTCGGCCGGCTTGAGTTCTTTATCATCGTGATAGGCTGCGCCCGGCTTTATTCCGATCTCCCGCGCTTGTTTTTCGCGCGTGACGGGTCTTAAGACCTGCCGCCGCGGAAGCGGCAGATTCTTTGAATGCCCCGCGGGATTTCCGTGAACCCAATTACCCTTCCGAGGGCTTCGCGACCGTGGCGCGCTACCTGGGCAATCTCGGCCGGGGCGGCCGCCAGGGTTCCGGAACGGGAGAAAAGCAGATTTTCAAGGGGCCGCTCCCGGAAACTTCCTCTCGGATTTCATCCGGGCCGCAGACGCGGCCCGGAAAGAGCAGCGAATCCACCAGGCGGACCGTTCGGGGCGCGAAGGGCGGGCGGCTTTTCAAGCTTAGCAAGTAAAAGACCCCGATGCTGTTATCGCGGGTCAGGCGCGCATCGATCGCTCCCGGGTAGATTTTTTCCGCTCCCAGCTTCTCGGCGACGGCGGCCTGGCAGCGGTAGGCGATACCGTAGTCGCCGGCCGTGCCCCCGGCCCGGTTGATGTAAGAAATAAAGAAGATCCAGAGGGCGCCGCCGCCGAGCACGACGGCCATCCCTCCGAGATTCGGGAGATGCAGGCAAAGGCGGTTCGTTTTTTCCCCAGTTCCCCTCCACCGGCGGCTTTTTTCCATTCCCAGCCCGGCGAGCATAAGCAATGCCGGCAGGCCGACAATGAAATAATGCGGCGGAACCGCTCTTCCCCTGACCAGGTAAAGAAATATCGGGGAAACGGCGAAAATGGCCAGCCAGGCTTCCAGGGAGGCCCCGCCCTTTTTCTCGGGCCGGATGAATGCGCCCGCCGCCGCCAGCGCCAGGACAAGGGCCGTGCCCGCGCTCGCCACGGGTTGCAGCCACGGTCGCGCCGCCCCCAACGGCGTCAGGGCCAAGGAAACGGGCGCTGATGAGAAGGAATACCCGAAACCCCCGGCAAAAGAGGTTTCCGCCCAAACTTTCACGATATCCAGGATCGGGCAACCGGGCCCTGCGCCGATTTCCCGGACTGAACGGCGAAAATCCAGAAATCCCGTTTGCCGGGAATGGGACAAATAGGGGGCGAGGAGGACAAGCCCGGCCAGAAAGCCGGCCGCGGCCCAGCGCCGGTTGATGTGTTTCCGGACCGCCTCGACCAGAAACCAGGCGAAGAAAAACAGCGCGACGCCGTAGGCCGAGTAGTGTATTTGCCAGGTCAGGGAGAGGAGCGGGCCTATCCAGAAGACGGCCCGGCTACGGCTTTTCCGGCGGCAGCGGGCGACGGCCAGCAGCAGGAGCAGCACGAAGAACGGAAGCAGGCTTTGGGCCCAGATTTTCCGGGAATAAAGAATGAGCCAGGGATGGGCCGCCAGGAAGGCTCCGGCCCACAGTCCCGGAGCCGATAGATCAGGAAAATCGCCGCCAGGCTGAAAGCGGCGATATAAAGCCCGACCGCGAGGGGTGACGAGGTGAAAATCAGAACCGGAAGCAGGATGAAGATAAAACCGGGAGGGTTCAATATTCCCGCGCCGCTCATCATTCCGAACTGAGGAATCCCGCGTTCCAGCCAGTATTTCGCGATCAGGATCGCCTCCACTTCGTCGGCCTTGAACTCCATCGCGTCGAAATGGAGAACACGCAAAAAGACTCCGATCCCGATCAATAAAAGAATGCGGTTAAATTTCATGCCCCATTTTCAATCCCGGAATCCGTCCGCTTGAATATGAATATTGCTTCCTCCGGGGGGAAGAGCTTCCGCTCCCCAAACTGGCGGAGAAGGGTCTCCGGCCGGATCGCCTCTCCCAGGTAATAAACCTCGAGAGTTTCGAAAAGCACGAACTCCATTCCCAGGAACGTATAATAGGCAAGAAGTTCCTGGGTCAGGGGGCGCATTCTGAAGCTTACGATCCAATCGGGGCGGCATTCCTCCACCAGCAAATCGGGGTTGAGTTCCCGTACGCGTTTCAGCGGCAGCCGGGTGTCCCGGTCGAGCCTGCCCCCGAAAATGACCCGATCCCCGGCGTAAAACTGCAATGAATCGGCCATATTCGGGGAGATGACGACCAAAACGTCGTCCTGTTCGCACTTTTCCTCTATAAAATCGGCGACCGCTTCGTAGGCGGTCCGGTAGTCCCGGTGGATTTCCCGGACATAATTGATCAGATCGAAGCGGAGGGAGAGACGGGAGAAGGGGTTCCAGGCGAAAAGGTTGCTAAAAATCAGCAGCAGAAGGACCGCGCCCCCGGCAGTCCGGTTCTTTTTCCCCAGGAAGAATACGATCACCCCGAGGAGGGAGGCGCAGAAAGGAAGCAGGGGCAACAGGTACCGGATGTCCGCGCTTCCTTGCGGGTATGCCGTCTGAGGCGAAAACAGGCTCATCCCGGCCGCGAACACGATAATCAGGAACATCCATTCCCCGGCTTGGCGGCGAAGATTTCGATCGAATTTCTTGTCCGCCAACAACCAGGCGAGCGGGAAAAGCATCATCCAGGGGAAGAAAGCATAGCTGTTGATTTCCCGGAAATTTCTCCCTGCCAGGGCCAGGCGGTCGAGCAACCACGCCGATTTCAGCGCCGGCAGGGTGTCGGGGAGTATGACGCCGAAACCGAAAAAATATCCCGTTGTTATGGCCAGGAAAATAAAAGCGGCAATAAGAAAGGGAGGCAGTTTCCGCGTCCGCGGGTTGAAAACGGCGTGAGTGAGCAGAAGGGCCATGGCGAAGACCAGGCAGATGAGATAATGGCTGAAAAACAACCCTAAAAATCCAATGGTGAGGACGATCAGATGAACCGGCCTGCCCGTCAGCAAATAACGCCGGTAATGGAAATAAATGAAGACCGGAAAGAAGACCGCCAGGGAGAAATAGCGGCACTGCCGGATGAAGAGCAGAAAAGAAGGCGAAAGCGCCAGGAGAAGCAGGCCGCCGAGGGCGCAGGCCCGGTTCCTTCCCGACTCTCCCCACAGCAACAGAAAAAAGAACCAGAGCGAGGCGAGGCCGATCAGGACAAACGGAAGCCGGCCGGCAATCGTCGAAAAGCCCCAAAGCTTGAAGGCGGCGGCGGCCAAAAGAAATTGCAGGGGGGGAAAATAACGGTTGATGAAAGCATCGTCGAGTTCGCTTCCGTTCCGGTAGGCCAGCAGGTTGCGCCCGTCCCAGGCGGTGAGTTTCCCGAATCTCAGCAGATTGCGGGCGTAAATCGCGGTGCCGGCTTCGTCGTCCCAGAAATAGTTGTGGCCCAAGCCGGCGAGGGCAAAATAGGCGGCGGCCGCGATTATGAGGAGTGCGAAAAAACAGGTTCCCGAAATGCTTCCTCGGACCTTGTCCGCCCCGGGAAAATGAATTATGGGGTTCTCTTCCATATCCGTGCGGGTAATGAGACCTGGAAGCGCTATTTCACCACAGAGAAGACTTTCCTCACCATGAAGATCATGAAGAACATGCAGGTCAATCCGTGAAATCCGTGGGCTCCACTCCAGCGTCAACCCACCCAAAACTCAAGAGAGCCAATTATGGAAAAATCCGGCGAATGAGCTGCCGGAAGTTGAGACTTGCGCCCCCCGCTCGGGCCCCCGAGCCGGAAAACGCGCAAGAGGGATAGCGCGGGGCCTCGCGCTATCCCTCTCCGGGTTAATTTTCTGGCGGGAAGCTATTTCCCCTGGGGGCACTTCTTCAGGCACATGAACCAGTCCAGGCAAGTGACTTTCGGGTCCTTGGCCTGGGTGCGCTCCTTGGCCACGCCGCACGACCCGGGCGGAGGCACGATCACGTCGTCGCCGGGCTGCCAGTTGGCGGGAGTGGCGATGCCGTGCTTGTCGGACGTCTGCATGGCGATCAGCAGCCGCATCACTTCGTCCATGTTGCGCCCGTTTGAGAGCGGGTAATACAGGATTGCCCGGACAATGCCCTTGGGGTCGATGATGAAGACGGCCCGGACGGCCTGGGTAGTGCTCGCCCCCGGCTGGAGCATGCCGAAGGCCTTGGACACGTCCATCTTCAGGTCTTCGATGACCGGGAAAGTGACCTCGATGTCTTTCATGCCCTGGTAGACGATTTTTTCCTTGATCGTCCGCAGCCAGGCGATATGAGCGTAAATGCTGTCGATCGAGAGCCCGAGCAGCTTACAGTTGCGCTTGGCGAAATCCTTCTGCATGGAGGCGAAGGTCATGAACTCGGTCGTGCAGACCGGCGTGAAATCCGCCGGGTGGGAGAAGAACACGACCCAGCTTCCCTCGAAATCCTTGGGGAAGTTAATCTCGCCCTGCGTCGTTTTGGCTTTGAATTCCGGAGCCCGGTCTCCGATTAACGGCATTCTGGCGGTCTCTTCGTTCATCCCTGTTCCTCCTGTCTTCCCATGGTTTTTGCCGGATGGCACTTGGGGTGCCTATCCTCTTTTACTAAAGTATATCAAATTTTTGTCCTGAAAGTCTTCCGCCCCGCTCCCTCCCGGCCCGGCTAGAACCGCCAGGCCGCGCCCACGCGGCCGGGCGAGACCGCTTTCCCCAGGGCGTCCCGGAGTTCGGCCGTGGCGGCATCCCCGGTGCAATGGCAGGGAACCACCAACTCCGGCCCCAGCCGCCGCAGGAAGTCCGCGGTCAATCCCAGGCGCGCGCTCGAGGCGTTGAGCAGGTGAAAACCGCCGATGACCGCCCGGATTTTCCCGTCTCCGGTCAGGCGCCGGATCCGGGAGAGGGTGTTGACGAGCCCGGCGTGGGCGCAGCCGAGGCAGACAATCGCGCCGGCGCCGGTCCGGATCCAGAGGGCGAGATCGTCCTCGATCGGATCGGGGCGTTTGCCTTCCGGATCGAGGGAAAAAGGTCCCCCGGTGTCGAAAAGGACTTTCCGGCCGCCGGCCTCGATCCACAGGGAGAAGCCGTGCTCCGGCGCCAGCCCCTCCTCCGCCTGCTCGTCGCAGAGGATCGTGACCCGGATATTTCCGCTCTCCATCGCCAAGTCCGGGTAAAACCGGCGCGCGCTCAATGGTCGCAGGCGTTTTTGCCCGGGCTCAGGGTTCCGGCCAGGTAATCCGCCGCCAGCTTCTCCGGCGTTTCCGCCGGGGCTCCCACCAGGACCTCGATTCCCTGTTGGCGGAACAGGTCCTGGGCGCGCTGGCCCATGCCGCCGGCGATGATCATCCCGGCGCCCCGCTCCGCCAGCCAGCGGGGGAGCAATCCCGGCTCGTGCGGAGGCGCTTCCAGGTCCTCTCGCTTCAGGACCTCCTTGCGTTCGGTGTCCACGTCCAGAAGGGCGAAACTCTCACAGTGTCCGAAGTGCAGCGAGAGTTTTCCCTGTGCCAAGGGTATGGCGATCTTCATGGCGCATTTCTCCTTTTTTCTGCGGGTGTCCGTCCGGAATCATTCGCCCGCGGTTGTTATCGCAGTTTTTCCCCTACAAGCCGAGTTCCCGCCAGACGCGGCGGATGTCCTCGGCGGCGGGGGCGTCGATCTCCACCACCGCTTTCCCCAGCAACTGGGCCCTGGTCACGGCCGGATCGTAACGGATGCGCGCCGCCGTGCGCGCGCCCGCCCGGCGCGCTTTTTTTTCGATCCGGTCCGCCATTTCGGGGTTGAGATCCCACTTGTTGACGCAGACCGCCGCCGTGATCCCGAAATGGCGGGCCAGGGAAAGGACCCTCTTGAGGTCATGCTCCCCCGAAACCGTGGGCTCGGTGACCGCGAGCGCCAAACTTGCCCCGGTGAGGGAGGCGATCACGGGGCAGCCGATCCCGGGGGGGCCGTCCACCACGATCAGGGAACGGCCTTCCTCCCCGGCTAGGCGCCGGGCTTCCCGGCGGACGGTGGAGACCAGTTTGCCCGAGTTTTCCGCCGCCGCCAAAAGGCGGGCGTGGACCATGGTCCCGCAGCGGGTGTCGGAGATCATCCATTCCCCGCAAAGCCGCTCGGGAAAATCGATGGCTCGCTTCGGGCAGAAACGGACGCAGACGCCGCACCCCTCGCAGGACACGGGGTCGATCGAATAGGCGCCGTCGTCGGCGGTCTTCACGGCCCCGAAACGGCAAAGTTTCAGGCAGGTCCCGCAACCGGAGCAGTCTTCCCGGCGGATAACCGCTTCGCGCCCGCTGCGGAACTCGTGGCGCTCCCGGACGCGGGGGGAAAGCACCAGGTGAAGGTCCGCCGCGTCCACGTCGCAATCGGCCACGACCGCTTTCCCGGACAGGACGGCCAGAGAAGCTGTTACGCTGGTTTTCCCGGTCCCGCCCTTGCCGCTGATGACTACCAACTCCCGCATGATTCGCTCCCCTCTCCGTCAGCGGGCTTTCCGCCCGGCCGCGCGCGTATTTTTTTCGTTCCCCAAAGCACGTACAGAACCGCCTCATCCCGTCGGCGGCTTCCGGTGATGCTTCCGTCCTGCAAGCCGAGGGCGTACTCCGTCCGGATTTCGAAATGGTCGGCGGCGGCGGCCTCGATCTCCCTCAGGTTCCGGTGCCGGATCCGGCGCACGTAGGAATCGGGATCGGCCATCTTGGCCCGGAAAAATTCCGACTCCGGGTTGAGGAGCATCACCACGATCCGTCCTCCCGGGCGCAGCACGGAGGCCGAAGCCGCCAGGGCTTTCCGGAAGTCATCGACGAACTGCAGGGAGACCACGGAGACCACGGCGTCGAAGGAAGCTTCCGAAAACGGCATCTCCTCGGCCCGCGCCGCCACGACGCGCTCTCGGTCCGGGGCCTGGTTCAGGGCCTGGCGGGAAACGTCCAGCCCCGTGACCTCGAAGCCGCGTTTGCGCAGTTCGCCCTCGATGACGGCCGGCCCGCAGCCCACGCTCAGGACCTCGCGGCAGGGACGGATTCGTTCGGCCAGGTAGTCGGCTTCGAAGCGGAATACCTCCTGCCAGAATTCCTTCCGGCACGATTGGAGATAGCGCTCTTCCGCGGTCAAGGGAGTTTTCACGAAGCCTCCGTTCCCGCCGGAGTCCGGCCCGGTTCGAAGTTCCTGAGGTAATAAGTGTGGCCCTGGTAGACGGCGGCCGCCAGGTCCCCCCTCTCCAGCATCCGTTCGAGCGCCGCCGGGGGCTTCCCCGCCCGGGCCAGGAGTTCCCGGACGGCTTCCTCCAGCATCGGGTGCACGGCGGCAATCGAAAGGATGTCCTTTTCGGCGTTGCCGGTGGAGGCGAAGGCGCTTCCTTCGTAGCCGGTCAGGCATTCCACTTTCCCGACCTTTTCGGTCATTATCTGGAAAGCCCGGTTGAAGTTCTCCGGCCGCGGAGTGTGCGTCCCCCGGACGCACGGAGGCCGGGTGGGGACGCTCAGGTAGGCCCGGCGGGGCCGCAGCCGGCGGAGAAAGTCCGCGGTTTCATTCACCGTCTCCTCGTCGTCGTTGATCCCGGCGACGAGCATGGTTTCCGTCACCAGTTCCCCGGCGAACTTTTCCGCGAAGGCCAGGAGCCCTTCCAAGATCAGGGGAAGCCGGAGCGAAGAGCGGGGCCGGTTGATCCGGCGCCAGGTCGTCTCCCGGACGGAATCGACCTTGAGCGAGACCCAGTCGGCGGTTGCGAGTTCCGATCTTACTTCCGGGAGCCACAGCAGCGAGGCGTTCGAGATCACCCCGACCGGGACTCCCAGGTCCTTCAGGAGCGTGATCTCCCGGCCCAGGTTCAGGTCCAGGGTGGGCTCCCCGTCCGGGACGAAGGCGAGATAGTCCACCCTCTCGGCCGCCGA
>CAZIEA010000002.1:20278-25377 GCA_964538495.1 uncultured bacterium | reverse complement strand
GGTGTGGACGTCCTGGAAAATCTCCCCGGGTTCGTAAAACCGGTGCCGTTCGCCCGGCATGACCGTGGTCCGGCCCGCCTGGCAATAGACGCAGGAATAAGTGCAGGTCTTGGGGGGGATGTTGTTGATCCCCAGACTCCTGCCCAGGCGCCGCGAGGGCACGGGCCCGAACGAATACCGGATGGCCTCCGCCTTCACGGGCTGTCTCCGCACGCGGAACTTCCGCAGGGTTGGTCGAGCCCGCAGCAGGTCTTCCCGGAGTCCTGGAAGGAACAGGAAGAACCGCTTTTGCCGCCCTTGATGATGAACCCGGCCCCGCCGCTGACCAGGCGCCGGATTTTTCCGCCGCATTGGGGGCATTTCCGGAGCGGTTCCGCGGTGATGGCTTGCCTCTGCTCGAACTCGTGCCCGCAGGCGTCGCATTGGTATTCGTATGTCGGCATTTTCACACTCCAATGATTTACGTGAATTAATTCGTTATCGTTGTCGTAATCGGGCGGAATCAGGCTGAAGGCTGAGGACTGAAAGCTGAAGGAACTGCCGCGATCATCACGCAAAGACGCAAAGACGCCAAGCCGCCAAGAAAAATCCTGTCCACAGATTTCACGGATTTTACCTTCATGTTCTTCATGATCTTCATGGTGAGAAAAGCGGGCTGAAGGCTGAAGGAACTGCCGCGGCGCCGGAAAGGAGTTTCTCGGCCAGGGTCCGGAAAAGTCCGCGGTATTCCGGCAGCGCCTCCACGATCAATTTTCCCCGGGAGTAGGCCTCCGCGATCCTTCGGTCGTCCGGGATTTCCAATAGCACCGGTATGTCCTGGCCGGCGCAATAGTCCCGCACCCGGTCGTCCCCGCTTCCGGAGCCCGATCTCCCGCACCGTTTCCACCGCGAGTTCGAGGTCGTGGAGCCCGAAAGGCGTGGGTTCCGTGACCAGGGCGGCGAAATCCGCCCCCCGCAGGGTGGCCACGACCGGGCAGGAGGTTCCGGGAGGGGCATCCAGGATCGCGGGCAGCCCGGGGCGCATTCGGGCCTTGACCTCCCGGATCAGGGGCGGGGCCATGGCCGAGCCCACGTCGAGGCGGCCCTGGATCAGGACGATGTCCCCCGCGCGCGCGGTCTCCACCGCGCCGATGCGTCTTTTGATCTCGCGGATGGCTTTCCGGGGACAGACCAGCGCGCACCCGCCGCAACCGTGGCACATTTCCGCAAAGATCAAGGGCGCGGTCCCGAAGGAGACGATGGCGTGGTACTGGCAGAACTTCCCGCATTCGCCGCAGCCGTCGCAGAGGGACTCGTCCACTTCCGGGACCGGGATGGAGACGATCTCCCTTTCGGTCCCGGAAAGCTCGAGGAAGAGGTGAACATTGGGCTCTTCCACGTCGCAGTCCAGAAGCTGCACGGGTCCGCCCCAGGCCCGGGCCAGGTTCAGCGCGACCGTGGTCTTGCCGGTCCCGCCCTTGCCGGATGCCACCGCCAGGATCATCTGCCGCCCGCCGCCGGGTTCATACCCAGTGTCCTTCCACGTCGGCGCTGCCGGCTTCGACGAGCTCTCCCGCCCGGTATTTTTTCAGGGCTTCGGCCACAGTCGCCGTTTCGGCGGTGAAAACCTTGATCCCGGCGGCCGTGAGCACGCGGAACGCGTTGGGCCCGCAATGCCCGGTCACCAAAGCCTTGGCCCCCAGCCGGGCCACGGTCTCGGCCGACTGGATCCCGGCCCCCTGGGCCGCGTTCAAATTTTGCCGGTTGTCAACCGTCTCGAAAGTTCCGGCTTCCAGGTCATAAACCAGGAACTTCGGGGCCCGGCCGAAACGGGTGTCCAGCGGGGCGCCCAGATCATCGCCCGAGGTCGTAAAAACTATTTTCATCGCTTTCGCCTCCTTTTTTTCGCCTGCTTAATCCTGATTTCTCGAATCCTTCCGGCTGCCTTTTCCCACTCTGCCGAGCATGTCGGCCTGCAGGCAAACGCAAGAGCAGGGCTTTCAGCGCCTGACCAAAGGGCTTCCGCACCCCGGGCAGAACCTGCTTGTGCAGGGCATTCCCGGTTCGTGCGGGGACTGGAACCCGCAGAGCGGGCAGAAGCAGAACCCGGCCGAAGCCGCGGTCCCGCGACAGCCGGGCATGGCGAATGTTTCCGGCCGCAGCTTCCCGGCCGCCCAGGCCAGCGCCATCTCGTCCAGGTCTCCGGACACGAACGGGACTACCCGGATCCCGTAGGAGATCACCAGCGCGTGCAGCGGCCGGGAAATCGCCCCGCAGACCAGCCCGCCGATGCCCAGTTCCGCCAGCCGGATTGCTTTGGCGACCGGCGGGGTTTCCGGGAGGGTTTCCCGGTTTCGGGAGAGGATTCTTCCGTCCGCGGCCTCCGCCACCAGGATCTCCCGGGCGGTGTCGAAAACCGGGGCGATCCGTTCGCCCCAGCAGGAAAAGGCCGTTTTTAAATTTTTCGCGTCGCCGGTATCCATATCTTCTCAAAAGCAACCGCGATGCCAAAATCAGGTCGCAGTTATGCCGATTAAGGTATGTCTAGCATTATCAGCATGTTGCGGAGAGAGTATCAGAGAAAAACCTGGGCCATTGAGTAGCGTTTTCGCTACTGCGGACCGGCGGCGGGGGGCGCGGGAGCGCTACTGTGGTTTCCGGCCCCGGGCCCGCCCGTCGGTTTCGGGCAGGGGGATGCCCAACTTCTTCAGGCGGCGGAAAAGCGTGGATTTGTGGATACCCAGTTCCCGGGCCGCCGCCAGCCGGTTGCCGGCGTTCTTCTCCAGGGCGGTCCTGATGGCCTGGGTATCAAGGATGTCGTGGGCGGCCCTCGGGTCGCCCTTCGCCCCGAAGCCCTCTCCGCGCGCCGTCAACTCCCCGGGCAGGTGCGCGATCCCGATCGGGCCGTCCCCGCAGATGACGAAGGCGCGTTCGATCACGTTTTCCAGCTCGCGGATGTTTCCCGGCCAATCGTGGGCCATGAGCAGCGAGAGAGCTTCCGGGGAAATCCCGCGAACGGCTTTCCCCTGCCGCCGGTTGAAGCGGGCGATGAACTGCTCCGCCAGCAGGGGAACGTCCTCCTGGCGCCGGCGCAGGGGGGGCAGTTCGAGGCGCACCACGTTGACCCGGTAGTAGAGATCTTCCCGGAAAATCCCCTTGCGCACCTGCTCGGAGAGGTCCTTGTTGGTGGCCGCGATTACCCGGACATCGGCGGTTTCGGACCGGGTCGCGCCCAGCGGCTCGTAGGTCCGCTCCTGCAGGACCCGCAGCAGCTTGCCCTGGAGGGCCGGGCTGATCTCGCCGATCTCGTCCAGCAGGAGCGTCCCTCCCCGGGCCAGGGCGAAACGGCCCGGCTTGTCCTTGTTGGCGCCGGTGAAGGCCCCGGCCTTGTAGCCGAACAGCTCCGATTCCAGCAGGGTGTCGGGCAGGGAGGCGCAGTTGACCGCCACGAAGGGGCCCCGGGCGCGGGGGCTCAGGGAGTGGATAGTCCGCGCCGCCAGCTCTTTCCCGGTTCCGGTTTCCCCCAGCAGGAGCACGGTGCTCGGGCTCAGGGCGACGGCGGGCAGGACCTCGAAAATCCGCTGCATCAGGGGGCTCCGGCTGGTCAGCTCCCCCACCTGGAATTTCCCCTCAAGCTCCCGGCGCAGGGCCTCGACCTCGGAAAGGTCGCGGAAGGTCTCGGCCCCGCCGATCACGCGCTCCCGGCCGTCCCGGAGCACGGCGGTGGAGACGCTGATGGGGATGCGGTCCCCTTCCGAGTCCACGATGTAGCCCGACTCGCCGATCACGGGCTTGCCCGTCGCCAGGGTCCGCCGCAGGGCGCACCCCGGACCGCACATGCTGGAGCGGAACACTTCCGAGCAGAGCCGCCCGATGGCCTCCCCGCGCTCCACGCCCGTGATCTTCTCGGCCGCCCGGTTGAAGGAGGTGACCCGCCAGTCCGCGTCCACCGTGAAGACCCCGTCCGAGATGCTCTCGAGGATGGCCTCGGTCGGGGTGTGGACTTTATCTGTTTTCACGGGGTGGATCTTAGACTAAACCGATGCGCCTAAGCATCGTTTCTTTCCCCACATGCTTACTCGGCGGCGGGAGATTCCAGTTCTTCCAGGCGCTTCCTGATGGCCTCCATCTCCGACCGGAGGGCCTCCGCCTGGTTTTTCAGGGCCTGTTTTTCCAGCGCCTTCTCGGGCGCGGCGGGGGGAAATACCCCCGCGCCGAAGCGCGTGTAACCAGGCAGGCCGGTAGCGTAAAACATGTTGCGCCACCCGCGCCCTCCGCCGCGGCCCCGGCCGAAGCCCCGGCCGAGCCCCATCACGCCCCCGAAGGCGGGGTTCATGTAGCCCGGCATCCCATATCCGGCGCAATACCCGGCCCCGCGGCCGGTCATCGGCCCCATTCCCATCGGTCCTGTCCCGTTTCCTGCAGGCATCTTATTCACCTCCTGTTCTTGACCGTCCGTCAAGCCCACGGGCTTGCCGCTTATCCCGGCATAACCTCGCGTCCGTCCCGGCTGGTCCGGGTCCTCCGCCAGCAGGCAAAATCCCATCCCGCGGCCGGTCATGGACCCTTGTCCGCCCGGACCGGTTCCGTCGCCTTGAGGCATGGCTTCCGGTCTCCGGTTTGAGTTTTCTCTTGTGGTTCCTTCAGCTCCGGCGGCCCTGGCCGCCGCCGCGGCCGCCGCCGGCGCCCCGGCGGGCGCCTTTCCCGGCGCCTGGGCGCCGTGGTGTTCCCGCCCGCGGAGAACGCCCCGCGCCGCAAGGTCCCGCGCCCCTTCCGGTTCCGGGTACCTGCCCGTCCGGCCCTGTTCCGTCTCCTCTAGGCATTTTCGTCACCTCCTGGATTTAGAGTTACTCGACTTGTCTTCGGATTGTCGCTCCCGGAATGCGGGAGCGCCGCTCAATTCATATCTAAGCAACGGGTATGCCAACAGGTTGTTCGGGAGGGCGGAATTAGGCAATTCGTTGTCGCCCAAGATAAAACGACACGAAGGGAAAGGAGGGCCGGACGTCGGGAGGAGCGCGGGTGCGACTATTCTTGCTAAGGATAGTCGCGTGTTTGCGACTATACCTGGTGTCCGTCCCGGAACGCCGTCACCAGCCGCACGCCGGCCAGGCGGCGAA
>CAZIEA010000002.1:13130-20268 GCA_964538495.1 uncultured bacterium | reverse complement strand
GCCCTGCCAGACCCCGGGCAGGAGCCGGGCCGGGTCGGCTATCACCGCGGCGCAGATGGCGTCGACCCCGTAGCGGAAAAGGACCGGGGTGAGAGGGGTGGTCGGCCCCAGGACCACCGTGTAGGCGCGCGGGCAGAGTTCCAGCAGCCTTTCGGCGGTATGGTTGATGAAGGAACTCCCCGTGATGGCGACCACCTCGGCCCCGGGTAGAATCCGCTCCGCCTCCCGCAGGCCCGCCTCTCCTTCCCAGGGCGGTCGGCTCACCGTGCGCAGGCTTTTCAACTCAGGCCAGATTTTTTCCAGGAAAGGGAATTCCCCGATCACCGCCACGTCTTTCCCCCGCCCCCGCTCGGCAATGAGCTCTGCGGCGTTCAGCTCGCCCGGGGCCGGGGCGAACGGGTCCAGGAGGGAATTGATCGCGGCCATTCCCAGGGAGGCCTCCAGGAGCCGGTCCGAGAGAGCCAGCCGGGCGATCTCCAGGGCGGGGCGTCCGACCAGTTCCCCCGCTCCCCGGACCCAGGCCGGGGCGTCGCCGGCGCAGGGGTCCCGGAAAGTCGTGGAAAGGCCCCAGCGGACGCTCCGGACCACGGTGTCGAAGGCGCAGATATAGGCTTCTTCCAGCGCGTGCCCCTCGGGGAGGGCGGCAATGATATCCTCCAGCAGCTTCAAGTCGTCTCCCGGCCGGGCCGTCGGCGGCCGCCGGCCTCAGATCCAGTCCCCGTAAAACCTGCGCCGGTGGTCGCGGGCGTAAGCGCCGCGGCCGGGGCGCCTGATGTCCTCTTCCCGGAAGGAATAACGATAGTCATCGCAGTAGCGGTCGAGGATTTCCTTGGCCTCGGCGATTTTGCGGAACTCCTCCGCGCAGGTTTTTTTCTCCTCTTCCGGACAGCGGTCGGGGTGGTGCTTCAGGCTCAGTTCCCGGAAGGCCTTCTGGATTTCCGCCCGCGTCGCCTCTTCGCCCAGCCCCAGGGTCTTGCGGGCCGCCTCGATCCTTTCGTACTCGTCCGCGCTCATTGCGTTTTCCCGATATTCCCATGGAATGAATAAAACATTTTATCTCGTCGCCGGCAGATCGCCCGCTGTCCCGAAGAAATACCTCGTTTGGCCTCTTACCGCCCACATCCCGGAACTACCCCGGAAGACGGCGAAATCGTCGAGGATCCCGCCCCCGAAGTCTCCCGGGACCGGGTTGTCGCCGGCCAGACCGAAATAGAAGCGGGTATAGTTCCGCACCGCCCAGAGGCCGATCGAGGGGCGGAAGACCGCCGGAGACTCCACCATCGGCGCGCCGCGCAGCTCGCTTCCCAGCCAGTGGTAAGCGCCTGGGACCGGGATATCCCCGCTCTGCCCGAAATAGCAGCGGCCGCCGCCGTGGACCGCCCAGAGTCCTGATTCCGGGCGGAAAACGGCGATCTCCGCCCGCCCATCCCCGTTGTAATCGGCCGGGACCGGGAGATCTCCGGTCCGCCCGAATGAGACCGTGGTGATCCCCCGCACGTTCCAGAGTCCCGCGTCCGCGGAAAAGACGGCGGCGTCGCAGCAGCCGTCGCCGTCGTAGTCGGCCGGCGCGGAGACGCAGTCCGCTCCGCCGAAGTAGAAGCTGGTGACATGCTTGATCGCCCAGAGGCCGGTTCCGGGCCGGAAGATGGCGACCTCGGCGGGCCCGTCCCCATCGAAGTCGCCGCTGGCCGGGAGGTCATCCGTCGTTCCGAAGTAGAGTCTGCCGAGCCCCCGAACCGCCCAGAGGCCGTTCCCGGGGCGGAAGACGGCGATGTCGGACTTGCCGTCGCCGTTGTAGTCCCCGGACTGCAGCACCAAGTACTTCGCCCCGGGGACCGGGGCGGACACCGTTACCAGGCCCATTGCCCCCGGGGGAATGTCGTCCGCCTTGACCTGAAGGGTGAGGCAGTTCGGCGCCGGTCGCCAGTAGCGCAGCAAGTTGCCGCCGGTGACCAGGTAGGTCCCGGGGTCCCCGAGGTCGGGCATGACGAAATCCACCACCGTGTTGTCCAAAAAGACCGGCGGTTCTCCCTCGGTCAGATGGTTCCAGCATGCAAACTCCTTATGGACGATGGCGGGGTTGGTAGAACTGAACCAGGCGTCGATCGAAGGAGTTTCCAGTTTCGTCATGGCGTTGAAGGCAGCGGTACCGGTCGCGTGCTTGGCCAGGATGGTGTTCTCGTAGCTCGGGCAGGAGAAATCGGGGGCCGAGTAGTAATAGCTGGTTACTGTCCCGCCCTCGATGACGATTTTCCGGAATCCCGGGAACTCGGAGGTGTTGAAGGCGATGGTGGTGGTATTGAGGTGGAGGACGTTCGCCCCACCGGTGGTGTCGCGGAAGACATGGTCGAGATGGGTGTGCCCGGAGATTGCCAACTCGACGCCGTGGTCCCGGCTCAGTTCTTGGAGCTTATTCCGGCTGACATGGTCGGTGAAACTGTCTCCGTCCGAGTAGGTCCCGTAGAAGGGGTTATGGCAGGCCATAGCCTGGAGATTGTAATTGTCCTGGGCGGCGGCAAGATCCTGCTCGATCCAGGCCATCTGCCCGTTCCAGATCGGCGGCAGCCCTCCCGTATACCCCCGCACCTGTCCCCCGCCGCCGTCGGCCGGCGGGAACTGCGCCTCCGGGATCAGGACCGACCAGTCGGAAAAAGCCCGGTCGCCCGGCTCCTTGTCATAGGACCAGAAACAGGTGAAGTGGCATTTGTCGCCGTAGTTCCAGCCGAAATAGCGGGGAGAGAACATGGTCGGCCAGATCTCGGCCCCGTCCTGGAGGAAGTGCCCCTCCAGAGGGTCGCCGTCGGTGGTCTCCAAGTTGTAGGAATCGTGGTTGCCCGGAAGGCAGACGACCGGGACATCGAAGCGGAGAAGGCGCTGATATGCCTGGTTGTATTCGCCGTTCCAGTCGGGGTGGGCGCCGGTGAAGTCGGTGATGCCGGTGCTCGCGTAGGGATATTCGACGAAGAAAGGAACCCCGAGAACGAGGTCGCCGGTGATGATCACGAAATCGGGATTGATCCGGTTCACCACGCCGATCGCCTTGTTGATGTATTGGTAGCCGATGAATTCCTCGGAGCGGGGGTGGGGGCCGGGGAGGTCGAGGAAGACGGACGGCCCCCGGGGATCGTTGATGTGAAAGTCGCTGATCTGGATGAAGGTGTAGTCGTCCTTGAACTCTTCGACCACCTGAACCGCGTGGGGCTGTTCGTCGATAATCGTTTCCGCTCCGAACGCGCTCACCCGGAGATCGTAGAGGTCCGGCCGGCTCCCGGCGGGAATGCCCGCGGTCACCTGCCACCCGCCCATGGCCCCGACCCGCTCCAATAATCCGCGGTGGAATCTCCCGGCCAGCTCCCGGAGACGCCGGTTGTGGACGACAAGACCGGGCAATCGGTCTCGGTAGGCCGCTGATCATTGCTGGAAACCAGGGTCGCCCTCCAGCCGGAGACCGCCGGTTGCGCGCCGCCTGCGCCCTTACCGACGCAGTCGAACTCCAGCGTAAAGGTGTCGCCCGGCCGGAGGATCAGCGGCCGGCCGAGGGTGGGATGGATGAGGTGGTTTATTCTCCAGGGCCAGCCCTCGGGAATCTCCGCGTGAGACGCTTGGGAAGATAACGCGGCGAGTGCCAGGACCGCGGATGTAGCCGCCATTCTCCATCCGGAAATTCGGCTCCCGTTTTTCATGAAGTTCTCCTTTTTTCGGTCGCGATGATCCCCCCGGGCCTGATTGATCGGTTGGATTTCAGCCGCTCGAAGCCTCCCCCGCCGGGATAGGGGAGGCAGGAGTTGAAATCGGCCCAGCCTGAATTCCCGTGAAAATATATCGCAAATGCCGCAGAAAGTGATGGTGAAAACTCAACAACCCGGCATCCACGCCGTAATCCGCGGCAAATTCCCTTGATAAAACCAAGCGGGAGGCGAATGATTTTCCGCGCCAGCGAATCAATTTCCATTGGGCGGTGTAGCCTGATCCGGTCGTTTCGTCGAACCGAGGGAAGCGCGTGAAACTGTTCCTACAAGCACCGGTTTTTTTCTCGGCGCTGGCATTTTTGCTCCCCTCGCGGGGCGCCGAGATCGTGGTCGCGCCTTCCGGGGGCGATTACTCCGGCATTCAGGACGCCCTCAACGCGGCTCAGCCCGGCGACACGGTTACGGTGCGCGCCGGGGCCTACGCGGAAGCCCTCTCCTTTCCCCGGAGCGGGTCGGAGGCCGCAGGTTTCATCACCCTGCGGGCCGCGCCGGGAGAGACGGTGACGCTGGACCCGAACGCGGACACCGATGCCGTCTCGATCGGGGGCCGGAGCTGGATCAAGGTCCACGGACTGGAGATCACCAACTCGCGCGCCGTTTCCGACGCCGCCGGCATCCGGGTCCAAGGCGGCGGCGACCGGTTGGAGATCAGGAGCAATCGGATTTACGGGCTGACCGGAACCGACGCTGTCGGGATCATGATCCTGGGCAACAGTTCCACTCCGATATCCCGGGTCGTCGTTGCCGAGAATCTGATCCACGATTGCGCGCCGTCGCCAAGCGAGGCCCTGGCCCTGAACGGCAATGTCGTCGGCTTCGAGGTTACCGGCAATACCGTCCGGGACGTGAACAACATCGGCATCGACTTCATCGGCGGCGAGAGCTGGACGGGCAATTACGGAGTGGCCCGGGAGGGGATCTGCCGCGGCAACCGCGTTCTCCGGGCGCGTTCCGACTACGGCGGGGGGTACGCGGCCGGGATCTACGTGGACGGGGGCCGGGACATAATCGTCGAAGGCAACAGCGTCCGGGAGTGCGATCTCGGGATCGAAGTCGGGGCGGAAAACCCCGGTTACGACGCGACGGGGGTGATCGTCCGCAACAATATCGCCGCCGGGAATCAAAAGGCCGGGATCGTCTTCGGGGGTTACGAGGAGTCCCGCGGCCGGGTCGTCGGCTGCGAGTTTTCAGGAAACACTCTCTACCAAAACGACACCCTCGGGGACGGGAACGGGGAGTTCTCCGTCAACTGGGCCGAAAACAACCGGGTCCGGAATAACCTCGTCTGGGCGGGAGCGCAGAACCTTCTCGTCACCGCCGCCGCCGGGAGCGTCGGGAACGCGTTTGATTCCAACCTGTATTTTGCTCCCGGCGGGGCCGCCGAGGTCGTTTTCATCTGGGGCGGCGCGTCTTACAATGGCTTCGAAAACTACCGAGCCGCCACGGGGCAGGATGCCGACTCCCTTTTTGCCGCGCCTTTCCTGGCCGGCCCGGACGCTGATGACTTCCGCCTGGTAAAGGGATCTCCCGCCATCGATGCCGGGGACACCTCGTCTTCCGACCTCCTGGGGGAGTTCGATTATTACGGGAATGCCCGGGTCCGGGGAGGGGCGGTGGACATCGGCGCCGCCGAGTTTCGTTCTCCCGGCGCGGCCGCTTCCGGCGATTACGACGGCGACGGCACATCGGACATTGCGGTCTTCCGGCCTTCCTCCGGGTTCTGGCTCATCCGGGGTCTGACCATGGTTTGCTTCGGTTCCGCGCCCGACCTGGTGGTTCCCCGGGACTATTCCGGGGACGGGATCTGGGACGTTGCGATCTACCGCCCGAGCTTGGGCAAGTGGATGGTGCGGGGCCTGACCAACGTCTTCTACGGCGTCTCCACCGACATCCCGGTTCCGGGCGACTACGACGGGAACGGCGCGGCCGACATCGCGGTTTTCCGGCCTTTCCCGGGCAAGTGGTTGGTCAAGGACGGGGCGCAGGTCTTTTACGGGAACGCCGCCGACACGGTCGTTCCCGGGGACTACACCGGCAACGGGACCTGGGATTATGCGGTTTGGCGCTCCTCGACCGGGCGCTGGCTGGTTAAGGACGGCCCCAACGCCTACTGGGGCGCCACCGCCGACACGGCCCAGCCCGGTGATTACAACGGGGACGGCACTCTCGACTTCGCGGTTTTCCGCTCTTCGGCGGGGCGCTGGCTGGTCAGGGGCGTGACGAACGCCTATTACGGGGTTTCGACCGATCGGCCGGTGACCAACCCGTAATCCGTGGCCAGTAAGCCGTAATCAGTTCGCGGGACGGGGAAGGGACGGTCTCCTGCGCGGGAGGTCGCCCCTTCCGCATAAATCATTATCTCGGGCCGCATTTTGGGGCTCTCGTCCATCCTGTGTGGGTTGGGGCCTGACTGTTGTCCACAGATTTTTTTAAAACCAGGCTGAAGGCTGAAGGAACCGCCGCCTCATTCACATGTAGACATGTAGGGCATGTAGAAAGGCAAATTCGAATTTCAGCGACTCCTGACTCCTGTCTCCTGTTTCCTAACTCTATGCTCTATGTCCTTTGCTCTATGCCGAGTACGGGGATAAAGAAACCAAGTTAATATAGACCGGTTCCCGGGCTTCGAAAAGAGCCGCTTAGGTTGCCTGGCCCGATGATTTAACAGGGGCTTGCCCCGCAACGCGGGGCGGGGTTCGGGGAGTTGGACCTCCGAACGGAAATCCCGAAACGATTTATCTTCTATCCGCGGCAGGGGGATACTAACATAAAAAATTACCCGAACCCTGGGGTCGGATCAGGGATTCCAGTAAATTGAGATATGGGCTTTGCCCCATAAATTTCCGGAGAAAGATATGATCGAAGAGCTGGTCCGCCATACCAGGCTCCTTGATATCGTGGGTGACATTGTTCGCGTGCGGGCCAAGGGAGCCGCCTTCGGCGAAATCGCCGTGGTGGAAAACACGGACGGAGAAATCTCGCTCGCCCGGGTGGTGGAACTGGAGGGCGATATCGTCGGTCTGCAGGTCTTCGCCGGCGGCAAGGGCCTTTCCACGGAAGCGGCGGTGCGCTTTTTGGGGCGGCCCTTCGAGGCGACTTATTCCGCCAATATCCTCGGGCGCGTCTTCCGGGGGACGGGCGAGCCGATGGACGGGGGGCCGGACCTTTCCGCCGACCCGAAAATCCCGGCGACCGGCCCGACGGTCAATCCGATGATGCGGATCATGCCCTCGAAGATGATCGAGACCAATGTTCCCATGATCGACATCTTTAACTGCCTGGTCGTGAGCCAGAAGATCCCCATCTTCTCGGTGGCGGGGGAGCCTTACGACAAGCTCCTGGCCCGGATCGGGTTCCAGGCCAACGCCGACATCGTGGTTTTCGGCGGG
>CAZIEA010000002.1:10635-13065 GCA_964538495.1 uncultured bacterium | reverse complement strand
TTCCGACCCCATCGTCGAACGCCTCCTGGTGCCCGACCTCGCCCTGGCCGTGGCCGAAAAGTTCGCGGTCGAGGAGGGCAAAAGGGTGCTGGTGCTGCTGACGGATATGACCGCGTATGCCGACGCGATGAAGGAGGTCGGCATCGCCATGGAGCGCATCCCGGCCACGCGGGGGTATTTAGGCGACCTTTACACCCAGCTCGCCCGGCGCTACGAGAAGGCCTGCGACTTCAAGGGCGCGGGTTCGGTCACCATCCTCACGGTTACCACGATGCCGGGCAATGACATCACCCACCCGGTGCCGGACAACACCGGCTATATCACCGAAGGTCAGTTTTATCTCCACGACGGCGTCATCGATCCCTTCGGCTCCCTTTCCCGCCTGAAGCAGCGGGTGATCGGCACGGCCACCCGCGAGGACCATTCGCAGATCATGAACACGATGATCCGTTTCTATGCCGCCGCGGTCGACGCGGACAAGAAGCAAGCAATGGCCTTCGAGCTTTCCCCCTTCGACCGCAAGTGCATCCTTTTCGGCCGCCTTTTCCGGGAGCGCTTCATGGATATTCGGGTCTCCCTGCCGCCGCTGGAGGCCCTGGACCTCTGCTGGAAAACGCTCGCGGAATGTTTCGAACCGGGGGAATTGCTGATGAAGCAGGCCCTGGTGGACAAGTATTATCCCCGCGGGAAATGACCGTGTTCGCAGCGAGGGATCATGGCCCGGCTGGCGCTCAATAAAGGCGGTTTGCAGAAGGAACGGGGTTTGCTGAAACTTTATCAGAGGCTTTTGCCTTCGCTGGACTTGAAGCGGCGGCAACTGACGCTCATCCAGCAGAAAGCGGCCCTTGAGCTCGCGGCCGCGCAAGCCGAGGTTACGGGAGTGGTGGAACGGACGGCGGAAAGGGTCCCGATGCTCGCCGATCGCGGCGTTGAAATCAGCGGCCTCCTCCGCCTGGAGAATCTCCGCGTCGAAGAGGAAAACGTGGTCGGCGTGCGCCTGCCGGTTTTAAGGGAGGTGACCTGCTCGGTGCGCGAGTATTCGCTCCTGGCCGAGCCTCACTGGGTAGACTCGGTTGTGGCCGACCTCCGGCGGATGGTCGAGGCGCAGGCCCGCCTGAAAGTGGCGGGGAAACGGGTCCGGATCCTGAGCACCGCCGTGCGCCGGATCACCCAGCGGGTCAATCTGTTCGATAAGATCCTTATTCCGACGGCCAGGAAGAACATCCAGCGGATCCTGATTTTTCTCGGCGACGGCGAGCGCGCCGCGGTGGTCCGCTCCAAGATCGCCAAGCTCAAGCACCGGCGGCCGGCGGCGGGGGAGAACGGATGATCGTGCCGATGGTCAGGGTCCTGGCGGTGGGCGTGCGGGAGGAAAAGCAGGCCGTCTTTTCCGCCCTGCAGGAGCTGGGCTGTCTCCACCTCATCCCCCTGGGGCCTTCGGCCGGTCCGGGGGGTGAAGCGGGGCCGGCCGAAGGCACCCGCGACGCGCTCCGCTACCTGCTGGACTGTCCCCGCCGGCTTCCCCAGGAGCTGGGCGCCTCTCTTTTCGACCCCGCCGGGGTCGAGGCCCGGGCGCTGGAAATCAAGCGCCGGACGCTCGAGCTTTCCGACGAGCAGGACGCTCTCCGGGACCGGATCCAAGCCTTGAAACCGTGGGGAGATTTCCAACTTCCCCCGGAAGAGGAACTCGGCGGCCGCAAGCTCTGGTTTTACCTCGTCCCCCCCGCCCGGATGAAGAAGCTGGCCGGTCTCGGACTGGTCTGGGAGGAGGTGGGGCGGGACGAAAAGTTCCGTCACGTGGTGGTGATTTCCGCGGAGGAGCCGGCGGCGATCCCGCTGCCCCGCACCCACGCCGGGACTCGCTCCCTGAGCGCGTTGCGCCGGCGCCTCGAAGAGGTGGAGAAGGAGATGGATCTCCTGCAGGCGGAGCGGAATTCTCTTACGCGCTGGTGCGCGCTTTTCTCGAAAAGCGTCTATGCCCTGGAGGACGCGGCGGAGCGGGCGCGGGCGGCGTCGGCGGCCCTCTCCGACGGTCCGCTTTTCGGCCTGGCGGCCTGGGCGCCCGCTTCCAGCGTGGAGAGCCTCCGCCGCTGCGGCCGGGATCGGGGCCTGGTCCTCGAGATCCGGGAACCGGCTCCGGGGGAGACCCCGCCCACGGCCTTCCTGAACCCGGAGCCCCTCCGGGGCGGCGAGGATCTCGTTTCCATTTACCTCACCCCGCACTACCGGCTCTGGGACCCGTCGCTGGTGGTCTTCTTTTCGTTCTCGATTTTCTTCGCGATGATCCTGGCCGACGCGGCCTACGCCCTTTTCCTCGGTCTGTTGCTGGTGATCTTCTGGCGGCGTCTCGGCGGCTCCTCCGGCGGCCGCCGCTTCCGGATGCTCGGCCTTTTCATCGTCGTCGCCGGAGCGGTTTACGGGGCCCTCTCC
>CAZIEA010000002.1:0-10625 GCA_964538495.1 uncultured bacterium | reverse complement strand
GCTATTTCGGCGTCGAACCGGCCGCGGGGTCGTTTCTCTCCCGGGTTGTCGTCGTGCATCCGAAAGATTTCAACCTGATGATGAAGATCACGATCCTGATCGGGGCGGCGCATCTGACGCTGGCCAATGCCATCACCGCCTGGCGGCGGAGGAAACCCCCCGCGGCGCTTTCGCCGGCGGGGTGGATCCTGGTCTTCGCGGGCGGGGTCGCCCTCTGGCTGGGCCCGGCCCTCGGCCCGGCGAACGCCGTGTCGGCGGCCGCCAAGGCGGCCCTGCTTCTCGGGGCGCTCCTGGTGCTTTTTTTCTCCGGTTCGGGGGGGGGATTCCTCCGGCGGCTCTTTTCCGGGCTCGAGGGGCTTACCCGCTTATCGGCCGCTTTCGGCGATACCCTGAGTTATATGCGGATTTTCGCCCTGGGGCTGGCCGCCGTTTCCCTGGCCGAGGCTTTTAACGGCCTGGCCGCCCAGGTCCGCGGGAGCATCCCCGGCTTCGGTTTCCTGTTCGCCGCCGTCATTCTGATCGCCGGCCACACCCTGAATCTCGTCCTGGGGATCATGGGGGGACTGATCCACGGGCTCCGCCTGAACTGCATCGAGTTTTTTAACTGGTCACTGCCCGAGGAGGGCTATCCCTTCCGGGCATTCAAAAAAAAGGAGGTACCGGGATGGATCAATTCATCGTCTTGACCCTGGGCTGGATCGGGATGTTCTCCCCCTGCGCCCTGGGGGCCATCGGCAGCATCATCGGCTGCTCGCGGGCGGGGCAGGCGGCATGCGGGGCGATGCTCGATACGGAAAGCGGTTACGGGAAGTTCATCGGCATCTCCGCCATGCCTTCCTCCCAGGTGATTTTCGGGATCGTGCTCACCCTCTCGCTGCAGCGCTCGCTGACGGCGGCGAACGCTCCCGGGCTTTTCGGCCTCGGGGTGCTGGCGGGCGCGGCGCTTTTGCTCGCCTCCATCTATCAGGGGAGCTGCATCGCTTCCGCGATCAGCGTTTCCAAGACCAAACCGGAAGTCTTCGGCCTGACCGTGGCGCCGGCGGCGATCGTCGAAGGTTTCTCGGTTTTTGCCTTCGTCTTCGCCCTGGTGCTCGCGGGGGGCATACCCAAGTAAGGAGGTGCCGCCATGGCCGATGTGCCGAACGATACTTCGGGAGTGCGGGAACTGATCGGGCGTCTGCGCGACGACGGCGTGAAGGCCGGCCGGGAAGAAGCCGAGCGTCGCGTGCAGGAGGGCCGCCAGGAGGCCGAGAAGATCATCGCCTCTTCCCGGGCCGAGGCCGCGGCGCTGGAGAAGGCCGCGCGGGAGCGGATCGAGGCGGAGCGGAAAGCGGCCCAGGACGCCATCCGGATGGCCTACCGTGACACCCGTCTCAAGTTGGCCGGGGAAGTTCGGGCGGCTTTCTCGGTCCATCTCCGGCGTCTGGTCTCGGCCGAACTCCGGGATCCGGAGTTTCTCCGGCGGATGTTGCTGGCCCTTTTCGGCCGGGCGCTGGAGGGTCTTGACGCCGCTCAGCCGATCGAGGTTTTGGTTCCCGCCGATCTCTTTGTCGACCGGAAACTCGTGCAACCGACCGCGGCGGCAAAAGATCAGTTTAACAAACTCCTGCGGGGGGTGACCGGGGATATGCTGCGGGACGGGATTACCGTGAACCCGTCCGGGGCGCTTAAAGGCGGCTTCCGGGTGCAACTGGCGGGGCAGGACCTGGAAATCGACCTTTCCGACGAGACGGTCGCAAATCTGATGCTTGAGTATCTCCTGCCGCGTTACCGGGACCTGGTGCGGGAGAAGGACTGAGGCATGGCCTGCCGGAACCGCTATTATTGCCTGGTGGCGAGCCTCCCGGCCCTCGTGTCCTTCGAGGGCCTTTCCCGGCTTCCGATTTCGCCGGAGCGCCTGCGGGAGCGACTTCGCCTCCTGGAGCCCGCGGACGCGGCCGCGGTGAAGGACCTGGCCGAATTTTTCTCCTGGCAGCGGTCCGCCGAGGGGAAAACGGACGCCGATGTCGCCGCGGGCTATAATCGCCTGAGAAAGCGCGTGCGGAACCCGTGGTTGAGGGATTGTCTCGACTTCGCGGCGGCACAACGGACGATTCTCGCCGCCCTGCGCCGGCGGCGGGACGGCCGGCAACCGAGGCGGGGAGAAATCTGGGGTGTGGGAGACCTGGCCGGGGAGATCGAGCGCCGCTGGGCATCGCCGGAATTCGCCCTGGCCGCGCGCTTCCCCTGGGTCCGGGAAGCCGCCGCCTTGCTGGGGGAGGAAGAGGCACTGGAGCTGGAGCGGCTGCTGATCGGGGTCAACTGGCGCTGGGTGACGGAGCGTTCCCGGTTCGTTTACTTCGGGTTTGCCGCGGTCTTGGCTTACCTCGTGAAATGGGACCTGACCCGGAGGTGGCTGGTTTGCGATCGCGCCGCCGCCCGAGCGCGGTTCGAGGAACTGGTGAAGGAGATGCTTGATGAATACCAAGACGCCTTTGACCGGATCGGGTGATCTCGTTTCTGCCCGGCGGGCGCGGGCAAGCGTGGTGACCGTGCGCGAAAGTATGGTCACCGTCGCGGTGGAAGACGGCGCGGTGATGAAGAACGAAGTCGGCTTTGTCTGCGCCGGCTCCGAGCGCCTCAAGGCGGAAATCCTGCGCGTTCAGGGGCGCACCGCCGATATGCAGGTCTACGCGGACACCGAGGGGGTTCGGGTGGGCGACCGCGTCGAGATGACCGGGGAAATGCTCTCCGTCGATCTCGGGCCCGGGCTTTTGGGACAGGTTCTCGACGGTCTCGCCAGCCCGCTGGGGGCGATCGCCTCCCGGTACGGTTTTTTTCTGCCGCGGGGCGCCGATATCCCGCCGCTGGATACGAAAAAGAAATGGGATTTCCAGCCCGCGGTGAAGGCAGGCGACAAGGTCGTGGCGGGGCAGGCTCTCGGCGCCGTGCCCGAGGGGCCGATCGCCCATAAGATCATGGTTCCGTTTTCCGAGCGGGAGACGCTCGAGGTGGAACGGATCGAGGCAGGGAGCTTCACGGTCGAGGAGACGGTGGCCATCCTCCGCGCGCCCTCCGGCCGTCGGCTCAGCCTCGGCCTTCGCCGGCGCTGGCCCGTGCGCCGCCCGGTTCCGGAAAACCTCCTGCGGCGCCGTCTGGTCGAGCGGCTTTATCCCTCCGAGCCCCTGGCCACGACGCAGCGCGTCATCGATACTTTTTTCCCGATCGCCCGGGGAGGGACGGCCTGCATCCCCGGGCCCTTCGGCGCCGGCAAGACCGTGCTCCAGAGTCTGATCGCCCGCTATGCCGCGGTCGATATCGTCATCATCGTGGCTTGCGGCGAGCGGGCCGGCGAGGTGGTCGAGACGATCACGGAATATCCGGCTACCCGCGACCCCCACACCGGCGGCTCGCTGATGGAACGGACCATCATCATCTGCAATACCTCGTCGATGCCCGTGGCCGCGAGGGAATCCTCGATCTTCACCGGGGTGACGATCGGGGAGTATTACCGCCAGATGGGCTGTCACGTGGTCGTGATCGCCGATTCCACCTCGCGCTGGGCGCAGGCAATGCGGGAGACTTCGGGCAGGATGGAAGAGATCCCCGGCGAGGACGCCTTCCCGGCCTACCTCGACTCCGCCATCAAGGGCATCTACGAGCGGGCCGGCATCATCAGGTCCGCGGACGGCTCCGTCGGCAGCCTGACGCTGATCGGGACGGTCTCCCCGGCGGGCGGGAACTTCGACGAGCCGGTCACCCAGGCGACGCTCGCTACCGTCAAGACTTTCCTGGGGCTATCTTCCGACCGGGCTTACCGCCGTTGCTACCCGGCCATCGACCCCCTGATCTCCTGGTCCCGCTACCTGGATCAGCTCGAACCCTGGTACAATGAAAAAATAGGCCCCGGCTGGGTCCCTTCCGTGCGGAAGCTGCGGGAACTCCTGGTGCGGGGCGATTCCGTCTACCAGATGCTCCAAGTGACGGGGGAAGAGGGGATCTCGATCGAGGATTTCGTGGTCTGGCAGAAATCCGTTTTCCTCGATATGGTCTATCTCCAGCAGGATGCCTTTGACGAGGTCGATATTTCCATGCCCCGGGAACGCCAAGTCGAGAGCTTCCAGCTGGTCCGGAAGGTGGTCGAGCGCGACTATGACTTCAAAAACAACGACGCCGTCCGCGACTTCTTTACCAAGATCACGGGGCTTTTCAAAAACCTGAACTACAGCGCTCCCGCCTCTCCCGAGCGCCGCACCTATCTCGGCGAGATCGAGGCGCTCCTGGCGCGGCCCTGAGCGGACATGGCGGAAACGCTCTATTTAACATTGCTCCCGGCGCAATTCATTGCCGCGGGCTGCATATTGTTGATTTTGCTGTTCATCCCGGCCCCCTACGGGCGATATCACCGTCCCGGGTGGGGGCCGGCTTTGCCCCCGCGCCTGGCCTGGCTGGTCATGGAATCCCCCGCGGTTCTTGTTATCCTCCTTATGTTTCTGACCGGTCAGGGCCGGGAGCGGCCCTGGGCGTGGGTCTTCTTAATGATCTGGGAAATCCACTACCTCCAGCGCGCCTTCATTTATCCCTGGTTGATGCCGGCGACGAAGAAGCGTTTTCCCGTCCTGCTGGTTCTCTTCGGTTTTGTTTTCAACGGCGTTAACGGATATATAAACGGCTGGCATCTTTTTCATGGCGCCGGGATTTACTCTCCGGAATGGTTCGCCTCCTGGCGTTTCCTGCTGGGGGGGGCGATTTTCATTCTGGGGTTCTACATCAACATCAGCTCGGACGCCGTCCTGAGGGGGCTGAAAACCCGCCCCGGCGAAGGCTACGCCGTTCCCCGAGGCGGATTATTCGACTATGTCGCCAGCCCCAACTACCTGGGCGAAATACTGGAGTGGACCGGGTGGGCTGTTCTCACCTGGTCCTCGGCCGGCCTGGCGTTCGCGGTCTTCACCTTCGCCAACCTGTTCCCCCGGGCCGTGAGGAACCGCAGGTGGTACCGGGAGAACTTCCCCCGGTATCCCGAAAACCGGCGCATTCTCATCCCGTACATCCTTTAAGCCAGGTTGTCGGGAGGGAGCCGCCTGCCGCGGTGAAGGTTCGCGCGGTTTCGCGCCGGCCGCTTGTTTAAAACCAATGTCCCCCTCTTGCTTGCTTCAAGACCAAGGCTATCTTTTGCTTGAGGACGTTTTCCTTGAACGGTTTGATCAGGCAGACGTCTATCCCGCAGATTTTCATTAGGGTTTCGTGCTCGGCTCTGGTGTAGAAACCGGTCATGGCGATTATCGGAATATTTTTCGTTTCCGCCGCTTTTCTTAATCTTTCCGCGACCTGAAAACCGCTTTTCCCCCGCATTTTCAGATCCAGGAGAGCCAGGTCCGGTTTCAATTTCAGCGCGGCCTGCAAAGCCGAATCGCCGTCGGAGGAGGCCGCCACCTCGTAGCCTTCCGCCTGGAGAGATTCTTGCAGCTCGTCCAGGAAATCTACGTCGTCATCGACGATCAGAAGTTTTATCGGCGGCATGGGGCGCTCCTTTTACCTGGCTCTCCGGCGCGGGCAATATTCCCGGCCGGGCGTTCTTTGAATATCGTCGCGCTTTTTTTCGCCGGTCCGGGGCGAAAATTCCCGGAAGGGAGCTTCTTGGATGCGCCATATCTTCTCTCCCTGGCCCGGAGCGAGCAACCGGCGGCTTCCCCTTTTTTCTGACTTTTTCCCACTTTTCCCGACGGAAAAATAAAAATGCTTTTGGGAAGGCAGGGGGCCTAAGGGGAAAAACGGTCCGCGCCGCGAGAAGACGGCTCAAACGTCGCGCCGCAGGGGGAGAGCGATGGTGACGACAGTCCCGGCGCCTTTCTGGCTGGTTATCTTGATCGAACCCCCGTGGAGCTCGATCAGTTCCTTGCTCAGGCTCAGGCCGAGCCCGGTCCCGGTCCTCTTCCCGCTGTAAAAAGGCTCGAAGACCCGGCTGATCGCTTCTTTGTCGATGCCTTCGCCGTTGTCCCTGACCGTTACCACCGCGGATGCGCCTTTGGCGATCCGGCCGCTTACCTGGACGCGGCCCGCCGGTTTGTCGATAGCCTGGTAAGCGTTGGTGACGATGTTATTGAATATTTCCAGGAGCTGCACCCTGTCCGCTTCGACGGCTGTTTTTGCGAGCGCAGCCAGATTCCTCATTACCCGCACTTTTGCCCGGGGATATCTTTCCCGGACGGTCTTTAACGCTTCCGCGACTACCCGGTCGAGCCGGACGGCTTCATATTGGGGCATTCTGATCCGGGTGTAGGTGAGCAGGTTGGAGATGATCCGGTCGCTTTCCTCCACCTTGCGCTGGATTTTTTCGATCTGGCCGTTCAGGGTCGGATCCTGGGTTTTTCTTTTGAGATTGGCCGCGGCCAGGCCGATGGTGCCGAGAGGGGTGCGCAGCTCGTGGGCCACGGTGGCGGCGATGGCGCCGAGCGAGGAGAGGCGTTTCGTCTCGGCCATCTCGGCCTGTATCCGGGCCAGCTTCCTTTCGGTCTCCCGGCGCGCGGTCACGTCGCGGGCGGCGGCAAAGACGCCCAGGACATTTCCGCGGGGATCCTTATAGACGGCGGCGTTATAGATCACGTCCGTCAAGCGGCCGTCTTTATGGCGTACGGTCAAGGGATAATCCCTGACCAAGCCTTGGGCGAAGACTTGCCGGTAGCCGGCTCGCGCTTTCGCGGGCTCGGTGAAAAAGCGCGAAAAATCGGCGCCGATCAGGTCCTGCCGGGATAACCCGGTTGCCTTGATCATGGCCTCGTTAACGTCGGAGATTTTGCCTCGGGGCGAGATCGTGATCAGCGGATCGAGGGAAGCTTCGATAAGGCTTCTGGCATATTGAGAGGCCGACCGCAAAGATTCCTCCGCTCGCTTTTGCTCGGTGATGTCGATGCCCATTTCAAGTATGAGCAGAGAGCCGTCCGCCTCGACAAACGGATAGTCGTAAATATCGTAAATGCGTCCGTCCGGTCCGGTCCACTCCCAGCGCTGGTTCGCGCCGGTCTTCAGCACCTCGTACGTGTCGCATACTTCGCAGGGAGCGTCCCGATTAAAAAGGTATTCGTAGCAGCGCCTCCCGTGCGACTCCCCGAAGCGCTCGCGGAAGAACTTGTTGGCGAAAGGCACGCGGTGGTCCTGATCAAGGAGGATGACGTAAACCGGCAACGTTTCCAGAAGGCTGTAAAGGCGCTGGCGTTCGCTGGCGATTTCCTCGGTCCGTTCCTTTACCCGCGCTTCCATTTCCTTACTGAATCTGACGATCTCTTCTACCGCCCGCTTGCGCTCGGTGATGTCGAGACCGTAGATATTGACGTAATCGTTTTGCCTGATCGGGACCACCGCCACGTGGAAAACCCGCGTTTTGCTGCTTACCTCCCCCTTTACGACCCGGCCGGTTTGCCGCGCCTGGCGCGCCAGTTTCCTCAAACCGGCGGGAAGCGGACGCCCCGCCTCGCAATGCAACCGTCCGAAGGCCCGCGCCGCGGAGGGGTTCCGATAGAGGATGGTTCCTCTGCCATCGGCCCGGAGAATGGGGTTGGGGTTCTCCAAGGGAAAGCGGGAAAGGGATTCCAACTCCCGCTGCAGATGCCGCTGCTCGGAGACATCGTGCCAGAGCACCATCGCGCCGATGATTTTTCCCGCGTTTTTAATCGGGTCCGCCGAGGCGATGACCGTCCGCTCCCCGCCGCTCGAATCCGTGAAATGATATTCCTGGTCCCGGATGCTCTCGCCGGCAAGAGCCCACGCGGAGATGAGATTTTTCTTTTTGACTTTTTCCCCCGTCGGCAGGCGGCTGGATAACCGACTGATGACGGCGGCCTGAGTCATCCCGGCGGGATCGAAACCGAGGCACGTCCTGGCGGCCGCATTGGCCCCGCTTACGGTTCCCCGGATGTCGTAGATCATGACCGGGTCGGCTATGCGCTCCAGGACCCGAAGACTGGCGAGCAATTGCCGGTCCGCTTCGGTCCGCGCTCGGAGCGGCTTAAGTGCGGTTTTTCTTCGAGTTCTTTTTTTTATTTGCTGGAGGGGCATTATCTCTCCGCGGCTTTTTCTTCGCCGGCGCCCGCCGGGCACGATATTCGGTGGGCGTTTGGCCGGTAAACTTCTTGAATATCCGGATGAAGGACTCCGAGTTGAGGTATCCCAGCGAGTAGGCGATCTTGTCCACGCTGTAGCCGGTCTCTTCCAGCCACTCTTCCGCCTTGTCGATCTTTAAGCGCAGTTTGTATTCGCTGAATCCCCGGCCGGTGGCTTCCTTGAAGACGCGGCTGAGATACTTGGGACTCAAGCATACCAGCCGGGAGACATCGTTCAGCGTGACTTTTTTATGCCAGTTTCTTTCCAGGAAAAGGTTGATCCGTTCGATCTTCCCTTTCGCGTCGGAGATATCCAGGTCGGCTCTCCGGGCGCAGGAGTCCAGGAGGTTTTTAATGATGGTTCCGGCTTTTTCCGCATTGAGAGGCTTTTCCAGGTAATCGGCGGCTTCGCCCTTGAGCGCCTCGATGACGACGTTCTTGGAACCGTACCCGGTGAGGATGATCACGCTCAGATCGGGGGCGAGGTTCTTGATTTTCTTCAAGACTTCGGTGCCGCGGGGGCCCGGGAGCATCACGTCCAGGATAACCAAGTCGATCTCGTGGGGTTTTTTCAGAATCGAGAGGGCTTCTTCGCCCCGGGAAGCTTCGATAATCCGGTAATCCCGGAAAAATTCCCGGAATTCGCCCCGGAAATCCGCATCGTCGTCGACCAGTAGAATGTTATAGGGCATGACGAGCCGGCTCGCTTGGTTCGAGCAACTTTATGTTCCACAAAATAACACTGACTTGTTCGGACGACATCCCTTTTTCCCGCCTCCCCGGCCAACCCGAAGCTTGAAAGCGATTGGAGGGGACTAAAAATGTCCTGGGGAAACCGCCCGGGGGGGCGATCATGACGCGCTCGGTGAGCCAGGGTAACGGCATGGCCGCACCCGCGGGGGCGCGTTAAACGGTCGGGGAAAAGCCGCTTAGCCCGGCCCCCGGCGTTGCCGCCGGGGGCCGGACCTGACTTAACGGGTGACGGGTTGGTCGCCGGGCCGGCCGTAGTGGATACTGCCTACTTCCCGGATCAGCCACTTGGAGAGATAGGCCCGGTAAACCGCCGGGATATCCGTTCCATCGCCGAGGTAATCCCCGGGAATGGGAAGATCGCCGGTGGTGCCGTAATAGAGGCGAGTCAGAGCCCTGACGGCCCATAGTCCCGTGCCTGGGCGGAAGACTCCCGCGTGGGAAAGACCGACGCCATCGACAAAACGGATGGGAAGATCGCCTGCCTGGCCCAAGTAGAAACGGGTGATGCCGCGGATAAACCACAGGCCCTTGTTGGCCCGGTAGAGAGTGATGTCGGCGGATCCGTCGCCGTTGTAGTCCCCGGGAACGGGGATATCTTGTTCGGCTCCGAACCAGACCTTGGTTATTCCCCGCAGGGCCCAGAGTTTGGCGGGGCCGCGGTAGACGCCGGGGTCGATGAGGCCGTCGCCGTTGTAATCGGCGGGAATCGGGATATCGTTGACGGAACCGAAGTGGAATCCGGTCAGGGAGCGGACCTTCCAGAGCCCCAAGGCCGGGCGGAAGACGGCCGGCGCGTCGGTTCCCGTCCCGGAGTAGTCGCCGGGGATGGGGACATCGCCCGCGGTCCCGAAGAAGACGTTGCCGAGATTGCGCACGGCCCAAAGCCCGGTGGCTTGGCGGAAGACGGCCACCTCGGCGGTTCCGTCCCCGTTGTAGTCCCCGCCGGCGATTAAAGCCGGGACGGGGGTCGGAGGCGGGGCCGGGAAGTCGCCGCAGGTCACGCCCTCGTAGTCGCTGCCATAGGAGAGCGTGCGGGCGTTGCAGGACTCGTAACGGTTTTTCTCGCTGTTCCAGCGGATTTCCCAAAGCTTGTCGTTGAGATCCGGGTTGTTGTAGTTTTTGTTCCCGGTAGTGCCCCAGAGGATGCCGTCGCAACCGTATTCCATCCCCTCCATGTCCTCGACGATCACTCCCCGGATCTGGCAGTAAATATGTCCGAAACTGGTCGGGACGCCGGTGTCGGGGTCGATCACGGCGATGACATCGGCCAGCCCGCGCTTGTTGATGATGGCGATGAGATCGCCGTCCGCGGCCCGGAAGGCGATGTCGTCGATGTTGTCTTCCCCGGTGGGGAGAGGCGGCACGACCAGGTAATCATGGCCCCCAAAGGCCCCGGACACGGCCTTCCCGGTCGCCGGGTCGATCTTGATCAGGAAGTCGGGGGCGCTCTCGTTGCGGACCGAGGCCCAGAGGGCTCCGGTTTCCGGCTCGAAGCTGAGGCCGTCCACGTCGAGGACCTCCCGCCAGCCGTAAGGGCCGTTCACCCAGCCGATCGGGTCGGGATAGGAGAAAAAGACGCCGGCGGAGATGTCGAAGGTCCCCAGGTAGTTGTAGTTCACCCCGTAGACTTCCCCGTCGGCGGGATCGTAGATGATGCTTTCGATCCCCGAAGTTCCGGTATAGCCGGTGCCCAGGGCGTGTTCGTTGGTGGCGGGGTTGAAATCCTGGGTGTTGATGACCGAGAGCATATTGCGGCTCCCGCCCGCCGGCCCGTTCTGGGAGATGAGGTAACAG
>CAZIEA010000001.1:54093-63185 GCA_964538495.1 uncultured bacterium | reverse complement strand
CCATTAGACACCTGCCTCCCAGTTACAGGTGTCAAACTATATCAGGACGACACAGCTTTTCCTGAACCCCGAACCCTGAACCCTCCTACATGTTCTACATGTCTACATGGTGAAAAGGCGCTATTTTCCGAGGTAGCGAAACCAGTCCCGGGTGGCCTCGCCGATGCTCTCCGGAGTCCAGACCGGGGCTTGCCGCCAGTAGTCGATGTTATCAAGCATGATCCGGACTCCTTCCTCGATGGGGACCCGGGCTTCCCAACCCAGGATTCGGCGGATCTTGGCGACGTCGGCGTGAGTGCAATCCGGTTCTCCGGGGCGCTTGGGGATATGGATGTGTTCGCCCCCCAGGAGTTCAACCAGGCGGTTGACGCTGACCGGGTTGCCGGAACCTACGTTGAGGATTTTTCCAGCGAGATCGGATTCCGCCGCCGCCAGGCAGGCGCGGGCGACGTCGCCCACGAAGGTGAAATCCCGTTTCTGCTCCCCGTCCCCGACCACGGTGAAGGGCTTTCCCGCCAGTTTCTGGGCCAGGAAGACCCCGAAAACCGCCCCGTAGGTTCCGGATGTGCGGGAACGAGGGCCGTAGACGTTGAAAAAACGCAGAGCGACGGCCGGCAGCCCGTAGATCCGGGCCCAGTGCATGACGTATTGTTCACCGATATTCTTGGTCAGAGCATAGGGATACTGGGGCCGGATGGGAGCGGTCTCCGGGGTGGGGCAGAGGTCGGGGATCCCGTAGCAGGAGGATGAAGCCGCATAGACCAGGCGTTTGACCCCGGCCTTCCGGGAAGCCTCCAGAACATTGGCGGTCCCGTCTACGTTGCTGCGGTGGTAGTCCAGGGGCCGCTGGATGGAAGGAACGATGTCGGCCAGGGCCGCCATGTGGAAGACCCAGTCCACCCCGGAAAAGAGGGGAAGGATGGTTTCGGCTTCGGCAATGTCCGCCCGGTGGAAGACGGGCTGGCGGGGCGCGTTCAGGAGTTCGAGGTTCTGAATCCGACCGGTGGAGAGGTTGTCGAGGACGACGACCTCGTGGCCCGCGTTGAGAAGCAGTTCGACCAGGTGGCTCCCGATAAACCCGGCCCCTCCGGTGACAAGTGACCTCATGGTTTGTCCCCTTTTCGGTTGTTGGAAATGCCGGCCGGGTAAATGGTCCGGTAATCGTCGGCCCTTATTATCCAGGCGGCTGTTTCCGGCCTGGAGGTAAAACACTGTAGCTCCTCACGGGGAAAGTACCATTGATAGGTGCCGCGCATGAAGCGGGCCATGTCGTTATTCCAGCAGAAGGGGGGCATATTGAAAGTTATCCGATCGTCAATGTAAAGCTTCCGGTCGGGGTTGATCGCGCCTTGCCTGATGCCGTTTTCGATGCCGGCCAGCAAGGTTTTCAGGGGGTAAAGCTGCTGGTTGATGATGCGGACATACTTATCGACCAGAAACAGGTTGGCTGAAAGCACGACAAAAAGGGAACAGCAAATCAGGATCAACTCCCGCCGTTTGGGCCGGAGCAGGGAATCGACCAGGAGAGCCCCCATCAGCGCGGCCATGGCGTTGGGGATGTACTGGTAGCGGAACTGGGTCAGCGTATAGACGATGTGGTTCGTGTTGAGCCGCGCGGCCGCGGTGACGAAAAAGTTGCTAAAGTAGAGGAAAAAGAGAAAACCCAGGATGAGCAGGAGCCGGTTTTTTCCCTTTCGGTAAAGGAGAAAGCCGCCGGCGGCGGCAAGGATGAGCCCGAGGCTCCCGACAATGCCGACAATGGACGGCATGTCCCGGTACCAGCGCTGGATGAGCCCCCCGAGGTCGAGGTTGTAATACATATTGAGGGGCGTGTTGATTATCGGGACCAGGTTGCCGGCTACGCTGTGGTAATAAAGGTTGAAGAACACGGCGCTGCCGCCCTGGAGAACCTGGCTCAGGCTGGGCGCCCGGAGGGGGCCGGTGTTCTCGCCTGTCGCCCGGTTGAGGATGAAGCCGGTCAGGTAAACAATGTAGAGAACGGAGATCAGGATGGCGGCGGCCCGCCAGGTTTTTTTGCCGGCCTTGAACTCCGGCGCAAATATCCTGGAGGAGGCGGCGGTCAGCCAAAGCAGGCCCAGCGGCCACGGCGCGAAAACTTCCGAACAGAGCATGGCAAAGGCAAAACACGCCCCCACGGGCAGGAGCAAGCGCCGCCTGCCGTTCTTCAGGAAGCGGATATAAAGCAGAAAACCCAGCAAGGCGGCGGCGAACCCCGAGGTGCTGAACAGCTGAAAAGGCCAGGTGACGATGTCGAAATGGGACAGGAGCAGGGCGTAAACGGACAAAAAAGCCGCGGCCAGCACCCGATTTATCCTGAAGGCGACAGCCAGCCGGTAAAGCAGCGCTATGCTCAGGAAATACATGCCGAAGTTGAGGAGATGGCTGCCGACGAACCAGGTCCCGAAAATTTTGTATTCCAGGAACAGGAGCAGGTGGGAGAGGGGCCGATAGGTCCCATGCTGCCAGAGGTCGAAGGTGAGAATCGACGTCCAGCCCGGGGCGTCCGGCGTTGCGCCCACCTGGGCGAAGACATATAGGGCCGACCAGTAATCGCTGCGGGGCGGGTTCGTGAAGGTGCGGCCGAAAACCAGCAGCAGGGCGAGCAAGAGGACGGGCGGGAAGAAAAAATCCACCGGCCGTCTCCGGATGATGTTTTTCAGGTTCGACATGTTCGCGGCAGGCGCTTGACTACGGTTTTATCCTGTGGATTTGCGCCGGATTGTCCGGGCCGATCAACCAGCTCGCTTTTTCGAACGAAAAAGTGAAGCAGGGCATCCAGGCGGGGGGGAAAAACCACTGGTACGTGCCTCCCATGAAGCGCGCCATATCTTCGTTCCAGCACAGTTCGGGCAGGGACTCGGTCACCCGGCGGTCGATGTAAAGGGGCTCTTGGGCGCTGATCCGTCCGGCCGATATTTCCGAGCGGATATTTTCCAGCATGAGGCCGAGCGGCTCGAGCTGACCGGAGATGAAGGAGATGTACTTGTGGGAATAGTAAAGGTTCAGGGCCAATATCGGCAGCAGGACGGCGACGAGCGCCAGCAAGGACTTCAACCGCGGCCTGACGAATTCACCCAGCGCCACGGCTAGCATCAGGGCCAGGAGCGCGTTGGGAATATACTGGTAGCGGAACTGGGTGAATACATAGCGGTATTCGTTGGTGGTGAGGCGGGAAAAGGTCACCACGAAAAGGTTCGTGAAATACAGGAAAAGAAGGAAAGACATCAGCAGCAGGGGGCGGAACCGTTTCCGGAGATACAGTCTTGCCGCCAGCAGGACCAGAACCAGGAAAACCGCCAGGCCGCCCCAGGTGATTATCGCCGCCAGGTGGTCATACCAACGAATCAGCAACCCCCCCATGTCTATGTTGTAAAAGATTACCGCCGGTTCGGAGACGAACGGCAGCAGGTTGACCAGTATCCCATTGTAGGCAAGGTTGAAGAAAGGTCCGGCGACAGCCGTGAGAATCTGGCCGGCGCCGGGATGAGGCAGGGGACCGGTGCTGTTGGCAGCGCCGCGGGTGGCGGCAAAAAGCCCGGCATAAGCGAGATAGATCAGAAAGAGAACCCCGCCGCTGAGTTTCAACAACCTCTTCCGGTCAGGACGCGCTTCCGGGAAAAGACGCTTAACGCCGAGCGCCAGGATAAGGACGGCAAGCGGCCAGAAGGCATAAACTTCCGAACAGAGCATGGCATAAAGGAAAAGAAGCCCCATGGGGATCAAGAGCAATCCCTTTCCCGTCTTGAGGAACCTGGCATAGACGATAAAGCCGAGCAGAAAAGCGCAGAAGCTCGAGGTGCTGAAGATTTGGAACGTCCAGGTGACGATATCGAAGTGAGAGTAGAGAAAAGCGTAAACCCAAAGCAGGGCCAGCGTCAGCGCGGAATTGAGGCCGAATTGCCGCGCCAGCAGAAAGAGCAGAAGAATGCTGGAAAAATACATGGTGAAGTTGACCAGGCGATTCCCCACGAACCAGGTCTTAAAGACCCGGAACTCCAGGTAGAGAAGGAGATGGGAAACGGGGCGGAAAGTGCCGTGCCGCCAGGGATCGTAATTGCACAGAGAAAGCCAGGCGGCCGGCGCGGGGGAAGCGGCCGCCTGGTGGAAATAGTAGAACGCCGTCCAGTAATCGCTGCGGGGGGGCTTGTCGAAAGAAGAGCCGAAAACGGCGGCCAGCATCGCCAGAAGAAGCAGGAAATATATCCAGATCGCCGGTTTTTTTGCGGATAGAAAACTCAAAATATTCACCGCTGAGTACGCCACAACACTTTTTGCCCGGTGCCCGGAAGGATCTCCCAGGCCGAATCCGCCCGGGAAAAAGCGAAAGATCGGATTTCTTCGGAGGAAAACATCCACTGGTAGGTGCCCCGCATGAACCTGCCCATGTTCCGATTCCAGCATAGGGGAGAGAGTTCCCCGGTTATCCGCTCGTCGATGTAAAGTTTCCTTTCCGGGTTGATTTCCCCGATATAGAGATGCTCCCGGATATCGGCGATCATGACCTTGAGCGGTTCCAGGTTCCGGTTCAGCAGGCCGATATAGATGCTGACGGTGAATATGTTGGCGGCGAGCACCGGCAGCAGGGCCGCGGCGATGATCGCTTTCTCCCGGCGCACGGGCTTGAGCAGGGTGTCGAGCGCCGCCGCCGCCAGGAGCGCGGTCAAGGTGTTGGGGACGAACTGGTAACGGAATTGCGCGAAAACGTATACCAGGAGATTGGTGGTGGCCCGGCCGCTGGCGACGACAAAGAAGTTGGAGGCGATCAGGAAGAAGATGAAACCCAGCAGCCAGGCGGCGCGCGTTTTTTTCTTTTTGACCAGGAAAACCGCCGCCGCCGTCGCCGCGGAAATTGCGATACCCCCGGTCCATAAAACCATCGGGACAAGCCCCTCGGCCCAGGTAATAAGGTTGCCGCCCATATCAAGATTATCGGACAGGCCGGCCGGCAGATTCAGTCCCGGCACCAGGTTGACGCCGATGTTGGTATAGATGAAATTAAAAAAGATTGCGCCGAGGGAGATAACGAGTTGCGCCGGCGAAGGGAGTTTGAGGGGCCCCGTGTCGTGGCCGGCGCTGCGCGTAAGAGCGAAGATCGCGAAATAAACCGCATAAACCGCCGCCAGGAGAAGGAATTCGGGCCGGCCCGGTCGTTCTTTCCCCGTTTTCCGCGCGGGGAAAAGGTAACGTGCGCCCCACCCGAGTATGAGCAAGCCCAGGGGCCAGAGGCTATAGACCTCGGATGAGAGCATTCCGAAAACGAAGCACGGCGCGATGGGGAGCAGGAACCGGCGCCGGCCGGTTTTCAGGAATTTCCCATACAGGATGAAACCGGCCAGCATCGCCGAATAGGCCAGCAGGGTGAAAACATGGAATGTCCAGGAAACAATGTCGAAGTGAGAAAAAAGGAAAGCCGATAGGCCTATGAAAGACCCGGCCAGCATTCGGTCGACGGACAATTCCACCGCGAAAAGATAAAGCATCAGCAAGCAGAGGCAATAGGCGGAAAAGTTAATGACATGGCTCCAGATGAAATTGGAGCCGAAGGCGAGATACTGAAAATAGAGGATCAGGTGGGAAAGGGGGCGAAAGGTTCCGTGCCGCCAGGGATCGTGATTGGCGATCGTGGCCAGGTCGGGTTTCCCGGTATCGGGATTTACCTGGTGAAAAGCGTAAAAAACCGACCAGAAGTCGCTGCGGGGCGGGTTATCGAAGACGGGGTAAAACAACAGCAACAGGGCGGAGAAAAGCAGCAGGAAGAATACGGACGTGGAATATTTTGCGCCGGCGAATTTCATGAATGGTGTTGTTGTTGCCGCCTGAAGGCGTCCGGGATTATGCCGGGCCCGCGTTTTTCTATGGCTTTTTAGAGCCTAATTTTATAACTTACCAAAACAAGGTTGGAGCAGCAATCTCAATGTTCCCGAAACTCGTTTTGCCTTTTTCGCCATGAGCCAGACGCCGGAACTATCCAAAGTCAGCCGGGAAATTCGCAAGAAACTGGTGCGGATGCACCAGACCGGGTCGCATTTCGGCTCGGCCATGAGCATCGTGGACATCCTGGCCGTGCTCTATCACCGGGTCATGCGGATCGAGTCCCCGGATGACCCGGCCCGGGACCGGTTTCTCCTGAGCAAGGGCCATGCGGCCTCGGCCTGGTACGCGACCCTGGTTTCAAAGGGCTTTGCCCCCCCGGAGGTCCTGGAAAAATACCTTGCCGACGCCTCCAGCCTCTACGGCCATCCGGTCCGGGGGGGCTTGCCCGGGATTGAGGCCTCCACCGGGGCTCTCGGCCACGGGCTCCCGATCGGGATCGGGTTGGCCCTGGCGGCCCGGAAGGACCGGAATCCCGGGAGGGTATTCGTCCTCATGGGGGACGGGGAGACCCAGGAAGGGAGCGTCTGGGAGGGGGCGATGCTCGCCTCCCGGCTCAAGCTCGACAACCTGATCGCGATCATCGACGCCAACGGTTTCCAGGGCTTCGACGCGGTGGCCAACATCCAGCCGATCGAGACCTTCCGGCCCCGCTGGGAGGCCTTCGGCTGGTCGGTGCGGGACGTGGACGGGCACGACCACCAGGCCCTGGAAAGGTGTTTGCGGGCCGTTCCCTTCGCCCCGGCCCAGCCTTCCCTGGTCATCGCCCGGACCGTGAAGTGCAAGGGCGTTCCGGAGATGGAAGGGCGTTTCGAGAGCCATTACCTCTCGGTCCGCCGGGACAAGGCCGAAAACTACCTGGAGGAACTCGACCGCTGCCTGGGAGAGGAGGGGTTGTGAGACAGGCCTTCATCGACACGGTGATGGAGCTGGCCCCCTCCCGGGAGGACCTGCACCTGATTACCGCCGACACCGGGTTCACCATCCTGGAGAAATTCCGGGAACTCTACCCGGACCGCTACCTTAACGTCGGGATCGCCGAGGCGGCCATGGTGGGGACGGCGGCCGGGCTGGCCCTGGCCGGGAAGCAGGTCTTCTGCTACTCGATTGTGCCCTTCGTGACCATGCGCTGTTTCGAGCAGATCCGGGTGGACCTCTGCTACCAGAACCTCCCGGTCAAGCTGGTGGGGGTGGGGCAGGGCCTCACTTACGGGACGGCGGGGGCGACCCACCACGCCATCGAGGACATCGCGATCATGCGCGCCCTGCCCAACATGACCGTGATCTGCCCCGGGGATCCCTCCGAGACCGCCAGGGCGGTCCGGGCTAGTCTCGCCCTCCCCGGACCCTGCTACATCCGGATCGGGAAGTCAGGGGAACCTTCCGTCCACGGGGAAGAGGGTTACGGCTTCGAGATCGGTAAAGGCTGTGTTCTCCGGGAAGGCTCCGGCCTGGCGCTTCTGGCCACCAGCAACATGGTGGAGCCGGCCCTGCGGGTGGCGGAGGAGCTCGCCAAAACCGGGCCGGCCCCGGAGGTGGTGAGCCTGCACACGGTCAAGCCCCTGGACCGGGACTTGCTCCGGGAGCTGGCCGGCCGCTGCCGCCTTTTCGCCACCCTGGAGGAGCATACCCTGATCGGAGGCCTGGGGAGCGCGGTGGCCGAGGCCGTAACCGACGACGCTCTTCCCGTCCGGGTGGTGCGCTTCGGGATCCCAGATTGCTACGCCCCGGTGGCCGGGAGCCAGCAGTACCTGCGCAGGCTTTTCGGGCTCTCGGAGGAACAAATAGTCGCCCGGATCAAGGAGGAATGGAAGCGTTCATGACCTACGACCCGAAAAAAATGGCTCTGCGCCGCTACTGGAACCGCTCCCGCACCCTGGCGGGCATTCTCGCGATCAAGGCGCTGCGCAAGAAGCGCTTTCCTTTCTACGTCAATTTGGTCATCAACAGCCGCTGCAACCTGAAATGCGCCTACTGTTTCGGGCGCTACTCCAACCGGCAGCGGCCGGACTGGAAACTGGAGGACCTCAAGAAACTGGTCGACGACCTCCACGCCCGGGGTACTCGCTACATCCTGATTCAGGGCGGGGAGCCGCTCCTGCACCCGGATCTCGGGGAAATCTTCCGCTACATCGACTCCAAGGGGATCGTTACGGCGCTGGTCAGCAACGGGCAGTTCCCGGAGCGGCTGCGCGAGATCGCCGAAATTCCCCTCCTGGACAATGTTTGTTTCTCCCTGGACGGCAACCGCGAGGGCAACGACAAGATCAGGGGCAAGGGCACCTTCGACAAGGTGATGGAGGCCATCCGGGTGGTCCAGGAGGTGCACAAGACCCCGGTGAGGATCAACACCACCGTGACCAAACACACCGTTCACGACGTGGACTTCATGGCCGAGATGGTCAGGGGAAAAAACATCGAGTGGGGGATCAACTTCCTTTTCAAGGGGGACGAGACCCTGGAAGGTGAAGATCTGGCCCCCGAGGACAAGGACATCAAGGCCTATCAGGAGAAATTCATCGAGTATATTCGGAGGGGTTACCCGATTTTCTCCACCACCAAGATCCTGCGCTACACCCTCTCCTGGCCGGTGCCTTACACCCGCAAGTATCTGGGCAAGGCCGAGGCTTTGAAACTTCTGGGGGAAAAGTGTATCGAGTGCCAATACGGCAATTACGAGATCGTGATCGACGAGGACGGCCGCCTCTATCCCTGCCAGGGGATGCAGGGGCAGTTCGACGGCAAAAACCTCCACGAGGTCGGGTTCGACGCGGCCTTCCAGCACCTGGAGACCAAGCCCTGCCACACCTGTTACCTGGTCTCGATGATCAACACCTCGGCCATGATCAACTGGGACCTGGACGTGATCGGGGAGACCATCCGGGGAACCTTCCGGAGCCGCTTATGGAAAAATCGCAGGGCCAGATCGGCATAACCCTGATCATGCCCGCCCTCGACGAGGCGGCCAACATCCGCCTCGCCGTCGCACGCTGCCTGGAGTCCTTCGACCGGCTCAAGATCGCGGGCGAGGTCCTGGTCGTCAACGACGGATCCAGCGACGCCACCCCCGCGATCGTCGGGGAGATGATGGCAGCCGACTCCCGGGTGCGGATGATCTCCCACGAACGCCCGCTCGGGATCGGGGATTCCTTCCGGGACGGGGTGCGCGACGCCCGGGGGGACGCGGTGGCGATGATGCC
>CAZIEA010000001.1:41985-54083 GCA_964538495.1 uncultured bacterium | reverse complement strand
CAACGAGAACGACCCCGCCGAGACCCTCCGCTACCTCCCGCTCCTGGAGCACGTGGATTTGGTCATCCCCTTCGTCTTCAATAAGGAGGTGCGGGGGAAGAAGCGCAATTTCTACTCCTCCATCTACCTCCGCCTGGTTAATGTGCTTTTCCGGAAAAATTTCAACTACACCAACGGGACTGTGATCTACCGCCGGGATGTCCTATCCGACGCGCCCAACCGGAGCAACGGTTTTTTCTACCAGACCGAGAACCTGGTCCGGGCTGCCCGCCGGGGTTACCTCTACGCCGAGGTGCCCTACCGGCTGGAGCTCCGGGAAAAGGGGGAATCGAAGGCCGTCTCCCTGAAGTCCCTGAAAAAGATTGCCGGCGACTGTTTGAAGCTGGCCGCGGAGGTTTATTTCTCGGGCCCGCCCCCGGCCCCCGCGGAAGGAACCGTGACCGCCCGCCGCCGTGTTCACATGTAGGCATGTAGGACATGTAGAAAACCTGCTTTTCTCACGCAAAGACGCAGAGACGCAAAGACGCCAAGAACCAAATCGTCCACAGATTTCACAGATTTTTTCTTCAAGCTCTTCATGAGCTTCATGGTGAGAAAACCAGGCTGAAGGCTGAAGACTGAAGGTTGAAGGAACTGCCGCCTTTTTAACCATGTAGGCCATGTAGGACATGTAGAAAACCCGGATGAAATTCGAATGACGAAATCCGAATGAAATTCGAAATCCAAATGTTCAAACTCGCATGCATTCTGGATTCTGGATTCTGTATTCTGGATTCCTGCTCTTGACTCCATGCTCTATGCCCTATGCTCTATGCTGAAGCACAACGATAACGAGAACGAGAGAAAGATGAGCGAACAGAACCTGATATTGGACGGCCACAAGCTGATGTGGCATTTGGACCGGGTCAAAAGCTGGCTGGCCGGGGAGCGGATCGCCCCCATCACCATCGACTGCGCCCTGACCCGGCGCTGCAACTATAACTGCGTTTACTGCTACAGCAAGCTCCAGGAGCACGACGACCACCGGATGACCCAGGACGTGGTTTTCCGCTTTCTCGATGACGCCGCCGAGATCGGGGTCAAGGCCATCAGCTTTGTCAGCGACGGGGAGAGTCTGTGTTCCCCCCACATCTACGACGCTATTCTGCGGGGCAAGGCCAACGGGCTGGATATGGCGATGGGGACCAACGGTTACCTTCTCAAGCCCGAGCGCCTAGAGGAGATACTTCCCGCCCTCACCTACCTGCGCTTTAACATCTCGGCCGGGGAGCCCGAACGCTACGCCGAGGTGATGGGCTGTCGGAAGGAGTGCTTCGACCGGATTCGCGCCATTATTTCCGAGTGCGTCCGGATCAAGCGCCAGAAGGGCCTCCCGGTCACCTTGGGGCTGCAGATGGTCCTGATGCCCCAGTTCCGCGACCAGATCATCCCCCTGGCCAAGCTGGGCCGGGAGTTGGGGGCGGACTACACCGTGATCAAGCACTGCTCCGACGACGAGTTCGGGCACCTGGGGGTGGACTACTCCAAGTATTTCGAGCTCACCGAGCTGCTCAAGGAAGCGGAAACTTATTCCACTGAAAACTACCTGGTTCGGGCCAAGTGGTCCAAGATCCTGAGCGGGGGCGGGCGGAAATACTCCCGCTGCTACGGGGCCCCCTTCATGCCCCAGTTCTCGGGTTCGGGGCTGGTCGCCCCCTGCGGGATGCTCTTTAACAGCCGCTATGCTCCAAAATTCCACATCGGCAATATCATCGACAGTTCCTTTAAGGAACTCTGGAAATCCGACCGCTACTGGGAAGTGATGGACCTGATCGCCTCCGAGAAGTTCGACGCCCGCACCGACTGCGCCTGTCTCTGTCTTCAGCACAAGATCAACGAGTTCCTCTGGGATGTGAAGGAGGGTTTGGTCGAGCTGAAACCGCCCGCCGGCCCCCCGCCCGAACACGTCAACTTTATCTAAAACTAAGATTCCGCAGATTACCGCAGATTATTTTTTCCACAGATTACACAGATTTTCACGGATTACTTCTTCAAGTTCTTCATGCCCTTCATGGTGAGAAAAGCAGGCTGAAGGCTGAAGGGACCGCCGCCGCATTCACATGTAGACATGTAGGACATGTAGAAAAACCGGGTGAAATTCGAAACGCCCCGATTACGACTACGATTACGATAACGACAACGAACTAATCTGTGAAATCTGTGGACTGAATTTTTGCAGCGATGAGAGCGAAACTGACAGCGCGGCGGGCCCGGATGCTGCTCAACATCCTGCACTGCCACCTCACCGGGCGCCGCCAGCCCATCAACGTTTATCTGGCGGTGACCAATCGCTGCAACCTCAAGTGCTACTACTGCTACGGCGAGTACGCCGACCGCAAAGGCTGGCGGGAATTCACCACCGAGGAACTTCTGACCCTGATCGACGAACTGGGGCGGGAGGGCACCCGTCTCCTCCAGCTCCAGGGCGGGGAGCCCCTGCTGCGCCCCGATATAGAGGTTTTGGTGGACCGGGTCCGGCACAACGGGATCATCTGCGACATGATCACCAACGGCGTCCTGGTCGAAAAAAAAATCGAGGTCGTGAAGAAGCTCGATTCGATCTGCATCAGCCTGGACGGGCGGGAAAGGATCAACGACCGCAACCGGGGGGAGGGGACCTTCGCCCAAACCATGAGGGCGATCGAACTCGTTTCCGGCGCCGGGATCGCAACCCGGATCAACGCGGTCCTCACCGCCGAGACCGAACCCGAAGATCTCCGCTTCCTGGCCGAGACCGCCCAAAAGCACGGGGCCCTGCTCAATTTTTCCCTCTCCTTCCAGTATGAAACGCTCAAGGAAGGGGGGCCTACTCACCACCTGGACATTCCGGACGAGAAGGTCCGCGGTTTTCTCCGGGAGATCAAGAAGCTCCAGCGCGAGCGCTTCCCCATCCAGTTCACCTCCCTGGCCCACGACGTTGCTCTCAACTGGCCCTTCTCCTATTCCAGGCGCATGGCCCGGGCCGCCGAGCTTCCGGATTCCTTCAAGTATCCCAAGTGCTACCACGCCGACTACGTGGTTTTCATCGACGGGGACGGGAGCGTCTATCCCTGCTGCAACTTTTGGGGCAAGCCGCGCTGGAACATCCGGGAGCACGGCCTGCGGGCCTGCCTGAACTCCCTGAGTCGGGAAGGCTGCGAGTCTTGCTACATCCTTTCCTACATCGACCGCAACCTGGTTTTCGGAATGCGGCCCTTGACCCTGCTGCACTACATGGCCCGCTCGGTCCGGGAACTTTTCTAAGCGCCGCCAAAGGGCGGGGAGGACGGGAATGAAAAAGGAGATCCGGGCGGCTTCCACGCTGCTGCGGGCCCGGCTCACGGGGCGGCGCGTTCCCTTCTTCGTTCAATTGATGCCGACCGAGCGCTGCAACCTGCGCTGCCGTTACTGCTACGCCGAATTCGGCTCCCGGGCCCGGGAAGATTTCCCCCGCGCTTCGGTCCTGAAAGTCGTGGACGGTCTCGCCCGGCTGGGAACCAGGGTGATCATGGTGGCGGGCGGGGAGCCGACCCTCTACGGGCCCTTGGGCGAGCTGGTGCGGCGGATCTCCTCCCACGGGATCGAATGTTCGGTCAACACCAACGGGCTCCTGGTCCCGGAGCGGCTCGGGGATCTCTCCGGGGCGGACATGCTCAGCATCAGCCTTGACGGTCCCCCCGAGGTCCACGAGCACTACCGCGGGAAGGGAACTTACGCCAGGGTCCTTAAGGCAATTGCCGCCGCCCGGGAGGCCGGTTTTCGGGTTCAGCTCCAGTTCACCCTGACCCGGGACCTGGAGGCCTGCTTCCGGCACGTGCACGAGATCGCGCGCGCGCACGGCTGTTTCGTCGGGATTAATTTTCTCCGTCCCCAGGACACCGTGGCCGGCCAGCGGCGGGAGGCCGCCGAGGCCGAAGACGCCGAAACCGCGGAATTCCTGCGCTTTCTGCGCCGGGAAAAACCCCGGACCCTCCCTTACCCGGCGCGCTTGCTCGATTACGTCTTGGCTTGGCCCTATGGTTTCGGGCGCCACCTGGTGCGGGAGGAATCCGAGTTGGCCGGGTTCCAGCCCATCCCCTGTTTTTCCGGGCGCTACCTCATTGCCATCGACAACGTTGGGGATATATACCCCTGCACCAAGCTCTTCTACGACGAAGCGCTGGGAAACTGCCTCTCGGGCGACATCGAAAGGGCCTGGAATAACCTGAAGCCGGTGCGTTGCCGGGCGTGCCTGGATCTAGGTTGCAACCTGATGAACGATTTTCTCCGCCTCCATCCCCGCTCCTTGCTGGGGCTGGCCGGGACCTGGCTTCGTTCCCGCCGCGCGCATTAACCGCGAATCTCGCGAATCCCCGCCAATCGAACTGAAACCACAGATCGTGTCTACAGATTTCACAGATTGAACTACAGGCTGAAGGAAAGGCCGCACTATTCACATGTAGGCATGTAGAACCGAGTGGACGATGTGGACGAAGTGGACTTAGTGGACCAACTCCTGAACCCAGGGTTGGCCCGGATCACGGATCACGGATCACGGATTACGGATTACGGTTTTCCTGAACCCTGAACCCTGTCTTCAGCTTGCCGTTATCACCATGAACATGAAGGACACGAAAACGGGATCGGCTTGGCTCCTGCTGCTGCTGACGGTGGTCTTCCTGGTCCTGGCCCCGATGTTTTTCGGACAACTGGGGGTCTTTTTCGACGATTACTACGAGACCTTTACCCGGCTTAGTTTCGAGGCGCGCACGGTCAAGGCGGGGAGCCTGCCTCTCTGGGACCCGCACACCTTCGCCGGGGGGAGGATCAACTGGATCCCCAACACCCGGATCTGGTACTGGCCGCTTTATCCCTTTTACCTGTTGTCTCCCGCCGGCAGCGTGGACGCGTCCTATTTCTGGCTGGTCGAGCTCCCGCTCCTGCTGCACTGGCTCCTGGCCGGCGGGGGGGCCTGGCTCCTGGGCCGGGGAGCTCTCAAGCTCCGGCCGGAAGGGGCTTTTGCCCTGGGGCTGGTTTACGCCCTGGGGGCGGGGATGACCTACAACATCTGCGATCCCAACACTACCTACGCGGTGGCCTGGGTTCCCTGGGCGATCTGGGGGATCGATTTCCTGGCCCGGAAGGGGGCGGGCTTTCCCGGCGCGGCGGCCGCCGCCGCCGTGGCCTTCATCGGGACCTGCGGTTCGGATGTCCGGGGAATTTTCAGCCTGGGGACGATCGCGATCTTTACCGCCCTGCTGGCGGCCATTTCCGCGGCCTCCCGGGATTGGAGATACGCCCGGCGTTTGTGCCTGGCGGGGGCGGGGGTTTTCCTGCTGGGGTTTCTCATTTCCGCCCCTTACTGGCTGGGGATGCGGGAGACCGCCCGGATATACCGGGATTCGCCGCTGCTGGAAGGAAGCTGGGCCGCCTCCCCCATGTTCAGCATGCCCTGGCGGCATCTTATCACCGTCCTGATCCCGGACGCCTTCGGGACCCTGACCTGCTCCGCGGGGGTCAATCTCGGGTTCCCGGATTTGCAGGAATACCTTCATCTGGAGGGGAACCTGACCGGGGGGTATCTCCTGGCGCTGTTGATCGTGCTGGGTTCCGCCTCCGGGTTTTCCGGCCGGGCCGGAGACACTTCCGGGGAGAAGATCCGGAAACGCTGGTGGTGGGCTTCCCTTGTCCTGGTTCTCCTTTCCTGGTTCATGGTCACCGGGAGCTATTCCGCTTTCTACCTGATCCTGGTGCGAATGATCCCCCCCTGCGGCCTCCCCTACGCCTTGCGCTGGCGGATCCTGGGGCACCTGGGGATGGCGGTCCTGGCGGGGATCTCGGTCCATTGGCTTTTCGCCTCCTCCCGATCTCTTGCGCGCCGGTCGGCGGGTGTCTTGGCCCTCCTGACCCTGGGCCTGGTCCTTTCCCAGGCCCTTTATGTTCCGGCCGGAGGGGTGGCGGTCTGGCGCCGGGCCTGGGATTTCCACTGGGCCTGGGTCCTCTCCAGCCCGCTCCCTTCCCTGGCCCTGGTGATCATCTCCACGATCCTGGTCCTGGTTTTCTCCGCCCGTCCCGGGCTCAAGCGGTTGTTGCTGGCCTGCCTGGTCCTGGAGACGGCCCTGCAGGGGTTTCTGGTCATTTATTACCTCTCCTGGGCCGAGGTCCCGGAATGGATCAAGTACAAGAAACCTTCCGAGACGGCTTATTACCGCTTGACCGACCCCGGCACGCCGCCGCCGGCGCCGGAGGAAGTCAATCCGCGCACGGCTTACCATTTCAGTTTTCTCGACCAGACCGCCACCCTGCATGGGGGGGACTACCTCTTCGGGCACTGCTCCAAGCCCCTGCTCCCCCGCCTCCGGGATGTGGCGGAGGAGTTGACATCCGGTTATCCCTATGCCCTGCGGATTCAGGGCCCGTCCGCGCGCTTTTATCCCAACATGAGCGTGGAGAAAATCCTTTTGCCGGGGGACTCCCCGGAGAAACTTGAGGTTTTCCGTCCCCCAGGCGTTCTGCCCAGGGTTTATACCCAGGACCGGCTGGTCCGGGCTTCGGCGGAAGAAGCCCGGGCTGAGCTCTTGGGAGGGGACCTGCGGGAGGCTGTTTTTATTGAGGACAGCGAGCAGGTGGCGGTAATCAGTGATCAGTTATCGGTAATCAGTGCTCTCGCCCCGGATAACGGATTACGGATCACGGATTACGATTCCTGGCAAAAGGAGGGTAACCCGCAAGCCCGGTTTGAACAACTGCAGCGGCGCAACCGGATCCTCGGGCTCCGGCGGCCCGCGCCCACCGAGCTGGAGGTTGAGATCGCGGCGGAAGTCCCGGCGGTCCTGGTCGCTACCGACGTCTTCCACCCCGACTGGGAAGTCAGGGTGGACGGGGAATTGGTCCCTGCGCTCCAGGTCAACTACCTCCAGCGCGGGGTCTGGCTGGAAAGGGGAAAGCACCTGGTCCAATGGCGCTTCCGTCCCGCCGGAGTCCGTCTGGGCTTGATCCTGGCGGGGCTGGGCGGAATTTCGGCCCTGGGCCTGGCCCTGGCCGGGCGGAGGAGGCCAGGTTCGTGAAAGCCTATCCCCGGTTCCGGATCAGCATGCCGCTTGAGGAGATCCCGGGATTTTTTGCCCCTTGTTCCCCGGACGCGGTGGAGAAATTTGCGGCGGCTTTCCGGGCTTATGGCGGATTCCGGGAAGTCTTCCCGGTCGGGAGCGGGAGGGCGGGCTTCCGGCTCATCCTGGGGGCGTTGGAGCTGGAACCCGGGGACGAGATTGTCTTCCCCGCCTATACCTTCCACCCCATGCCGATCCTGGCGGCCGAACTCGGTTACAAGGTCGTTTTCGCCGACGTCGAGCCCGGGACCTGGAACCTGGACCCGGAATCTTTCCGTTCCCGGATCACGCCCCGGACCCGGGCGGTGGTCCCCACCCACCTCTTCGGGGTTCCGGCCCGGATGGAGGAGATCCTGGCGATTGCCCGGGAAGGGGGGATCGCGGTGATCGAGGACTGCGCCCACGCCTTCGGGGCCGTTAGTTCCGGCCGGCCGGCCGGGAGTTTCGGAGATGCGGCTTTCTTCACTTTTGCCCCCAGCAAGAACCTGCCCTGCTGGGGCGGGGGGATGGTGGCGACTGCCCGGGAGGACCTGGCGGAAAAGATGGCAAAGCTGAGCCCACTCCTGCGCTCGGCCTCCCGGGGGGAAATTTTTCGCGCCCAGTTCGGGAACATGGCGGCCATGCTGGCCGTACACCCGACATTTTACTCCTGGACCCTGCACCCCCTGGTGGACCTGGCGGCCCGGAAGGGGTCGGATATCTTCGAGCGAAAATTCCTGGAGGAAGTCGTCCCGCCCCGGGAAGTTAGTAATCCGTTATCAGTGATCAGTAATCAGGCGCCGGGGGGGGGGATGGCCCCGGTCCAGGCCGCCGCGGGGTTGCGGCAACTGCGCCGCTTCCCGCTCTGGCTGAAGCGACAGAGCGAGAACGCCCGGTGTCTCCGGGAAGCGCTGAGGGATATCCCCGGGTTCGAGTTTCAGGCCGAACCGGAGGGGTCCGAGTCCTCCTTTCTTTACCTGCGCGTCCGGGTCGAGGAACCGGAAAAATTCCGCCGTCGGCTCCTGGCGGCGGGGGTGGACACCAAAGCCGACGACATGCGCGACTGCTCCTTGTTGCCGTTTTTCCGGCCCGGCCCGGACTGCCCCGCCGCCGCCCGCCTGGGCGGACATTGCCTCGAGCTTCCCTGCTCCCCCTTCTACAGCAAGGAGGATATGGACGATATCGCCCTCCGGGTGCGCCAGGCCTTGTTCAGTAAGCAGTGTGCAGTAAGCAGTATGCAGTAAACCTCTTAGGGGATTTGGGGATATGTATGCGGAAAGTTTTCAAGATTTGGCTGTGTATAAGTTGTCGGCGGAACTGGCTAAAAATATTTTCGAGTTGTCTCGCAAATTCCCTTCGGAAGAGCCCATTGATTACCAGACCGATATGACTGACTATTAAATGGCGACTGCTCACTGCTTACAGCTTACTGCTCACTAATGAGACTGTTGGATACAATTTACTTCGGGAAGGAGGTGTTGTTGATGAACATCTTCCCCTCCCGCCGGGTGCCACTGAGCGTCCACATCGGGCTTACCAACCGCTGCAGCAACCGCTGCCGCTACTGTAACTTCGCCGCCCGGCCCCGGGAGCAGGAGTGGAAGACCGAGGAACTGCTCCGGGTTCTGGGGGAAATCCGCCGCGCCGGGGGCCGCCGGGTTCAGTTCACCGGGGGGGAGCCGATGCTGCGGGAAGATGTCGGGACCGTGCTGGCGCGGGCCCGGGAACTCGGCTTTTTCGCGGGGCTCTCCACCAACGGCTTTCAGGTTCCAGCCCGGGTGGAGGAACTACGTTCCGCCGACCTGGTCCAGGTCTCCTACGACGGTCCCGCTGAGGTCCACGGTTACCTGCGCGGGGAGCGCAGTTACGACGAGGCGGTGGCGGCCCTGGACGCCCTGCAAAAGGAGGGCATCCCGGTCTGGATCAACACCGTTCTCACCACCTTTAATGCCAATCACATCAGGGAAATCGTGGAGTTCGCCCGGACCCGCGGGATCACGGCTAATTTCGTGCTTTTAGATTTCTTCCTGGAGCCGGGCGGGCATTTTCATCCCGCCCTGGCCCAGATCGAGGAACTGGTCCTCAAGGGGGATTCGCGCCGCTCGGTCCTGGAGGAGTTGATCCGCCTGAAGAAAGCCGGGGCCCCGGTGGGCGGCTCCTTCCCCTACCTGGAAAACGCCCGGGACTGGCCCCACCAGGATCGGGTGACCGGGCCGGAACCGGCCCGGCTCTATCGCTGCTGGGCGGGGCGGGCCACCGCCCATCTGGAGGCCGACGGAATGCTTTATTCCTGCGGGATGGGGGTGGGCCGGGTTCCGGGAGAGGATGTCCGGGAACTCGGCTTCGCCGAGGCCTGGCGGCGGCTGCGGCCGCTCCCCAACTGCCGCTCCTGCACCATGGCCTGCGGGGTGGAGGCCAATTTGCTTTTTTCCCTCAACCCCCGGGCCATCCGCAACTGGCTCGGCCGCGTCTGAGCTGCGCAGATTATTTTTTCCACAGATTTCACAGATTGAACTACAGGCTGAAGGCTGAAGACTGAAGGCTGAAGAACCTGGCGCATTCTGGATTCTGAATTCCTGATTCCAGGCGACGGATTACGGGTTACTGATTACTGATTACGTGTCCGACTCCTGAATCCTGACTCCTGTTTTCTGTATCCTGCTCGGGTCCGGATTACGGATTACTAATCACGGATTACGGGTTTTCCTGAACCCTGAACCCTTTTCCCCCGCCGGGAACGGGACTGGAAAGAAACGGGGCTCTGGGGTATACATACATTTTTGCCGATTCAACCCGAAGGAGACAAGATGGCAGGCTTCGAGAAGGTGATGGTGATCGGGGGCGGGGGCTACGTGGGGGCGATCCTGGTTCCCAAGCTCCTGAAAAAGGGCTACCGGGTCAAGGTTTACGACCTTTTTATCTACGGCCAAGACGTCTTTGACCGGGTCAAGGACGACCCCAAGCTGGAGCTGGTCGAGGCCGACGTGCGCGACCTTAAGCGCCTGGAGAAGGAGCTGGAGGGGATGGACGCGATCATCCACCTGGCCTGTATCTCCAACGACCCCAGCTTCGAGCTCGATCCCGGCCTGGGAAAATCCATCAACTTCGACTGCTTCGAGCCCCTGGTCAAGCTGGCCAAGAAAAAAGGCGTGAAACGCTTCATCTACGCCTCCTCTTCCAGCGTCTACGGGGTCAAGGACTGCGAAAACGTCTCCGAGGCGATGAGCTGCGAGCCCCTGACCGATTACTCGAAGTTCAAGATGATGTGCGAGGAGGTCCTGCTCCGGCACATTGACGACAAGTTCGTCGGGTTGATCCTGCGCCCGGCCACGGTCTGCGGCTGGTCCCCCCGGCAGCGCCTGGACCTGATCATCAATATCCTCACCAACCACGCCGTGGTCAACCGCCGCATCCTGGTGGACGGGGGCGACCAGAAGCGCCCCAACATCCATATCGAGGACATCACCGACCTCTATGTCCAATCCCTCGAGTTTCCGGATGACAAGATCAACGGAAAAGTCTTCAACGCCGGCTACGAGAATTTCCCCGTGCGCGAGCTGGCCGCCAAGGTCCGGGACACCGTGGGGGGGGAGATCGAGGTCATCGTCCGGGAGACCAACGACCCCCGTTCCTACCATATCTCCTCGGCCAAGATCGCCCGGGAACTGAGTTTTGTTCCGGTCCACGACATCGAGGAAGCGGTCCGGGACCTGAAGGCGGCGATCGAGGACGGCCGTTTGCGCGATCCCATGAACAACCCTCTCTACTACAACATCAAGCGCATGAAGGAGATCCGGCTTCAGTAACCCCGTAATCCGTGATCAGTAATCCGTAATCCGGTCGCCAGGAAGGCAGATTGATGTACGTTAAAAGCTTCAGAGAATTGCGGGTTTATAAAACGGCCAAGGAACTGGCCAAAAGGATATTCGAATTAACCAAGACTTTCCCCCAGGAAGAGAAGTATTCGATCACCAGCCAGGTCAGGAAATCGTCCAGATCCATTGGTGCCCAGATTGCCGAAGCGTGGGCAAAGAGACGGTATGCGGCTCATTTTGTCAGCAAACTGACCGATGCCGATGGCGAACAGCAGGAAACGCAGCATTGGTTGGAAGTGGCTCTTGACTGTGAGTATATTCCTCTCGATGTTCGCGATGATCTGGTGCGGGAATGCGAAGATATCGGCAAGATGATTTTTGGAATGATTGATAAGGCAAATAGCTTTTGCGGGAATGAACTGCGCGAAGTTCCAACTGATTACCCAACCGAAGCCACGGATTACTGATCACGGATTACGGATTACGATCAAGTAATTCAGAAAAAAAAGACGGGGATAAGATGAAAGTACCCTACTCATACTTGGGGGAGCAGTTCGCGGATCCGGAGCCGATCCTGGCCAAACTCCGCCAAACCCTGCTCAAGCACCACCAGTACACCTTCGGGCCGGAGCTGGCGGAGTTCGAGGCCAACATGGCCCGCTACGCCGGGGCGAATTTCTGCCTGGGGACCTCCTCCGGGACCGTCGCCCTCTCGATGCTGCTGAAGGCGGCCGGGGTGGGCGAGGGCGACGAGGTGATCACGGTCTCCCAGACCTTCATCGCCACCATCGGTTCGATTGTGGCCGTGGGCGCGCGCCCTTTCTTCGTGGATGTGCTCGACGACTTCACCATGGATCCCGACCTGATCGAGAAGGCGGTCACCGGCAAGACCAAGGCGATCATGCCGGTCTGGTATTCGGGGGCCCCGCCCCGGCTGGAGAAGATCGTTTCCGAAGCATCGCGCCTGGGACTCCCGGTGATCGAGGACTCTTGCTGCGCCATTAGCGGGCGGATCGGGGGGAAGCACGCGGGGACCTTCGGGCTGGGCGGGGCCTTCAGCGTCCACCCCCTGAAAAACCTCAATGTCTGGGGCGACGGCGGCTTCGTGATCACCAACGACGAGGAAGTCTTCCGCCGGATCGGACTCCTGCGCAACCACGGCCTGGGCGACGGCCGGGACCGGGTGCACGTTTACGGC
>CAZIEA010000001.1:27050-41975 GCA_964538495.1 uncultured bacterium | reverse complement strand
GACACCCTGCAGGCCATCGTGGGCAACCACCTCTTTCTCCAAGCGGATGCCATCACCGAACTTCGCCGCGCTCACGCCGCCCGCTATGACGAGGCCTTCTCCGCCCCGGAATTCCGGGGTTTGATCCAGGTCCCGCCCCGGCGGAGGGACGCCCGCCACGTTTACCACATGTACATGGTCCTGGCCGAAAAGCGCGACGAGCTGCTGAAATTCCTGCAGGGGCGCGGGATTGAGGCCAAGGTGCACTACCCCGTTCCCAACCACCTTCAGCCCGCCGCCCTCAGCCAGAAAATTCCCTTCGGGCGCACGGACCTCTCCCGAACCGAGGCCCAGTGCCGCTTGCTCATCACCTTCCCGGTTCACCAGCACCTCTGCCCCGAGCAGATCGACTTTGTAATTTCCTCCGTCCGGGAGTTCTACCGCGGCTAAAAGGCGATTTGTCCACAGATTTCACAGATTAATCGTACTCGTACTCGAACTCGTACTCGTACTCGGTGTGAGGTATGGGGTATGAGGTTTGGCGCCGAAAGGCAGACTGAAGGAACTGCCGCACTATTCACATGTAGGCATGTAGAACCGAGTGGACGATGTGGAGGAAGTGGACTTAGTGGACCAACTCCTGAACCCAGGGTTGGCCCGGATCACGGATTACTGATTACGGGTTACGGGCGCTCCTGACTCCTGACTCCTGTTTCCTGTATCCTGGTTTGGGCCGGATTACGGATCACTGATTACGGATTACGGGTTTCCATGACGGCAGAATGCTCAAAGAGAAAAGAAGAGGGATGCCCGGCATGAGAGTGCCCTACGTGGACATCGCGGCCCAGTTCGCCGATAACGCTTCGGTCCGGGAAGCGGTGGACCGGGTCCTGAGGGATGGGCAGTTCGTGCTGGGACCGGCGGTGGAGGAGTTCGAGCGGGACTTCGCCGGGCTCTGCGGGACCAAACACGCCGTTGGGGTGGCCAACGGGACCGACGCCATCCTCCTGGCCCTCAAAACCCTGGGAATCGGGGACGGCGACGAGGTCATCACCGTTCCCAACACCTTCCTGGCCACGGTGGGGGCGATCGTCACCGCCGGGGCCGAGGCGGTTTTCGTGGACGTGGCCGAGGATTACAACCTCGACCCCTCCCGGCTGGAGGAAGCGATTACCCCCCGAACCCGGGCTGTCATTCCCGTCCACCTGACCGGCAACCCCGCCCGGATGGACGAGATCAACGCTGTCGCCCGCGAGCACGGGCTCAAGGTGGTGGAGGACGCCGCCCAGGCTGTGGACGCGGCGCTGGGGGGGCGCAAGACCGGCTCGCTCGGGGACCTGGGGGCCTTCAGCCTCCACCCCCTGAAAAACCTCAACACCTGCGGGGACGGGGGCGTGATCACCACCGATTCCGGGGAGCTTTACCGCGACCTCCTGCTCCGGCGCAACCACGGGCTCAAGGACCGCAACGAAGCCAAGTACTTTTCCTACAACTCCCGCCTCGACTCCATCAAGGCGGCGGTGGCCTCCCTGCAGCTCCCCGGGATCGGGGCAGTCACGGAGAAACGCAACCGCTTCGCGGCGCTCTATGACGAGGGACTGCGGGACTTGGCCCCCCGGGTAGTCATCCCTCCCCGCCGGGAGGGAGTGCGGCAGGCCTTCCACACCTACGTGGTCCAGGTCGAGGACCGCCCAAGGCTGATCAAGCACCTGGAAGGGAAGGGGATTGGGACCAAGATCCACTACCCCATCCCTGTCCACCTGATGGAGGCCTGCCGCCGCTGGGGTTGGCGGGAAGGGGATTTTCCCGTGGCGGAAGCCCAGGCCCGGAGGATCGTCTCGCTCCCGGTCCACCAGCACCTGGCGGAGTCCCAGATCGAGTTCGTGATTTCCTCCGTCCGGGAGTTCTACCTCGGCTGAAAGGCGATTTGTCCACAGATTTCACAGATTAACCGCGAATCTCGCGAATCCACACAAATCAAAGCGACGGATTACGGGTTACTGATTACGAATTCCCCCGGCTCCTGACTCCTGTTTCCTGTATCCAGCTTGGGGCCGGATTACGGATCACTGGTCACGAATTACGGTTTCCCCCGGGCGGGGGCTGGACCGGATCACGGATCACTGATTACGGATTACGGTAAAGGCGCCGAGGCCGGGGGGAAGATGACCCGGCGGCAGGCGAAGACGATCCGGGCGGGCAGCAGAAAGTAAAGCCGCCCGGGGCGGTATCTCCCCTCCCGGAACTCGATTTCCCGCAGGGCCCCCAGCCGCTCCAGGCGGATCCGGACCATCCCCTCCCCGGTGTATTCGCCGGCCATCTCCTCGCGCTCCAGGTCCCCGCGGGCGCCCCGGGAGAGGATCCGGATCCGGCGGGCGGTCTCGCTCATGTTGAAGAGGTGGAAGTAGGTGTAGGCGAACCCGGTGTAGATCAACAAAAGCGCCAGGCCCGGGAGCAGAAGCCCGCCCCGGGGAGGCAGGAGAATCCCCCAGAGGGCAAAACCGAGCCCGCAGAGAGGATAGCCGGCCAGCACCGCCATGATCGCCCCTTCCTGGCGCCGGGTCTTCTCCCGGAACAGGCGCAAGCCCCGGGCGAGAAAGATGTGAATCAGGAACGGCAGCGCCAAGGAGAGGGCGACGAGCAGAAAATAGATGGAGCGGGAAGGGTCCATCAGCCTTCCCCCAGGGGCAGGCCGAGCGCCCGGCGCAGGGCGAGAAAAAAGCGGGCAATCCAGCGCCCGGTGGCGGAGATGCCCCAACTGTCGTATTGCCAGGAGATCAGCCCCTCGCCGACCAGGTCGTCGAACCGGTCGAAAAACAAACTCTCCGGAGGAAAGAGGGCGAGAATTTCCGCGAAACTCAGCCCCGGCTCGCCGGCCTGCTTGACCGCCAGGACGATTCTCAATGAAGGGCAGCCGGCCTGGATGGGGGGGTAGGTCATTATGTAAATCAGGGAGAGGGAGGAAAGCAGCAGGCCGCGGTAGAGGAGCCCCGGAAGCGTCGAAGCGGGCAGGAGGAGGTAAAGGGCCAGAAGGAAGGCCAGGGGGAAAACGAGGAAGATCGCCACCAGGTGCGCCATCTCCCGGCGCGGGCGCCTGATCCGCCACCAGCCCACGTGGGTGGCCAAGACCAGGACGAAAACTGCCCCGGCCAGGCTGAAGTCGGTTAAACTCGGCATTCAGATTTTTCCCTCATGCTCTGCTATGTATTGATAAGTGCGATGACGTATTATTAAACTGCCTTCCCGTATCCGCTCTCATAATAAAATGATTGTGCGCCGCCGTAGGTTTGTAATCATAAATTCGTGCGCTTGGCGAAAACGATTCGTCAACTTGGATAACGGACTAAGTATAAGCCGCGGTCGGCCGATCAGGAATGAAAATACTTTTTCCAACGCCCCGTTTGTCCATTTCCGCCAAGCTGATCGCTCTGATCTTTACGGCTGCGGCGGTGGGAATATTTTTCGGGTTTTTCTTCCGTCATCCGGTTGACTGGCTCCAGGCGGAGACGCTGCGCTTGCGCTATTACGGCCTGCAGGCCGGGCTGAAAGAGGGGCCTTTGAGCGCTTCGCTCAATCGCTACGATTTACTCAAGCCCCTGGTTTGGGAAGCGCAGGGAGGGATGTTCGACGGTCGTTACCCGATTATGCTTTTCGACGCCCTGATCCCGAAATTTTACCAGTATTTTTACGCCTGGCGCGGGCCGTCCTTGCGGGAGCCCGTTAATTTGGCGTTTATTTTCCTAACCTGGCTTTTCCTCGCCCTCCTGATCCGGGAATGGTTCGGTTCGACGGCGGCGGGCTTGACCGCCGCCTCGTTCTGGCTGCTGACTTCCCAAACCCTGCTGGACGCGCATTATCCTATCCGGCCGAACATGACCATTTTGACGTTCCTGCTGATATATATTTTTTGGGAACTGGTCAGGCTGCGACGCCTCCGGATCGGATGGTTTTGCCTGTTCCGGGTCGGCTTGGCCTTGACGGCGGCCATCTTCACGCACGAGTTCGCTCTCATTTTTGTGCCGCTGGTTTTGCTCTTTTTCGTTTTCGAACGCCGAAGCCTACGGCGCCGGATTGTTCCCGCCGCCGCCGTTTCCTTCGCTTCCTGGGCCGTTTACCTGGTTTCCCTGTTCCTGCTCCTGCCTCCTCTGGCCGAAGAAGCGGTCGGCCGGTGTCCCCCCATGGACTGGATGACCGGCGGCCTGGCGCCCATTCTGGCCGACCCGTTGATATTAGCGGCCCGGGTGCGGGATTTCGCCCTGACCGGCCTGAGGGAGCTGGTCGCCCAGAATCTGGGGGCCGGCTGTTTTTTGCCCGTTCTCCTGCGCCTGCTGGGCCCGGCGGCCGCGGCGGTTTTCCTGATTGCGGTCGGGGCAAAGGCGTTGTGGGGAGCGCTGAAACCCCTTCTGGTCGCCCTGCTGTATTTTTTGGCCGTGGCCCTGCTCATGTTTCCGGTTATCCCTTCCACGGTCGAGATGCCGGTTTACTACTATGCCACCATCGTCGCGCTTTTTATCCTGCCGGTGGGGGCGGCTCTGGCCGGAATCAGCCCGCCGCACGTACGCCTTCGCCGCGCCGCCGCCGCCGGGGCGCTCCTGCTGATCGGGGTTCTCAATTTCGCCCAGAGTTCAAGGGTGCTCAAGCAAATGCCGGGGGATTTCGGTTTTAACGACACGGCCAGGATATATACCCGCGATGTCCTCAGTTTCCCGCCGGGACGGCGCGCTGAGGGTTTCTTCCCGTTTCCCGTTTATACCGCCTATCCCCGCCCCCGGGTTTTCGATATTTCCCGGCGCTGGGACATCATGTTGCGGGTCTGGCAAGGCCGGGCCGAACAAGTTTTTTCCATGCTGATGCCGGTCCTCAATCTGCGGCTTTACGAGCGGGGGCAACTTATCGGCGACCCGGGCGAATTCGCGGCCTTGCGGGATGAAAACCCGCAAACGTACGAAGCCGGCGCGGCTGTTTACTGGGATATGCCCGCCCGGCGGCTATATCTTCTTGAACGAATTCGTGCCGTCGCCTTGAAATCGGGAGGAGGGCTTTCGCCGTGGATCGGGACCCCGGCGGTCTCCGCTTCCGCCGACGTATGTCCGGGAAAAGTCTCTTCCGGTCTGCTGGGAGAACAACCCCGGGTTCCCCTTGCGGCGGGCAGATGGGAGCGTTCAATCCCCCCGCCGGCTTCCAATCCGAACGAGCGACTGGCGATGATTTTCGCCATCCGGGCGGACTTGTTCCCCCCGGGGCCGGACGACGTGATGGACCGGGTCACGCCGCTGCCGGAGCGCTTCTGCCGGATATCGTTGCGGAGCGCGGACGGAGAGGAAATCTTCGCCGGGGAACAGACATTCGGCTGGTCCTGGCAGCTTTTCCAAGTTACACTCTCGGCGATTGAAAACCTGGGGTGGAAACTGACGGTTGAGAGTGAAGCCGAGGTTGAAGTAATCGGCCCGGTCATGGTCCCGTCCGCCGCGCTTGTTGATTGGGGCATCAGCTTGAATGAAGATGCCGGCATCGATTCCGTAATGGAGGCAATTCGGTCGGATCTTGGGAAGTGACGAAGGAAGGACAAATTCACGGGTAAGTTTGTCCCGATATCTTGAGGTTTAACCGGCATAGGCGATCGCGATGAGAAGCCCCATTTATTGGCACCGCGGCATTTACCGCAACACTTACGGCCGTTCCCACCCCGATTTCGAGGGCCGCTACAAGATGGTGGCCGACTTGATCGCGCCCGGCTCCTCGGTGCTGGATCTCTGCTGCGGCGACGCCCGCCTCTTCACTCATTACCTGAAGGCTGCCGGCTGCTGTTACCGGGGGATGGATTTGAGCTTGGCCATGGCCCCCCACAAGATCCGCCCCCTGCTCGTTCAGGGCAATGCCGGAGAGGCCGATTTGCCGGTCAGCGACTACGTGGTGATGATGGAGTCTCTTTATCACTTTCACGCCCGCGCGGGCGAATTTCTTACCCGGATGCGGGAAGCCGCCCGCCGGAAGGTTATTATCCTGGAGCAAGTCCGGAACCGGATCACCCTGTTGCCGAAGTGGCTCAACCACTTGCTCAGCAATCCCGGCAACGGGAGCGGAGATTTTCGTTTTCAGCTTTCCCTCCTGGAAGAACTGATCCGGCAGGCGGACCCGACCGCCCGGATGAGCAAGGTGATCGAAGGTTACGACCTCTTGATCGTGATGGACGGCCGCGCTCCCAAGGAAAGCTGAGCGATGTCTCTGGAGAGAGAACCTCGTCATTCGGCGGGGCATCCCGCTCCCGCCCGAATGGGCGCCTTCCTGGCGGCGGCTCTGTTGGCGTCGATCCTGGCGTTCCTGCCCCGCGCCTGGCGGCTGGAGGCGATTCAATACCAATTTGACGACTGGCTGGGAGCCTTTCACCCCGGGCCGCCGGTTTCGCTCCGGGACGGCCCCTCCGCCGTCATCTGGCAGATCCACAAGACTTCGCAGTACTACATGGCCTCCACGATGACCATCGGCTACAACGTCACCTGCCAGGCGATCAAACTCTTCACCGGGCACGACTTCACCGCCATGAGATGGTGGTTCGCGGGCGCCTTCGCTCTGGGGGTGGGGATGGCCGGTTTTATCGCCGCCCGCCTCTACGGCCCCTGGTCGGCCCCGGCCTGGGCGACGATCCTGCTGGGGGCCACCTCCATTACCTCCATCGTCTTCAGCCAGTTCGCCAACAACTTCTCCTTCACTCCCATCCTGACCTGCGCCCAGCTCGGAACTTACCTCTGGCAGGTCCGGGGCAAGTGGCGCTGGAGCGGTTTTTTGCTGCTGGCGGTGGTTGCCTATTTCGCGCAGTTGATGATGTACACCCAGTTCCTGATCACCGCCGGGATCCTGGTTGCCGCCTTGATCGAGATAATCTTTTCCGCCCGTTGCTGGAAGAGGTTCTTGGCTTGGTTTTTCTGCGGGTTCGCCTATGCCGCCTTGAGCTTCCTTCATTTCTACGCCACTTTTCTCATGATCCCCCGCGACGAGCCGTTCCGTTCCTATATGTATCGCTACTACCCGGTGTCCCTGCTGGGGAAGGGCAGCGCCGGGACGGCTTGGGACGGAAACTGGGCCGGATATTATTTTGTCAGGCTGTATGATTTTCTGAACTATCACTGGGCGCTGGTTTTTAACCCCAAAATTTACCTGCCGCTCGAGTGGAATTGGGTTTCCTTGCCGTTTCTGCTGGTTTTGTTCGCGGCCGTGGCGATCGGGGTTGTCTCCCTCCTGAAGCGGGTGAAGGAAAACGGCACCGCCGAAACGACGGGGAAACTTTGTCTGCCCGGCACTGGCGTGCCCTTGGTCCTGGCGGCCACGGTATTCTGCCACCTCCTGGCCAACCGGTTTCTCCTGATCACCTTCGGCGGCACCCGCCAGACCGTCTACCTGGCGGCCATGATGTGGTTGGGCTACGGCGCCGCCGTCGGGTCCGTTCTGGCGTTTTTGCGCCGCCAGGCCCTGCCGGCGCCCCGGTTGCTTGCCTTCCTCCTGACGGGTTTGGCCGTTGTTCCGTTCGCCTTGTCCCTGCCCGGTTTTTACCGCGACCGGGTGACCCGCGTGGATCTGGACGCCTTCATCGCCGCCGTTGAGCAATACCGCCCGGAGAGGATTCTGGCCGGCCGCGATTCCATCCAGGCCGTGCAACTGACCATGATGAGCGATCCCCGCTTCCAGAATGTTCATTGGCCGGGATACCCCTACGAATCGGACATCCTCGACCTGGACCTGGTCAAGGACCGTCCCCGGGTCTCGTTCACTCTGGCCGGCCGGGAGTACAGGATGGAGCTGGTGGAGATGGAGAATTTCCCCCGCGATGGGAACAACATGCTTTACCTGGACACCTTCATCGCCCACGATGCCCGCAACGAGGGACCGGAACTGCTGGTTTTTTACGCCCCCCTGGACCGGATGATTTCGGAGCGCCAGCGGGTAGAGCCCTTGATGGAGAGACCCGGCAACGCCCCTGACACCGTTCACCAATCCATTTACTGGCCGCCGAACGCATTTTATATGTCCCGGGTGGTCATGGATTCAGGCGGCGGGCGCTGACCGTCGACAACAAGTCCGCCCTTTACCCAGATGATTCTGCTCGTCTTCCCCAACCCGAGTCCTTTCCCCTACCACGCCATGACCCCGCTGGCGGTCTTCACGGTGGGGACCTATCTGGAGAAAAACGGCATCGAGGTGGAATATTACGACGAGCGGGTCCAGCACCGGCGGGAGCTGGAGGCGATCCTGGCCCGGAGGCCCGCCCTGGTGGGGGTGAGCGCCCTCACTTCCTTCCAGATCCAGCGGGGTCTGACTCTGACCCGCCACATCCGCGCTCGAATTCCCGGGGTTCCGGTGGTTTGGGGGGGGATCCATCCGAGCATGATGCCCGAGGAGACCCTGAGCCATCCGGATATCGACTTTGTCGCGGTACGGGAAGGGGAGGAGACATTTCTGGAACTTTACCGGGCGCTTTCGGCGGGGCGCGAGGATTTTTCCGGAATTGACGGGCTGGGCTGGAAAGACGCTGCCGGCCATGGTCATGTCAACCAGGACCGGCCCTTCCTGGATCTGGCCCGGTTGCCTTTCCCCTACCAGGGCAAGGCGGCGGAACTCTTCCCCCGCTATCTCCGGCCCGGGGCTTCCTTTCCCACCGTGGGTTACCAGGCCTCCCGGGGCTGCCCCTACGGCTGCCGGTTCTGCTACAGCGATTTTTACCACCGAAGAGTCTGCCGCCGCCGACCGGCTCCCCTGATCCGGGAGGACTTGGAACGGCTCCAGGCCTTGGGGGCGGACAATCTTTTTTTCTACGACGACAGCATGGGGGGGAGAAAGGACATCCTCCGGGACCTGGTGGGCGCTCTGGAAGGGCTCGGGTTGAAGTGGTCGGCCAGCCCCCGGATCCACTTCATGGACGCTGAGCTGGTGCGGAGTTTCGAGCGGGTGGGCTGTCAGTGGCTATTCTTCGGGATCGAGTCACCCCTTGACCACATACTCAAATACATTAACAAGGGCCTGACCAGGAAAGAGATCGAGGAGGGGGTGGAGCTGATGCGCCAATCCCGCATTATCAGCACCTATTCCCTAATGATCGGTTTTCCGGGGGAAAGTTACCAGGATTCATTAGCGGTGCTCGATTTCGCCGATGAGCTTCACTCCCGCCACCCTGCCGCCGAGATCGTGATCCAGCCCTACGCCCCCCTGCCCGGGACCAGCCTTTACCGGGAGGCCCTGGAGAAGGGTTTCCGGGCGCCCGCGACCCTGGAAGGCTGGAGCCGGTTCACGATGGACCGGATCCACACCCCCTGGCTCAAGGGCCGGCCGCTTTTCCGCAACGTCTACCTGATCTCTTTCCTGGCCTTCCGCTACGAGCACATGCTGGGGGACCTCGACCGTTTCCGCTGGGCCTACCGAATCGCTCACCACCTGGCGGCTTTCCGCTGGAAACGCCGCCGGTTCGGGTTTTACCTGGAAGGGGCGCTTTACCGTCTCTACAACGCCTTCGCCTACTGGCGCGCCCGTCGCCGGGGAGTGTAATAAAAACTCATCCTGCCAGGACACGGGTCGGCGGTTCCCCAAACTGCGAAAAGAACGAGAATCATCTTCTGATAAGTTCTCAGGGAAAATGACTTGCCGGGCAAACATGTCAGCAAGCAATACAAAACTTGCTAAAACAGGTTTCCAATCCCTTTATATTCTTCTTTTTGCGGCGGCGTTGTTTTCTCCTTTTTGCGGCCGATTTCAAGACATCATATTCGCCGCCGCCGTCGGCGGAACCGCCGCGATTCCGCTTTGTTTGATGGCTAAAGACAAATCCCGCTTGTACTTTATAGCGGCTTGTATGCCTTATGTCCTTCTTGTCTTTCATTTCCTGCTGACCGATAAGCTTGATGGAGACAGCTGGCGGACGCATTTTCCTAAATTCAATTTCATGTGCGACGCCATCGCCAACGGCCATTATTTTCCGCGTTGGTTTCCGTCGAGCGGAGGTATCCGGCTGGGGTATTTTCACATCAACTTCAATCAAACTCTGCCGCCTAGGATGCTTGGCTACGCGCTGGCCCATCTGCTTCCCGTTTCCACCGTCTTTGCCTACAAACTTCAATACGCGATCGGGGTGTTGTTCATGTCCTTCGGCTGGTGGTTGGTCCTGAGGCAGATCACCATTTCGAAAATCTCCGCTTACTTCGGCGTGTTAATGATCCTGATGGGCGGAACGGGCATCACTTTCCACCATGAGCACGCTTTGGTCACCGCTTCTTTGATCCCCTGGTTTGTTCTTGCAGCGCTGAAACTGCGAGCGACGCCGAGATACCTGTTGGCGGCGACAATTGTCTTCGGTTTGGGCCTGAGCGCGCATTACCCGCAAATACAATTCATTTCCATGGGGTTGGTATTCATGGCGTTGTTTTTGTCTTGGTGCCGGCCTTTTCCCTTCCGGATGGGGTATGCGCCGCTTGTAGTTTTGCTGCTCTTCCTGTCTATTCTGCCGGCTTTATATGTATTAAATTCATCGGACATACTGGCCAGCATGGAACGGCAGGCATACGACACATTGCGCACGAGATCCTATCAGGATTATCTTCGCCTGCACCGGCCGACATTCTCCGCCGCGCCGTTATATTTCGTCCAGTATCTCGCTTCTCGCTGGAGCCTGTCGCCTTCAGACCCTTACCCGATCGACATTCTGGATCGTTGTTCATTCTTTGTCGGCAGGATAGGCGTCATCCTTGCCGCCGCCGGCGTGATCCTGGCCTTTCGGAAGACGTTGCCGATCCTGGTATTGCTTGTTGCCTTCGCTTCTCTTGCATTGGGAATGTACGGCCCCGTTCCGGCATTTCTTTATGCGATCCATTTTCCTTTTATCGATGTTTTCCGCCAGTGGGTGCATTTTTTCCCGATGGTCAATTTCAGTCTGTCGGCCCTGGCCGCAATCGGGATCGACCGGTTACTGATTTTGTGCGGGAAGCGAAGCGCGAAATACGCCAGGCTGGTGATCGTGGCATTGGTGTTTTTTCAGACACTTGACCTTGCGGCTTACGGGAACAGATATATCTCTCTGTATCTGGAGAAGGCCGTCCCCGCCGACATGCGTAACGATTTTTACCGCCAAGACACCCCCGAAAGCGGCGTCTTCCAGTATCGGAACCGCCTGGCACTTTACCGTTCATGCGGAAACAGCGGTATCCCGGACGATGTTTTTATTACCACCGACATTTTCAACCTGCCTGCCGGCGAAGACGAGGACGTCGCCAAAATCTGCGCCCTGCTTTCCACCGGCAATGCCGGAGCCATAATCGCCGCTATGCCGACCGATCTGGATCGGTTTTTTGTCCCGGGGAAAAGGACCGACCTCGGCTGGGCCTCGAGCCGCCCGGGCTATGACGGGCTGGCGGTCGAAGCGGTTCTCAAACAACCCGCATTGCTCGTTACGCCGTTGAATTACGACCTCGGGGCGGAGGCATGCGTTAACGGGGAGAAAACAAAAACTTTACGGGTTAACGCGGCGTTGACCGGATTGTTGCTGGATCGCGGGCGCCAAGTGATACAATTCACCATACCGGCTGATGCCTATTGGCCGCTGGCACGGTTGCAGTGGGCGCTTTATCTGTTAGCCGGGGTCTTGTTCTTTTCCGGCCGGAAACCCCGACCTTCCTCATGCGCTGGCGGTAAAAACGGTTCCTGATTTCCGACGGATTGCTGATTACGGAGCACGGCTGCCCTTGGATACTTGGATGAATGAAAAATCAACAATGCCGAGCGTGACGGTGGTCATCCCCGTCCACAACGACGCCCGCTGGCTGCCCTGGTGCCTTCAGTCGGTTCTCCGCGAGGCCCGGCCCCGGGGGTGGGAGGTCATCGTAGTGGACGACGCCAGCACCGACCGTTCGGCAGCCATCGCCGAGGAGGCAGGAGTCCGGGTCGTGCGTCTGGCTCGGAACCGCGGGGTTTCGGCTTCCCGCAACCTCGGCGCCCGGGAGGGGGCCGGGGAGATCCTGTTCTTCGTGGACTCCGACATCGTCCCCGAGCCCGGGTGCCTGGCGGCGATGGCGGATGTCTTGGGAAAGCGGCCGGAAATCCACGCCGTGGGCGCCTACCCGGTCCCGGGGGACTTGAGCCCGGACTGGAGCGCCCACTTCGTGGGCCTGCGCTCGGCCTGGGGTTACCACTGGGACGAAGGGGAGACCGAGCGGCCCTTCTCCTCCATCCAATCCGAATGCGGAGCCATTCGGCGGGAGGTGTTCCGGGAGCTGGGAGGCTTCACCGAGCTCCACGGGGGGGTGGGGATGGAGGAGTTCCAGATGAGCCACGAGATGGAGCGCCGGGGCTACGGGCACCTGCTCCTGCGCGCGGCCGCCTACAACCATCATTACAAAAAACTATTCCGGCGCTGCCGGGCGCTCCTGGACCGGACCGCCCGTTGGGTCCCGCTGGTCTTGCGCCGGAAGAAGTTCGAGTCCCGGGGCGCCGTGGGGACTTCTGACGCGGCTTTCTCCGCCGGCTTGAGCTTCCTGGCCTTTCTCAGCCTCTTGGCCGGCATTTTTCTGCCCGAGCTGTGGCTGGTCGCGGTTGCCGCGTTGCTGGTCCAGCTCGCGGTCGAGTTCAGGTTCCTCCGGTTCGCGGGAAGGGTTTACGGGCTCCCGATGGCGGTTTACTCTTTTTTCGCCCTGCAGCCGCTCAACCTCGCCATCGGCCTCGGCTTTCTCCGCGGAATCCTCAAGCTCCTGCGCCGCTGCTTTTCACCTGTAGCCATGTTTTAGCATAGAGCATAGGGCATAGAGCATAGAGTTACCCAGGGTTCGGAAGCGAATCGGGATCGGTATCGGAATCGCTATCGGGCGAAATTAGGCTGAAGACTGAGGGAAAGGCAAATTCGAATCCCCGAAACTCGAAACTCAAAACCGCAAAACCGGCGAATAGTTTGGAACATTCGAATTTGAGGTTTGTTTCGGATTTCTGATTTCGAATTTGGCGGACGGATTACGGATCACTGATTACGGATTACGAGTTTTCCCGGCCCCTGACTCCTGTATCCTGGTTTAACCTTCATGTTCTTCATGGTAGAAAAAGGCTGAAGTGAGCAGAGTCAATCAGGTGCAAAAAATGAGCGGGACAAGGGGCCAAGGATGATGCCGAGGGGGATTGAGAACCGTTTCCGGGTGGCCCGGGATTACCTGGGCAAACGCCCGGCCGCGCAAGGGTTCCCGTTGGAGCTGCAACTGGGGATCACCAATTGCTGCAACCTCGACTGCGAATTCTGCCCCCAAAAAAAGAGCCCCCGCCCCCGGGGAGAGATGCCGATCGAGCTTCTGGAGGACCTGCTGGGGCAGGCGGCGCCTTTCGTGGACACGGTGGACCTTTCCTATGACGGGGAGCCTTTTCTCCACCGGGACTGGCCCGGGTGCCTGCAGGCCTGCACCCGGCGTGGGGTGAGGGCGATGTTCGAGACCAACTGCCTGCTCCTGGACGAGTCCCGCGCCCGGGAAGTTTTGGACCTATCGCCCGGCTCGATCACCTTGAGCATAGACGCTGCCCGCGAGGAGACCTACCGGAAGCTCAAGCCCTCAGGCGACTTCGGACGGGTAGTGAGCAACGCCGAGCGCTTCCTGGCCCTGGCCCGGAGCCGGAAACGCCGGCCCTACATCCAGGTCCAGTTCGTCCTCTGCGATCAGAACCGCGCCGAAGCGGGGGAATTCCTTCGCTACTGGAAGGGGAAAGGGGCGGACGCCGTCCACATCAAGCCCCTGCTCAATTTCGCCGGGAGCGTGGGGGCGCCTCCCGCCGCTCCCGCCCTTCGCCCCTGCCTTTTCCTCTGGACGTCACTGGCGGTCTCCTGGGACGGGGTTGTCCCCCTCTGCTGCCTGGAGATCGAGGGCCGGACCCGGATGGGAGATGCCAACTCTTCTTCCTTGGGTGAGATCTTCCGCGGGGAAAGTTTCCGGGCCGCCCGCCTCCTGCACGCTTCCGGCCGCTACCGGGAGCACCAAGTCTGCCGGGACTGCTCGGTCCCCTCGGTGGCCTGGCCCTTCGTGCTGGGGGCGGCCTTCACCGGGGACCTTTTCCGGCGCAAGCTGATCAACAAGCTTTCCCGGGTCTTTCCTCTCTGAATGCCGGGCTGGCGGCAGAAAAAACCGTAATCAGTAATCCGTAATCAGTGATCCGTCGAAATCCGGGAAACAGGAGACAGGATTCAGGAGTCAGGAGCCGGGAAAACTCGTAATCCGTAATCAGTGATCCGTAATCCGTCCGCCAAATTCGAAATCAGAAATCCGAAACAAACCTCAAATTCGAATGTTCCAAACTATTCGCCGGTTTTGCGGTTTTGAGTTTCGAGTTTCGGGGTTTCGGATTTCGAATTTATCTACATGTTCTACATGTCTACATGTGAATGAGGCGGGGGTTCCTTCAGCATTCAGCCTGTATTACTCACCATGAAGACCATGAAGAAACATGAAGATTCGCAAACCGGAATCCAGAATTCAGAATGCGCAAGAATCTGTTTAATCTGTGAAATCTGTGGACAGATTGGTTCTTGGCGCCTTTGCGTGATGAAAGCGGGGGTTCCTTTAGCCTTCAGCCTGACTTACTCACCATGAAGCTCGTAGAGAAACATAAGGAGAGATCCGTGAAATCTGTGGCTGGCAGCAGGCCCGCGCCGATGAGTTGCCTGATCACCGGGGGGGCGGGGGCGATCGGCAGTTACCTGGCCGAGTGCCTGGTCGCGCGCGGCGATAAGGTGGCCGTTTACGACAACTTCAGCTCCGGCCGCCGAGGCTTTCTGAAAAACGTCCTGGGGAAAAAGAATTTTTCCCTGATCGAGGGGGATATGCTCGACCTGCCGGCCCTGAGGTTCGACCAGCGCGCCGCCGGGCGAGCCGATTCGCCTGAAACTCGAAGCGGGCCCGCTGGTGTTTCGCGTCAACCCGCGTGAAGGTAATGTGGGACAAC
>CAZIEA010000001.1:1053-27040 GCA_964538495.1 uncultured bacterium | reverse complement strand
GGGGGATATGCTCGCCCTGCCGGCCCTGAAAAAGGCGTTGCGCGGCCGGGAGACGGTCTTTCATCTCGCCGCCAACCCCGACATCCGGGGGAGCCTGAAAAGACCGGGGCTTGATTTCGAGCAGGGGACTCTTGCCACCTTCAACCTGCTCGAGGCCATGCGCCTGACCGGGGCTAAGCGAATCGTTTTTGCCTCGAGCTCCGTGGTTTTCGGCCTGCCCGAGCGGCTTCCCACCCCGGAGGACTACGGCCCGCTCCGGCCCTTGTCGCTTTACGGGGCCAGCAAGCTCGCCTGCGAGGGGATGATCAGCGCCTGGTCTCATTGCTTTGATTTTAAGGCCTGGATCTTTCGCTTCGCCAACGTGGCCGGGGAGCGCCTGACCCACGGGATCCTTTACGATTTCGTCCGCAAGCTCCGGCGCGACCCCCGCCGCCTGGAAGTGCTGGGCGACGGGCGCCAGAAAAAGTCCTATCTGTGGGTGGGCGATTGCGTCGCGGGGATGATTCACGGGATGACCCATTCCAACGGGGATGGCGATATCTTCAACCTGGGCACGGATGACCAGCTCGAGGTGAGGGAGATTGCCCGCCTTTTCCTGGACGCGGCCGGCTCTTCCGCGGAAATCGCCTTTACCGGCGGCGATCAGGGTTGGCGTGGCGATGTGCCCCGGATGCTGCTGGACACCGGCAAGATGAAGCGTTTGGGCTGGCAAGCCAAGTATTCATCCCGCGAGGCATTGGAGAAGGCACTGGGGGAAGCTCGGCCAGGCCGATGAGCAATAATATCAGCCGAGAAAATACGAGAACTTCTTTGGCAAAAAACGATACAAGTTTTTTCCTGCCGGCCCAAAGGGTATTGGCTTTGGCGGTTACGGTCGCGGGGCTGGAGATACTGTGGAATCTGGTTTACTCGCGATTGCCGATCTACTTAAGCTCGCCGCTTTCGCCGCTTCCGGCCGCGCCGCTTAACGCGCTTGTTCATATCGGCGTCACCGCCGCAATTTTTCTCGTCCTGGGCTCGGTTTTCCGGGTGTTGCCGTTTTTGTATTGCCGCCGGGCCGTCGCGACTCTGGTGGCGGCGGCATACGCCGCGTACGCGGCGTCGACCGTGGTTTCCCGGTATTTATTCCTGAATGAAGCGATTTCCCCGACGGGCTATAAAACCATAGTCAGCGTGACGATATTGGCGGTTGCCGGGGCAACCGTGGCAACGTCCCGGTGGCTGGCACGCCGCCGGACGGGAGCGTCGGGCGTTTTCTTTTGGACCGAGCTGCTGCTCCTGAGCGCGTTTATCGCCTTATGTGGCTTGGCGTTGAAGTATTCTCTTCAGCCGGTCCGGTTCTTCGTGGTTTTTATCCCGATTCTGCTCTGCGGCCATCTGGCGGTTTGGTTGTTTGTCCGAAAGTCAAAGCCGGTTTCCTGCCGGTTTTTTGTCAAATTTGTCATACTTGTAATTTTAGTCACATTCGGCCGGGGATTATGGTCGATATCGCGCAAGAGAACATCTCTCCCCCACTTGGTATTCATTGTGCTGGATGCGGCGCGAGCGGATCGGATGTCTCTTTACGGCTATCCGGCCCGGACTACTCCGTTTATTGATTCGCTCGCCGAGGCCGGTTCCCTGGTCTTCGATCAGGCTTATTCGACCGCTAACTATACCTACCCCAGTCATGTTTCCCTCTTCACGGCTCTCTACTGCCGATCCCACGATCTGTGGCACGGGACCGACCTTGAACTCGACCGGTATCGAGGATTCGACAATCTGGCCGGTTCTTTGCGGGAGCGCGGTTACCGCACGTTCCTATTGACCGAAAACCCATGGATTACCGGGCTCAATAGGGGGTTTGACTACTGTCACTACCTTGACCTTGCCGGCGTCGGCGTCAGCGGTTGGCAAGGGACAAAAGAAACGCTCAGCGCCACCCCCTCCACATTCCCTTCTTTCCTCGGCAATACTCCTTCGCCATTTGTCGGTCGGCAACTGCTTGATCATTTGCTGTTCATCTTTCAGGGATATTTCAAGCCGGTGGTGGAAGATTACGAACTCAGGCTTTTGCGGGAGCAGTTGCTCCTGCGGCGCCGGGATCAACCGTTATTCTGTTTTCTCAACATGATGACGGTGCATACCCGTTATTACCCCGCTCCTTCCCGCGAAGTCGGGAAAACCATATTTCCGTACGACTGGTCGCGAGACTACGATCAAGCCATGATTCATCTCGACCGCAGGTTGCGCGAGATGTGGGACCTGTTCCGCGACGCCGGCGAATTGGACCGAACTGTTTTTCTGATTTCTTCCGATCACGGGGAACTCTTGGGCGAATACGGAATATTCGGCCACACCCGGTCATTTTTCCAAGGCGTTATCCGGGTTCCGCTGCTTTTCATAAGTTCCCTCTGGAACGGCAAGGAGACGGTAACGTTCCCGGTTTCCCTGGTCTCCGTCAAGCCGGCCTTGGAACTTTTAGCCGATCGTTTTACGCCGGAATTTTCCCGGCGCGAACTAACGGCTGTTTTCGACAATAAACCGGTGGTGGCCGAGCATCGCAGCATTCAAGCCCTTCCCGGCGGCGACCATTACCGGGGCTGGATGTTCGTATCTCCGGACCGGGAAAAACTGGTTTTCGACCAGGAGGCCCCCACCTTCAAGAGCTCCTGGGGCCAAAGCGAGGACTTCTTATTCGATCTTGTCCGTGATCCGGAAGAGACCGGCAACCTTTACTCCGCCGAACCCGGGTTGGTCGAAAAGCTCGAAAGGCTGCGCGAAGAGTGGAAAGAGGAAACGCCCGAGGCGGGGCCGGTGGATTCCGGGCGGATTGCCCCGGGCCTCGACCGGCGCTTGCGGGCGCTGGGGTATTTTAATTGACCCCCGCGCGGCCCGGAGGGTATTAAGGGATTCCGTTTCCCGCGACGTTTATTAACTCAACCCGCTTGGCGGGTAAAGCGACTGGAGACATGAGAACCACAACAGAAATAATCCCGGCCCGGGTCGGCATACTCGGAGGAGGCCTGGCCGGGGTGGCGCTTCAGCATTTCTTGAAGCTTCCCAGCGAGATCCTGGAGAAAGAGGAACTGCCGGGGGGGTTGTGCCGATCCTGGGAAGCGGCCGGGGTGGTTTGCGACCGGGGGCCGCATATCCTTTTTTCCCGGGACCGGGAGACCCTGGAAGAGATGGTGGCTTCGCTCGGTGACAATGTCGAAAAGCACTTCCGCCGCAACTCCATTCTCTACCGGGATCGCTTCGTCAAGTATCCGTTCGAGAACGACCTTTACGCTCTCGACCCGGAAGATCGTTACCGTTGCCTGAAGGATTTTCTCTTCAACCCGGATGCCGGAAGGGAAGTGCGCAACCTTGAGGATTGGGCCTACCGCATGTTCGGTCCGGCCCTGGCCGAGGCTTATTTCCTTCCCTATAACGAAAAGATCTGGAAACACCCGGCCCGCGCCCTGGGAACCGAATGGGTGGAACGGATCCCGCAGCCCGGGGTGGAGGAGATGATCAAGTCGGCCGTCGGCGTGCCGACCGAGGGCTATACTCACCAACTGTATTTCTATCATCCCCGGTCCGGGGGCATAGAAGCGCTGGTCCGGGCTCTCGCGGGAGATTCTCCCCGGATCAGGACCCGGGCCCGGGTAACCGGTTTGGAGAGGAGAACCGGCGGCTGGAAAGTAATCACCACCGCCGGGGAATACTCGTACCCCCGGGTCGTCTGTTGTCTGCCGGTGACCGAGATGCTGGGCTTCTTGAAGCCGTCGCCTCCCCGGGAAGTCCTTCAGGCCGCGGGCCGGCTGAAGGTGAACGGGCTGGTCCTGGTCCTGGTGACTTATCCGGCCGCCGATCCTCCCGAACGCCTGGCCGTTTATATCCCCGCTCCCGAGATTCTTCCCCACCGGGTTTCCTGGGTGAATTACCTGGGGGAAGGGCTCGTGCCCGCGGGAAGCCACGCGCTGATGGCCGAGATTACGCTGCCCGGGGGTTCATCCGCCTCCGTCCCCGATCTTGACGCTCTTGCTGCCGAGACCGCCGGGCAGATGAAAAAAGCCGGGCTGATCCCGAAGAGCGCCCCGGTTCGTTCCCGGGCGATCTGGGAGCCGTACGGCTACGTAGTAAACGCTTCCGGGTACTCCGCCGCCCGTCGCTTGATCGGCGATTATTGCCGGGAACAGGGAATTTCCCTGCTGGGCCGCTGGGCCGAGTTCGCCTACCTGAACATGGACGCGGTCTGGAAAAGAGCCAAGGAATGCGCCGCCAAGCTGGACGACGGAGGCGTTTAGCGGCCGCCGCGTGCGCCGACCGGTTGGCGCAGCTCCCGCCGGAGCTTGAGGAAGTTCTTCACGATTCTTAACAGAATGGCGGGCATTTTTCTTCCCGGCAATCCCGAGGAGGAGCCGAAGCGTCGGATCGAGTGTTTTACCGGGGTTTCCGCGATTCTGAAACCATTCCGCTTGGCCCGGAGGGTCAACTCGGCGAAAACGCAGTCCCGGAAGAGCCAGCTTTCCTCCAACAAGGATTCCAGCACTTCTTGCCGCATCAGGCGGAAGCCGCAGTTGATGTCCTTGAGCCGCACCCCGAAAAGGGCCGGGATCAGCACGCGGTTCATCGCCTTGGAAATAAAGTTCCGGAAGCAGGAGTCCTGCCGGTGGGCCTTGATGCCGATGACCATGTCCGCGTTTCCGAGCGATTCCTTGAGTTTCCAGAAGTCCGCCTGGTCGTGCTGGCCGTCGGAGTCGGTAAAAAAAATAATTCCGGCCCGGCCCCGGGCGGCCTGGAAGGCTTTGCGCAGGGCGGCGGTGTAACCTTGCTTACCCGTCTCCGTCAGCAAGGCAAAGCCAATGTCTTTTTCCAGGGCGGCTAAAATCTCCTTGGTCCCGTCGGTGCTGCCGTCTTCCACCACCAGCAATTCCGAGTTCGGCAGTTGGGAGAGGATTTTATCGTGGATTTCCCGCACCACCTCTTCGATCACCCGGGCTTCGTTATGGACCAGGGTCAGGACCGTCCAACTTTGGGTATTTTGGGAAGGCATGCTCATTTTCGGGAACGGGCTATTTGCTTGGACCGGGATTTGTGAGAAAGTATATTTTAGCCTTTTGCCGGGGACAAGACGAATCGGCGGAGGACACGCTAAGTTCTACTTGAGGGCGAACCAACCCATGCGTTTTCTATTCGTTGTTCCCAAGCAGGAAGTCCCGCGGCCGATGTATACCGAGAAGGTCTGGCGGCAGTACACGCGCTCGGCCCAGGTCTTGCCCAATATGCCGGTTGCTTACCTGGCCGCATACTTGGAAAAGGCCGGATACGAGGTCAAGATCATTGACGCTTTCGCCGAAAGGTTGAGCGTGGAAGAGACTGCCCGCCGGGCGCGGGAGTTCGACCCGGTTGCGGTCGGCTACAACTTGATAACCGAGAATTTTCTCGACACCCTGGCCTGGATATCCGAGATCAAAAAACTCACCGGTCTGCCGACTATTGTCGGCGGGTTGCACATGAGCCTTTACCCCCGCGAGACCATGGGCCACCCCGCGATCGATTACGGCGTGATCGGCGAGGGCTGGCACACCCTTCCCGAGTTGATCGAGTGCCTCGCGGCCGGCGCCGACCCGGCATCAGTTCGCGGCATCTGCTTCCGCGCGGGCGGAGAATATAGGGCCACGGAATCCCGCCCCGACACCCTGGCCCTCCAGGACGCGCCTTTTCCGGCGCGTCATCTTCTCCCCAATGATCGCTATACGACCGTGATGAGCCGGGAGTGGCCGATCACCGTGATGGTCTCGGCCCTGGGCTGCCCTTTCCACTGCGCGTACTGCGACGTTCCCGGAGACCGTTACCAGGCCCGTCCGGCCGCACACGTGGCCGAGGAAATGGAAGAATGCGCCGGGCGTTTCGGGATCCGCGAGATCTGGTTCCAGGACGAGAGCTTCACCATCGATCCCAAGCGCGCCGTGGAGATATGCGACCTTGTTCTTTCCCGGGGGATCAAGGTCAAGTGGTCGATCCGGACCCGGCCGGATTTAATCAATCGCGAAACGCTCAAGTTGATGAAGAAGGCGGGACTGATGAAGATCCACTTCGGGATCGAATCGGGCGACCCCGAGGTTCTCAAAAGCCTTAACCGAACCATTCCGATTGACCGGGTGCGGGAAGCGGTCAGGCTGACCTCCGCGGAGGGAATTACCACCCTCGGTTTCTTCATGATCGGGCTCCCCGGGGAGACGGAAGCGAGCGTACATAAAACGGTTCGCCTCGCTCTGGAGTTGAATTGCGATTTCATCCAGGTGAATAAATTCGTGCCCTGTCCGCCGTCGCCGATCTACCTGGAACTGGTCAAAAAGAGCGGAATCGACTATTGGGGCGAATACACCAAGGGGAATGCCGGCATTGTCGAAGAATTGGCCGGGGTGGGGTCTGCTTTCAGTCCCGCCGAACTGGATAAATATCAGCAGAGTTTTTTCCGAGCTTACTATTATCGCCCTTCTTATGTCTGGAACCGGTTAAAGAAGATAAAGTCTTTCCGGGAATTCAAGAACCTCGCCCTTTCCGCCGCCTCGTTACGATAAATTTTAGAATCGAGATTAAGCAACCTTCACGGGTGCGCGGATATGCTGTCCCCCAAGCAATCTTTTTACAGTCTGATTTCGTTGCTGGGCGGCGTGATCTGTCTTTGGACGGTGCTGATCGTATCCTTGAAAGTCCTGAGCACAGTGCTCAACTTTGACGAAACCATACACGTCCATTTCTTGTGGCTGGTATCCATCGGCCGCGTTCCGCATACTGGTTTTTGGTGTTTCTACCCGGCGCTCGGTTATATTATTACCCTCCCTTTCTTTCGGCTGCTTCCCGAGTCTGTTTATTCCGTCTTCGCTCTGCGCTTTTTCGCCTTGAGTTTGTTCCTGGGCTTGGCAGCCGTTCTTTTTTTCCACGCGCGCCATCTCCGGGCTCACTGGGTCTGGGGTATAGCGACGCTGTCCTTGATTGTATTATCGGTAAACATAACTCCGGTTACGGAGTTCAAGCCTGACTCTTACGCGGCGCTGTCGGCGATTTTGGCGTTGAGCCTGATGTTTGAGAAGCCGACGTTTCTGCGAGGCGCTTTTGCCGCCGGGCTCAGTGTTTTGTCGGTTGTGATAATGCCCAAGTATGTTCATCCCTTGTTTTTGACCAACCTGGCCTATCTGGGATACGGTTGCTTGAAAATGAAGCGGTTGAAGCAAGCCCTGCTGTCTGTTCTGGCGGGAACAGCGGCCGCTCTCCTGCTGGCCCAGCTTCTCCTGGCCGCGGCCGGGACTGCGTTGTGGGAAGATTTTTATTGGTCTTCGATACTTCAGATGAGGTATTTCAACCATTATGCCCGCATTCGTCCGGTTGGTGCTCCCTCCGCCATCGGCGTGGCTGGCGCCTATTTTTCCCAATTCTGGTGGATCGGATTGATCCTGCTGCTGGGCGTTTCCGGCTGGTTTATTTCCGAGAAAACCAAATGGGGGATTCGGTTCTGGACGGGCGGGGCGATAATAGCGGGCGTGGCCTTGCTGTGGGGAATTAGCGCGTATCCCGGTATGCAATATATCGTTCCCGGCCTGTTCTGCCTGGCGCTGTTCGCTCCCTACACCGGCGCGCTTCTTAAGAATAAAGCGGTCAACGCTGCCGGAGCATTTCTGCTTATGGCGCTTTTGACTTTTATGAATATCAAATACACCCGGGAGACGGCGAAGGAGCTGGCCTGGGGCCAGGAAACCGACGAGGGGACCATGCAGTCGTTCAAGTATTTCGCCGCGCGGCAGGAGTTCCTAGATTTAATACCCCGGGGGGAACGAGTCGTCGGCTCTTATCATTCTCATCCCGTTTTCCGCGAGAACCTGACTTTTATGACGCTGGCAATGAGATTTCTGCCCGTAATATCGATTGATTCTCCGGTCTGGAACTTATTTCAACGCAGTTACTTCGCCCGGAGCCTTGAAAGCAGTCCTCCGGCTTCGATCTCCTTGTCGGCCAGCGTCCCTCCGGGCTGGGATGGAGTTTTGTCGGATTTCCTGCGGCGCCACGCCGATAAGTACGAACCGATCAGCCTTAATTTTGACAGGATTTACATCCGGAAGGATTTGTTGAAATGAAATCAGGCATATTCGCCTGGATCTTATCCTTAGGAATTTGCCGCGGGGAAACAGGGTATAGGACGACAATGACAAGGCGCGGCGCCGTGCGGTTGCCGGCACCAGCCCCGGTGAGAGCTATAGCCGTGAAAGCGATGTTCAACTCATTTAATCGGTTGCTTCCGGTTATTTTGATCGGATTTTTTGTCGTCCTGTCCCTGGCAGCCGACATCGCTCCCGCCAAAAAATTCTATTTTGTTTATGAAACAGAAGGGATGAAGCCATTTTTTCGTCTCGAAACCACGGATTTTAGAGGGCCATTGCCCTTATGTCCCGTGACGTACTCCTATTCATCATTGCCTTACCTGCTTTTGCTCAAGGCGGTTCACGCTAATGTTGCCGACCGGCTTTTATCTCTTCGGTTGGTGTCGGTTTTAACCGGTTCCGCCGGTCTTATCTGCTTTTACCTGATCGGTAAATCGTTGTTATCGCGCTCCGCGGCGCTGGTGGGCGCATTCTTTTTGGTTGCCAATCCCGCCTTTCTCGAAACCGCCCGGGCTTTCGGATATGTTTCTCTCTCCCACATGACGGCCCTGCTGGCGTTTCTTTTCGCCGTTATCGCCGGCCGCGGGAAAAAATGGTGGTTATGGGTTTTATTCTCGGCTGTCTCGAGTTATTTGCTTCTATATCTCTATGCGCCGATGCGCCTGGCGACAATACCGTTGATAATCTTATGTTTCGTGGTTTCAGGAAAGGGCTGGTGGAGGAAAATACTGATATACGGCGGAGTTTTTATAGGTATTTTAATCGGGGTCGGATTCTTTCAAAGCCGGAGTGTCGGTCTGGTATCAAGGATACTTCAATCTAATTATTCCGACGAGTATATAGGTAGCGAGACAAGCCCGGTGGTTATTGAGCAATTGGCGCGGCACGTAAAAATGAATATTCCCGTCTTGTTCGGTTATCTGCTCAACTTAAAAAGAACGGTTTTTACCACCGGCTGGGCCCCCGCAGCGCAGAACTCCCGCCTTTTCCATTCCGCCTATATCCCCTTTTGGATCATCGGCCTGATTGTCTGCGGATGCCGCCGGCGCCGCGGCGATATAATCGTGCTTTTGATGCTGGCCTTCTTCGCCTTTTCCAAGCTTCCGTCGAACGGGATATGGCCCCGCCGCATGATTGACATTCTTTACCCGCTGGCTCTTTTAGCCGGGGTCGGCGTTACGGCTGCTTACTCGTATTTGGCGCGCGTTCTTTCCCCCGGACCGCGGCGAATAGCGGCTTTGCTGGTATTGTGCGGCTTTCTGCTCGCGTCCGGTTTTTTCGAGATCAAGCATTTTTTATTCGAGCTTTCGCGCCCCCAATACGACGTGCCATCCGAAACCCTTTCCCGGATTGCGGATTTTCTTCTGGAACGTCTCGAGAATAACCAAATGGTGGTATTCCCGTACGATGAACATCCCTACCTGGTCGGGAACAAATACCTCGCCAACAGATTGAGAGAAGATCATTTAATCCGCTCGGCCCCCCCGTTCCCGGGGATTCTTCTGCGCTATATGCAGTGGTCGCTTACGACCGGTATGCCGTTGACGGTCGTCTATCGCGCCCCTATTTCGGAGGATTACTCGTCGGCGATCGCCTGGGCGAATGAGAATTTTCCGGGCGCCATTGCGATTTCGGGAATCCCGGGCAGTGATTTTGCTGTTTTTACCTTTTCCCCGCCCGCTTCGGTCTCGCCGAATCTCATAGCGTCCAAGAAGCCCAGGATTCAACTGTCCGGCGGGCCGGTGCTGGAACCGCGGCCCTTTGCCGCCGATGAAATATATTTCGATTTCGTATCTTATATATCGTTCGATGTAGAAATTCGGCCTTCCCGGGAGGGCGAGGCCCCCTGGCTGGTTTTCGATTTTGGGATGGAAAACCGACGAATTCCGAGGGTTCTCCTGGCCGCGCCGCCGGGGGACGCCATATCCAGCCGCCCGGATTTATTCATCCGCGAAGCCGTGATTTCGGCGGGCTCGGACGGAGTTAATTGGGAAGTACTGGGCCGGATCAAGGGAGATAAGGTTACCCGCCGCGCCTTTCATTCTTACCAGTGGCTTTTTCCGGGCGATCGGCCCTTTCGTTATTATCGCCTGGAATTCTTCGCTGACGGCGGCCGCCCCGCCCGGTCGGTTTTTTTGGATGAACTAGGACTTTATGAATCTGAAAATCTCCTGACGGGGGTATCCAGGTCAAAGCGGATAGTCCTCTGCGATGGTTAGCAATTTAGATAATTGCAAGTGCCATCCATACTGATCAAGTTCGCTCCCTGGAAAATAATAGAGGGAGCACGCCTCTGATTCTCAAGGAAACAGGAATCTTGCCTGCGTATATCCTGCGGTGAAGGTTGAGTCCGTAATAGAATCTGTAGATTAAATTCAACAGAGGCTTTAGCGCAGAATGTTTTGACAAGGCAGGATAAAGTTTCTGTACCCATGCGTGATCAACCATAATCGAAAATAAACGATGGATTGTTTCAATTTTTGCCTTGAACTCAGGTGGGAGATTAAGCACCGAAGTGGTAAACTGGCTTTCAAAGTTCTCCTCCCCCCTGTCCAGTAACCCGAGATTTATGCACTTTTGAGTAATAGGAGTACCAGGATAAGGCTGAAAAATCGAAGCATCAGAAAAGTCTGATCCAGCCTTACGGTTTAAATTGATGGTGGCGAGCATGTCTTCTTCAGTTTCCGTTGGGAGTCCAAGCATATTGACCATATAAAGGCGGATGCCCGCTTTTTTCAAATATGAGCAAGCTTCGATAATTCTTTCGTCGGTCATGTTTCGGTGTAACACATCCCTCCGGATTGCCTCTTTACCGGACTCAATAGCCATGCACACAGAATAACAACCGGCTTGTTTTAAGCGTCGTGCGTAATCCTGGGTCACCATATCAGGCCGCGCGTAGCACATAAATGGCAGGCCAATAGTTTTAGGATATGTTTCAGAAAATTCTTCGAGCCAAATTCTGTTTGCCCCAAAGACATCATCCTGGAATTTAACAAAACCAAGCGGGTATTTATTGGATACGCTTGACAGTTCTTCCACAAGATAAGCGACGCTCTTAGTTCTAACAACATGTCCCTTGCCTCGATACAGTTCATGATATGCGTAATTAAAACAGTAGGTACACTCGAATGGGCAGCCTCTGCCTGCAAAAAAAGATTTTATCGGAGAGGCTGCCAAGAAATGGTTTTTTGAGTAAACAATGTCTCGGTCAGGAAATGGCAGATCATCAAGATCTTCGACTAATTTATCCAGTGGGTTTTCCCTAATCTCGCCATTAGGCAATTTGATTGAGAAGTTAGGGGTATTTTGCCTTGCATCTGTTGTAAATCGGTCAAGAAAGTAAGGGAAAGCTCTGTCACCTTCTCCTCTGCAAATCGCATCAACCTGATCCCGCCTGGCCAGCTCAGGGAAGAAGGTCGGGTGAGATCCTCCAAAGACGGAAAAACATGAAATGCGACTTTTAATCCGAGAATTAATATAAAGAAATCGATCCGTCTCGTTGGAGCAAATGGAGTAAGCCACCACATGAGGAGCGTAATTCTCCACCTCGCGCAATGCCTTGGATTCGTTTCGACCAAATTCGACCAGCTCGGCTTGATGGCCGGCTCTTTTTGTAGCTGCAGATAATATGGGGATTGAGAGTATCTCTAGAAACCCTATTTTATCTATCACAAAGAGAACTCTTAACTTTTGCATAGCAATTGGCTCTCTTTCGTTTTGTGTGGGTGGTCAGGGGGAGTGAAGTTTGCCGGCTACCAGGCAAACGTTTTTTAGCCGGGATCTCGTGATAACCAGTACGCGGAAGTTTTCGATATCGCTGAAAACAATAAGATAATCTACGGATAGAAACCTTGTCAAGTCTCAGGATCACCAGGAGTTTCTCCATTTTTTCAGGAAAGGCCGGGAAGTGTCAATTGTCTACTGGGTGTTGGCATAGGCGCGGGGCGCCAGAATCCTGCTCGTGCCCGCCCCAAAATATAGGCCACCCCGTCCGATAGGGCGTAGTAGTGAAGAGCAGCAATGCCGTAGAGCCTTTTCGATGCTCGCAGAACCTTGCGGGTAAGGATAGCCAGTCGAAGACTCTCCCCGAGATATGCGACCAGGAAATAACTGACGGTCAAGACCAACGCAATCAGATTACACAATCGGCAATATGTGGGCACGCGCACGTCTTCCAGATTATATTCAAGGTGAGACCACGGGATTGACAATGACATTTCGCTATCCCAGACATTCGGCGCTCAGGGAGGGGCAGGCAATGGACTTGTCAATGCGGGAGAAGATGCGGCGCTGGATTTCCCGTGGATTCAGTTGTGAACGCGCCATAGTAGCGCGGTGGACGCGTTTGCAGGCGGCCCGGCCCGGAGCTTCCGCTCCGATACGGGTGCTGGATCTCGGTTGCGGCACGGGAGTGCTCGCCGATATGTTTTATCCAGCGTTCTATTGCGGCCTCGACATCGACGCCGAGGCCATTGCCTCCGCCCGCCGTTTGCATCCGGCGCATGATTTCAGAGATGCCGATCTCCGGGACCCGGGAGCCGCCGTGCTTTTCCGAGATGTGTCCGTTGTGGTCTGTAACGCATTTCTCCACCACTTGGCGGATGCCGAGGTGGAGCGGTTGCTGGAAAACATTGTCGCGCTGACGCCGCCGAGCGCTTCTCTCATCGCCATCGAGCCGGTGCTGCCGCCATGGACGCGCCCGGTGGGGCGCTTGGTGGCGGCCTGGGATCGCGGCGCGTGGATTCGCAAGGCTTCGCACCTGGAGGGCCTGGTGACGGCGGCAGGGATGCGCCTGGCCGGATGCCAGCGGATCTCGTTCTGGCCCCGGTACCCGATTCCAAGCAATGCGTACTGGTTTTGGAAGAAACAGGTAGAGAGTCAAGATGCGATCTCGGGCGGCGAATAATGCCGGACCTGGGATGAGGATTTTCCGTAAATGAGACCGTTCCGATCGGATGTTTCGGAATCCGGCTGGGGTTGCGGTCTGTTTGGTTAGCCTTAATCATTTTCTCACTTGGTTGATTGGATTGTCCGCGCCGTGTCGGCGGTTAGGGCCGATAAACGGTAACTGGCGCGGATACGTAAGTCTGTTATCATTTCGCACGGATGCGTATAACCCGATAAGAAAGGCCACGGAACCGTGCAACATCCTGGTCGCGACAGGCGCCGAGTTTTCCCTGCTGCTGGTCTGCAGGCCAAGTGGGACCGCTGCGAACGGCTGTTTCGGGATCCCGCCGAAGTCGCGGGTCATTTGAGCGGGTTCGGCCAAGCGGAGGCCGATCTCCTGCGCGGCCGGACGCAAGGCCCGTTTTGGGACATCCTGAAAGAACTGGACGTGTCTCTGCTGGTGACGCGCGAATACGAGCACCTGGTCCTGGCGCTTTCGCCAATCGGGCCGGCGGCCACGACCTATTTTCGCCTTCCCCACCCGTCGGGAGTCGCGGTCGACTCCGGCCGGGGCCGGGTGTATGTCGCCGCCACCCGAAATCCGAACCAGATCTTTGAGTTCGCTCCCGCCGAACCCGTGGACGAGCGAAGCTCTTTTTCCGGGCCGCCGCCTCCCCCCCTGCTTCCGCGGCGGGCTATTTTTTATCCGGGGTCGTTGTATATTCACGAACTGGCGATTGTCGGCCGCGGTTTGTTCGCCAACGCGGTGGGAACTAATTCGGTGGTAAAAATAAGCGACACCGGGGACGCGCGGCGGGTCTGGTGGCCGCGTTGTTTGGATACGCTGGGAACAGACGCGTTCACGCGCAACTATCTGCAGCTCAATTCCATTGCCGCCGGCGGGGCCATTTCTTCTTCCTTCTTCTCCGCCTCGACCGACCGACCGTCCAGGCGCCGCCCCGGCCATCGCAATTTTCCCGTCGACGGCAAAGGGGTTATCTTCTCGGGAAGGACCGGCGAGGTGGTTGCCCGCGGCCTTACCCGCCCCCATTCGGCGCGCCTGCATCGCGGGAAGCTGTGGGTGGACAACAGCGGCTACGGAGAGGTCGGCTGTATTTCCGACGGCCGTTTGACGGTCGCCGCTCGTCTCCCCGGCTGGACCCGGGGCCTGTGTTTTCGCGGCGATATCATGTTTGTCGGCACCTCCCGGATAATTCAGCGTTTTCATCACTATGCTCCGGGGCTTGAGCCTTCGGCCTGCGTTTGCGGAGTCCACGTTCTGGAGGCAAGCAGCGGCCGCCGGCTGGCCGGCATTGTCTGGCCGGCGGGATACCAGATTTTTTCCGTTGAGTGTCTTCCCCGCGATTTAGCCTCCGGCTTCCCCTTCCGGGTTTCCCGCCCCGCCCCCCAGCTTGTTAGAAAGTTGTTTTTCCGCTATAAAACAGTTGCCGGAAAACCGAACCAAGGCGTCAAACATGACCGCTAAGATGCGTCTGCTCCTGATCTCCGCCATGTATGAAAATGGCGGCAATACCACCCATCGTTTGTTCGACGGCCATCCCCAGATGCTGGTTTATCCGTTTGAGTCGCAGTTGGGGACCCGTTACGTGGTCGACCACCTCTCCTCGCTTTTCCCGCTCAAATACCGCTGGCCCCGATTCGTCCTGGGCGCCGCTCCGGAGGAAGATTACGAGGCGATTATCGACGAGGAGTGCAAGGTCCGCTGCAAGACCCCGCACGTGAGCAAGTTCCGGCACGTTGCGTTCCGTCTCGACGACCGCGGCCGCCGCGACGAGTTTGTCCGGATTGCCGGCTCCGGCCCGCGAGGCGCGGGGCGGAATGTCGCCGCTTTTTTCCAGGCGACTTTTGCGGCCTGGGAGAACTGCTCCCGCACCGGCAATGAGTCCGTCTGGGCGGGTTACAGCCCGATCATTGTCGTGGATGCCGACAAGATAATGCGGGAGATGGCGGATAGCCATGTCCTGCACATTGTCCGCAACCCGTACTCCGCTTACGCCGACACCAAAAAGCGGCCCGTGCCTCTCTCTCTGGCCGCCTACCTGACCGGCTGGACTTTCTGCCAGCATCAGGCGCTGCTTTTCCAGAAGCTCTTTCCCGGCCGCGTGCATCTGCTTCGTTACGAGGACATCATCGCCGCTCCCGCCGCCGTGCTGGGAGATTTTTGCGAACGGATCGGCCTGCGCCGCGCCGAGACCCTGGGCCGATTGAGCTGGAACGGAACGCCGCTGGCCGAGGCGTATCCCTGGGGGACGATCCGTCTGCCGGATCCGGGGACAAACCTGAAAACGGCCCGCGAACTGAGCCGGGAAGAGATCGAGGAGATTACGCTTCGCGCTTATCCTTATCTCGAGATTCTGCGTTATGAGGATTTCCTCTGATGGGCGAGCGTCCTGACCGACTTAACCGGGTTGAATCAGCCCTTGCTCGGGAAAGGATACTGGTAACCGGGGCCGGCGGGTTTATCGGCGCGAATCTGGTCCGCCGCTTGCTGGCGGTCGGCGCCGAGGTGTGGTGCCTGACGCGGCCCGCTCCCCTCTCTTGGCGGTTGCGGGAGGTGGCGAAAGACATACGCCCGCTGCCTATCGGGCTCCGGCGGTTTTCCGCCCTGCGGTCCGTTTTGCGCGAGGTTCGCCCGGCCGTGATCTACCACCTGGCGGCCTACGGCAACAGTTCCTATCATCGTTCGGCGGCCCGGATGATAGCGGTCAATATTCTGGGCACGGAAAACCTGTTGCGGGCTTCTTCGGACGCCGGTTGCCGGATTTTCATTCATACCGGCAGTTCGTCGGAATACGGTTTTCATGATCTTTCGGTAAGCGAGAATGCGCTTCCGGAACCGATGAGCCGCTATGCCGTCTGCAAATTGGCGGCCACCGGCCTGTGCCGTTTTTACGCCGGTATGGAAGGCCGGCCGGCTTTGACCTTGCGACTTTTCTCGGTTTACGGGCCGTTTGAAGACCCTCGACGTTTCGTCCCGACGGCCATCCGCGCCGCTTTCGGCGGCCATCCGCTTCCGCTCACCGGCGGCGATGAAGCCCACGATTTTGTTCATGTGGACGACGTGGTCGAGGCGCTGTTGCTGGCCGCGGGCCTCCAGAATCCCGGCGGCGCTGTCATCAATATCTGCGGCGGCCGGCAATGGACCAACCTGGAAGTGGTCCGCGCCGTGGAACGCGCCGTAGGGAAAAAAATCGATCTGCGGGTGGGAGAATATCCTTCCCGTTCCTGGGACAGCGCCGCGTGGATGGGGGAGAGGAAACTGGCGGAAAAATTGTTGAAATGGAAACCGCGCATCCGTCTGGCCGCCGGCCTTAAATCCACGGCCGATTGGATGCGAACCCGAAGAGATCTTTGTCAGCCTGGGGGCGAGTCATGACCGCGCCCCGGGCTCGGAAAGAAGCAGCAGCCACAGGGCGGATAGATCGGACCGCCCTGCGCCGGATTATCCTGGAAGAGGCTCATCGCGCGCACGTGGGGCACATCGGTTCGGCTCTCTCCGTCGCCGATATTCTGGCTGTCCTCTACGGTTCGGTCTTGCGGGTCGGCCGTCCGGACGACCCCGAACGGGATCGCTTCATCCTCTCCAAGGGCCACGCCGCTCTCGCCCTTTACGCGGCGCTTCATCTCAAAGGTTGGCTGGGCCGGGAAGAGCTTGCCACTTACTGCGGCGACGGGAGTTTGCTGGGCGTGCATCCGGATCACGCCCTGAGGGGAGTCGATTTTTCCACCGGCTCTCTCGGCCACGGTCTCTCCATAGGGGTTGGCGCGGCTCTCGCGGCCCGCCTGGCAAACTCCCCCCGTCGGATCTTTGTTCTTCTCAGCGACGCCGAATGCAACGAGGGCTCCCTGTGGGAAGCGGTTATGTTCGCCGCTCACCGCCGCCTCTCCAACTTGGTCGCGATTGTCGACGACAACGGGCAGCAGGCGTTCGGATATACCCGGGAGGTGCTCGACCTGCGCCCGTTGGCCGAGCGTTGGCGGGCATTCGGTTGGGATGCGGTTGAGGTTGACGGGCATTCGCCGGCGGAGCTTGCCGCTGCTCTGGCCGATCCGCCCGCCGGAGCTTGCATGCCCCGGGCGATCGTCGCGCGCACGATCTCCGGCAAGGGGGTGTCGTTCATGGAAGGCCTGGTCAAGTGGCACTATTGGCCCCTGTCGGAGGAAGAGTTTCATCAGGCCTGCCGGGAGATCGAGGGGAAGAAGGGATGAGGGACGCGTTTGTCAGAACCCTGTCCGAACTGGCCGCCCGCGATTCCAGGATTCTCCTGCTGACGGCCGATCTTGGGTACATGTTCCTAGAGCGGTTTTCCGAAAAATATCCGAAGCGGTTTTTCAACGCCGGCGTGGCCGAACAGAACATGGTGGGGATGGCTACCGGGCTGGCCGAAGCCGGGTTTATTCCCTTTGTTTACTCGATGGCGACTTTCGCTTCGCTCCGGCCGTTTGAATTCATTCGTAACGGTCCCGTCTTGCACCGCCTGCCGGTGCGCATCATCGGCGTCGGCGGGGGATTCGAGTATGGACCCGCCGGGATCACCCACTTCGGCCTGGAGGATATAGGAGTCTTACGGACGCAACCCGCCCTGACGCTGATCGCGCCGGCCGATCACGAGCAGGCCCGAAACGCCTTGCTGGCCACCTGGGATCTTCCCGGGCCGGTTTATTACCGCCTGGGCAAGGATGATCGAACCGTCGTTTCCGGTCTTGACGGGAGATTCGAGCTTGGCCGGGTTCAGGCCGTGTTCGCGGGTAAGGATATGGTTTTCATCGCCATGGGAAACATAGCCGGCGAGGTTGTCCGCGCCGCCTCCATCCTGCGTCAGGAGGGTGTGTCCTGCGGGGCGCTGGTCGTCGCCAGTATGAATCCTCCTCCGGTGGCGGATCTGGTTGCCGCGCTGAAACGCGTTCCCCTGGCCGTCACCGCCGAAGAGCATTATCTCAACGGCGGCCTCGGCTCCCTGGTCTCGGAAATTGTTGCGGGGAAAGGCATCCGCTGCCGGGTGGCTCGCTGCGGCGTCGACGTAATGCCTGAAGGGGTGAGCGGCAGCCATGGATACCTGCGCCGAACTTATAAACTCGACGCGGACGGACTGGTCCGCGCCGCCCGCCGGGCACTGAAGCGAGATAAACGGTGAAGGAAAATCGGCTGGTCTCCATCGTTTTGCCGGTCTACAACCAGGCGGAACATATCGGCGGCGTGGTCGGCGGCTTCGAAGACGCTCTTTCTTCTTTGCCGATTCCTCATGAGTTTATCCTGGTAGTCAACAACTGCCGCGACAACTCTCTGGAAGTTTGCCGGGCCCTGGCCGAGAAGCATTCCACGGTCCGGATGACAGAGAGCGAATCGGGGGGCTGGGGCCGCGCGGTCCGTTCGGGCTTGCAGGCGGCGCAAGGAGATATTTTATGCTACACCAACTCCGCCCGGACCGCCCCAGCCGATTTGATTATCCTGGTTCTCTACGCCCTGGCCAATCCCGGCTCCGTGATCAAGGGCCATCGCCACAGCCGGGAGTCTTTTCAGAGGAAGGCGGGATCTTTTCTCTTTAACCTGCAGTGCCGGGGGCTCTTTTCTTTGCCCACCTGGGACATCAACGCAACGCCCAAGGTATTCTCCCGGGAGGTATACCAAGCCCTTGACCTGAAATCTGACGGCGACCTGCTCGACCTGGAGTTGTATCTCCAGTGCCATCGGCTCAATAAAACGATTCTGGAAGTGCCGCTCTATAGCCGCTCCCGCCACAGCGGCAGCTCCACCACCAATTACCGCTCCGCTTGGCGGCTTTACCGCGGCGCGTTTTTGATGTGGAAAGCATCGAGGAGCGGCAGGTCGTAAAAAAGTTCATAACTCACATAAATAAAATGGAAGAAAGCCGCAAATGTAACTCAAAATGGCATAGGGAAGGGGAGCATTCAACCGGGAGGAGACAAACGGAGATGAAACGCTTTTTGTCCGCTTTTATTGTCGGCGCTTTCGGCTTGCTCGCGCTTTTAGATGCCGGCGGTTGCCGCCGGTCGCCGGTCACGATCGAGACGACCGGCGCCGCGGAGATACCCTGGCAGGACAACCTCCTGCTAAGGGAAGGGGTTGTTCTAGCCTCCAGCAGCCATAACCTGGAGAACGAGCGGGTGGAGAATCTCCTGGAAGAAGAGCCCTTCAAGTTCTGGCACGTCGACTTGAAGATGCTGGGGCTTCCCGCCTGGGTGGAAGCCGATTTCGGAGAGGGCAACGCGGTAGTCGCGACTTCTTTGGCGGCCTATCCCCGGGTCGATCGGCCCGACCGCCTGTTCGGCGGCCAATTCTTTCGCCAAGCCCGGATTGACGCCTCCACCGACGGCTTAACCTGGACAACGCTGGCCTGGATTTACCAAGGGCTTCCGGAGCAGGCGCAATGGTATCGCTGCGATTTCATCAACGAGGAGGCTTATCGTTTTTACCGCCTGCTGATCATTGATGGCCATGACGGCGATCGGAAGCATTTCCTTTCCCTTTCCAAGCTCGCTCTTTTCTAAGAGCGGCGCGCAGTCCGCGTTTATGCGCAAAAACGATAAAGACGGTTCGGCCGAATCATTTTTTCCTCCCTCGATGCCGGTTATTGATGAAGCCGGCCGCGTCCCGGCTTTAGTGCCGGTTCTTGCGGGTATGCGACCATGATGCCTAAAAGGCGATCTCTTGACGGTTTTGTTTCCCTGCTCGGCGGAGCGGCCTGCCTTTGGACGGCGGCAGTCTTGTGTTTGAAAGTCTTGAGCGCTCCGCTCATGTTTGACGAGTATTTACATTCCCATTTCTTGTGGTTGGTCTCCATCGGCCGGGCCCCCCATACGGATTTCTGGTGCAATTACCCGGCGCTCGGTTATGTCATCACTCTCCCTTTCTTCCGGTTGCTCCCCGAGTCTGTTTATTCCATCCTGGCTTTGCGCTTTCTCGCCTCGAGCTTTCTCGCGGGATTGGCGGCCGTGCTTTATTGCCAGGCGCGCCGGCTCCGGGTTCGCTGGGTCTGGGGTCTGTTGCCGCTGGCTTTGGTCGCCTTGTCCGCGGCGGTATCATTGCCGCCGGACAGAATCGTGGTCACGGAGTTTCGAACCGACTCTTATGCGGCGCTATTGGCGATTTTGGCGTTAAGCCTGATGTTCAAGGAGCCGACGTTTCTCCGGGGCGCTTTCGCCGCCGGGTTAAGCGTCTTGTCGGTTGCGATAATGCCCAAGTATGTTTATCCCTTGTTTTTAGCCAATCTGGCCTATTTGGGGTACGGTTGCTTGAAACTGAAGCGGGCGAAGCGGTCCGTGTTATCAGCCGTAACGGGAACTTCGGCCGCTCTTTTGCTTACTCAGGTCCTCCTGGCGACCGCGGGAACCTCATTATGGGAAGACGTATATTGGTCTCCAATAATTATGATGAAATATATTTCCTACCTCCACGAAATCAAGTTGGCCCACGCCCCTAATTTAGATTTCGCGGTAGGTGAATATTTTGCGCAATTCTTGTGGATCGGATTGCTGTTATTGCTCGGCTTGGTTGGATGGTTTATCGCGGAAAAGAAGACGCGGGGAATTCGCCTGTGGACGGGGGGCGCTATAATAGCGGGTGTGATTCTGTGGTGGGGAACAAGCAAACTCCCTTATAGACAGTACCTTGTGCCCGGGTTGTTTTGCCTGGTTCTTTTCACCCCCTATCTTGGCGTGCTTCTCAAGAATAAAGCGATCAATGCCGCCGGGGCCTTGCTGCTGGTTGCGCTTTTGCTTCATTTGAACGTCAAATATACGCGGGAAACAGCGGTTGAGTTGGCCTCGGGCCGGTTCTCCGATGAGTTTACTTTCCACTCATTCGACGACTTGGCCGCGCGGCAAAAGTTGCTGAATTTAATACCTCGCGGAGAACTGGTTGTCGGCATCGATTATATGCATCCAATCTTTCGAGAGAACTTGACTTTTTTGACGTATGATTTAAGCTACCTGCCGGTGATACCGATAAATTCCCGGGTCTGGGATCTTTTCCAGGCCAGACATCTTGAAGTAAGCCTGAAAAATGTATTGCCGGCTTCGATCGCGTTACCCTCCGGCGCTTATCCTCCGGGATGGAATAAGGTGTTGGCGGAATTTCTGGAACGCCACTCCGATAGGTACCAGGCGATCGAATACTTGTATAGGTTTGAAGGAGAGAAAATCTACATCCGAAAGGACCTGCTGACGGGTGTTGTCTCCAAAAATTGAAAACGGCCAAGCTGTAATTTCAGCGGCGACACCAAAATGCCGGCGGCCATGTCTGACGCAAAAGGAATATATTCCAGCAAACGTTAGGCGGAGATGCAATGATCACGACACCGCTTGTTTATAGAAGAAGATTTCACGCGGAGGAAAAATTCAGGAATAAAATGTGGGGCGTCTTATGTAAAAATTTCTTTCAGAGGTATGTTCCCGAGAAATCAACAACTTTAGATTTGGGCGCGGGTTTCTGCGAATTCATTAATTCAATAACAAGCAAGAATAAAATTGCCTGCGACATTAATGAAGATATGCGAGCATACGCGGATGATGATGTCGAAGTGATAATTGGCGACTCGGTTAATATGCCGATGATCGGCAATGAAAGCGTTGATGTGGTCTTTATCAGCAACTTATTTGAACATCTTGTTAAAGAAGATATTGTAAAAACACTGATGGAGGTAAAGCGGATTTTAAAACCTGGCGGTAAAATACTTATCCTGCAGCCGAATATCAGATATTGCGTACGGGACTATTGGATGTATTACGATCATATTACTCCTTTGGATGATAGGAGCATGACTGAAGTATTGGAGATCATTGGTTATGAAATATTAAAATGCATCCCGCGATTCCTCCCCTATACGACAAAAGGGAAATATCCCAAAAGCGCATTACTCGTAAAATTATATCTTAAGCTGCCTTTTCTTCATAAAATACTAGGACAGCAATTATTTTTAATCGCGAAGAAATAAGTCGAGTAAATATATGGAGCGATGGAGCGCGGAAGCCATGGGCGGCCAGCAGGAGCGAATAAGAACAATGAAATTTAAAAGGCTGGGGATTAGTTGATCAAAAACCACCGATATGGCGACTTGTATTTTATGATTCCGCTGGCGGCCGCTTGCGCGGTCGCCTTTATCCGTTTTCCGCTCCTGCAGTTGGACGATCACTTAAGCGTAATCCGCTATATTTCCGAGAACGGGAGCTGGCCGGTGGTGAGTCCTGCTCGTTTCGGCGGGATCGGTCTGCATCAAGCCGGCCACCCGATGTTGCATCACACCTTGGCGGCGGCGCTCTACCACGGCCTGGAGTTTACCGGCGCGTCCCATCCGACGCCGGCGCGAATAGCGCAAGCGCTTTCATTATTTTGGGCGCTGGGAACGGCGGCGCTGGTCTCGTTGATACTGAAACGGCTGCCGCTGGACCGTTCATCCCGCCGGATGACCCTCCTGCTCATGGGGACTTGCGCGGGGTGGATATGGACGGGGGCCACCATCGGCAATGACATGGCCCTGAGTTTCTGGAGCACCGCCGCCCTGCTGGCGGCTGTAGTCGTGGTCTCAAAGCCGCCGCCCTTGGCCTGGAAGCCCGTCTTATTTTTATGCCTGGCCGTCGGGCTGGCAATGGCGGCAAAAGATCTGGCCGTCCTGATCCTTCCGGGAGCGGTGGCCGCGGTATTGATCAGGAAGTTTTTTTATCGAGAATCTTTCCTGCGGTTGGCCGTCAAGGCCTTGACGGTTTTATTGGTCTGGGGAACGTTCGCGGCGGTCAATTTTTACCGGCATTGGCGGGGAACCGGCGGGATAGCGCACTATCAGGATATCCGGATTTCCTCCGGGTTGGACGTCGATCTTCCGGTGCCCCGTGCCCGCCATAAAAGTTTTTTTTCATTCCGGCTCGCCGGATTATTGCGCCGGCCGTACACGCTGAAGGAAAAGGAAAGAGTGTTCTCCGACCCGCGGGATTACCTGGAAGGGGACAATTATGCCGCCGATTGGGAGTACCAGCCCGATTCGGTATGGACGGATCTTTACGCCACCTGGTGGAGCCTGCCGGACCATCTTCCCAACAAGCCGGAACCCGCCGCCGCCCGGCTGCTGTATCTCACCGCGTTGCCTTTATCCCTTCTGGGACTTGTCGGCCTGGCGCGGTGTTTGCTTAAACTCAACCGTCCGCAGTTTTGGCCGGCGGCCTGCTGGTCACTGGGGGCCGCGGTATTGCTGCTGCTGGTTTCTTACTTGGTGGAAGTCCCGTTTTCCCACGCCCGTCTCTTCAGCTTTGCCATCGGAAGCTTCGCGGTTTTTGCCGCCCTGGGTTTTCAGGGCATCGGCAACTGGAAGCCGTTCCTGAAGCGCTGGCTTTGGCTTTATCTCTTTGTCCACGTGGCGGTGTTTTGGTACTTATTGTTGTCAGGGCCGTTTTACTCCCTATGGCCGCTCTGGCCGAATCTAACGCCTATTTAAGCTTGAATCCGATCCCGGGATTACTACCTATGCGGAAACGGTTATGAAAAGCTTTATCGTCGGGGGGGCCGGGTTTATCGGGAGCCATTTGGCCGGGGAACTCCTGGAGCGGGGGCCGGTCACGGTTTACGACAACCTCTGCTCCGGGAGCCTCGCGCGGATCGCGCACCTGGAGGGGCGCCCCGGGTTCTCGTTCGTCCGGGGCGAGGCCGGGGACCTTCCGGCCCTCCGGGCGGCGATACGGGGTTGCGACCTGGTCGCGCACCTGGCCGCCAACCCCGACATCGCCCGCGGCCTGATCGAGACCGACCTGGACGTCCGGGAAGGGACGCTGCTCGCCTACAACGTCCTGGAGGCGATGCGCCTGGAGGGGGTGGGGACCCTGCTCTACGCTTCCGGCAGCGGCGTTTACGGCGACGTCGGCGCCACCCCTACCCCCGAGAATTTCGGGCCGCTCCTGCCCATCTCGATGTACGGGGCGAGCAAGCTCTCCTGCGAGGGAATGATCAGCGCCTTTTCCCACCTCTACGGGATCCGGGGCCTGGTGCTGCGGTTCGCCAACGTGGTCGGCTCCCGCCAGACCCACGGGATCGGCTACGACTTCATCAGCAAGCTCCGGCGGGACCCCAGACAACTGGAGATCCTGGGGGACGGTTCCCAGAGCAAGTCCTACATCCACGTCTCCGATGTGGTTGCGGCGATGCTTTTCATCCTCGACCGCGCGCCGGGCCGGATGGAGGTCTTCAATGTCGCCACGGACGACTACCTGGAAGTCGCCGAGATCGCCCGGATCGTGATCGAAGAGATGGGGCTCAAGGGGGTGAAGTTGAATTATACGGGGGGAGACCGGGGCTGGAAGGGGGACGTCCCGGTGGTCCGTTTCAACCTGGACAAGATTCACAATCTGGGCTGGCAGGCCCGCCATAATTCCGCCGCGGCCATCCGGCTCTCGATCCGGGAGATGCTGGGCGAAGCGGGGGCGGATTGAAAGCGGACCCGATTCTGGATATCCGGGCGGTGATCCTGGCCGGGGGTCTGGGGACCCGGCTGGGTGATATCGGTCGGGGAAAGCCCAAAGCCCTGGTCGAAGTTGGGGGCCGGCCCTTCCTGGCCTGGCAACTCGAGCTCCTGCGGTCTCGGGGCCTGCGCCGGTTTTTGATCTGCGCCGGGCACTTGGGCGGCGCGATCGCCGAGAACTTCGGCTCCGGGGACCGCCTGGGGGTGGAGATTCTCTACAGCTTCGAGGAGAAAGGGAAACTTCTGGGCACGGGCGGGGCTCTGCGTCGGGCGCTTCCCTTGTTGGAAGAGGATTCGCTCGTTATCTACGGGGACTCCTACCTGGACTTCAACTACGCCGGGTTCCTGGAAGAATTCCGTCGCCGGGGCTGCAAGGCCCTGATGGCGGTTTACCGTAACCGCGGTCGTTACGACCGGAGCAATGTCCGCCTGGAGCCCGGGGGAGAGATCCGGTATGATAAAAAACAACCCGAGCCGGGGATGGATTATATTGACTACGGAGCCTCCCTGCTCAAGCGGGGGGTAATCGAGAGCATACCCCCTGTTTATTACGACCTGGCCGATCTCTACGGCCGCCTGAGCCGTGAAGGGAAGCTCTTCGGGTTCGAGGCGAAGAAAAGATTTTACGAGGTCGGGTCCCCGACGGGTCTGCAAGAGTTCGAACGGATGATCGCTTCCGGAAGGGCAGAACCGTGATCATAACCAGGACCCCTTTCCGCGTTACCCTGGGCGGGGGCGGCACCGACCTGCCCGCCTACTACCGGAACCACGGGGGACTGGTGGTGGCGGCGGGACTTGCCAAGTACATGTATATCAGCGTCAACCGCCCCTTCGACGACCTGGTCCGGGTCAAGTACTCGGAGTCGGAGACGGTGAAAACGGTCTCCGAGGTCCGGCACAATATCGCCCGGGAGGCCCTGAAGCTCAACGGGTTCGAGCGGGGCGTCGAGGTGGCCTCCATCGCCGACCTTCCGGCCGGGACGGGGTTGGGTTCCTCGAGTTGCTACACGGTGGGCCTGCTCAATGCCCTGCACACGCTGAAGATGGAATATCTGGACCTCTATCGGCTGGCCGAGGAAGCCTGCCGCCTGGAGATCGAGATTCTCGGGCATCCCATCGGCAAGCAGGACCAGTATATGGCCGCCTTCGGCGGAGTCACGGTGCTGGAAATTTCCCGGTCAGGGGAGGTGGGGGTGAGAAAGCTTGCCCTCGATCCCGACCTGGTGGACGAACTCAACCGCAACCTGATGATGTTTTTCACCCACACCGTCCACAGCGCCAACGAGATCCTCGCCGAACAGTCCGCCGGGGCCGGGATGAAAGCCGGGGCGGTGGTGGAAAACATGCACCGGATCAAAGAGATCGGCTCCCGGGTCTTGGAGGCGCTGGAGAAGGGAAACCTCGACGAGATCGGGGCCCTTTTTGACGAGCATTGGCGGCACAAGCGGGCGATTTCCCCGAAAATGTCCAACCCTCGCTTCGACGAGA
>CAZIEA010000001.1:0-1012 GCA_964538495.1 uncultured bacterium | reverse complement strand
CCCGCCAATCCGGCGCTCTTGGGGGCAAGATCACCGGGGCCGGGGGCGGGGGGTTCTTCGTGTTCTACGTCCCTTCCGGCCACGCGCGCTTCCGGGAAAAGATGGTTTCCCTGGGGTTGCGGCCCCTGCGCTACCGCTTCGATTTCGAGGGGACCAAGGTGATGGCCAACCTCCGGGACGTGGGGGCGGCCTGGGCGTGAGGCGGGCGGTCTTTCTCGACCGGGACGGGGTCGTCAACCGGGTGGTTATGCGCCGGGGGATCCCGTCCGGCCCCCGGCGGCTGGAGGAGTTCAAGTTCCTTCCCGGGATCGCCGAGGCCGTCTCCGCCCTGAAAAAACTCGGGTTCCTGGTCCTGGTGGTCACCAACCAGCCCGACGTCGCCCGGGGCGATCTCGCGCGGGCCGAGCTGGAGCGGATGCACGAACTGGTGAAGGCAACCCTGGGCGTGGACGACATCCTCTTCTGCCCTCATGACGAGAAGGACCGGTGTTCCTGCCGCAAGCCCTTGCCGGGGATGCTCCTGGAGGGCGCCCGCCACCACAAGATCTCCCTGAAAGATTCCTGGATGGTGGGAGACCGGGACAAGGACGCCGCCGCCGGCGTCGCCGCCGACTGCCGGACCGTGGTCCTTGACGCCCCTTACAACCGGAACGTAATATCCGACTTCAGGATCGGAGAAGTCGGGGAACTCCCGGCGTTGATTGCCGCCGCGGATAAAAAGAAATGATAGTTTTTTTCCACGCCCTTCTCGATTACGACTACGATTACGACTACGACAACGACAAATCTGTGAAATCTGTGGACAGAAGCAGGCGCCAAGCCAGACAAAATGGAAGAGATTCGAAAATGAAGCACATCGAGAATTATCTCCGGGAAGCCGCCGAGATCGCCGGGAAACTCGACCGGGGGGCGCTCCTAGGCCTGGTCGAGGAACTGGCCGCCCTGCGGGAGCGGGGGGGGCGGCTTTTTGTCCTCGGGGTCGGGGGGAGTGCGGCCGCGGCTTCCCACGCGG